>NZVX01000090.1 GCA_002698265.1 Chloroflexota bacterium | reverse complement strand
CGCAAGAATTGATGGATGCTTCCCGGGGCGAGGGGACGGCAGTCCGTAGAAGGGAGGAATTGCACCGGATGGCGGAAGCCAACCGGGCCTTTGTGCACTACCGTAGGTAATTTCTTTTAAGATAATCTAATGTAGGCCCCAGTGCCCAGTCTTCATCGTAAGTATCCAGTGCCCAGTCTGATGGAAGCCACGTTTCCAATCGAAAGCATCCGTAATATCGGGTTCATCGCCCATATTGATGCAGGAAAAACCACCGTAACCGAACAGGTCCTCTTCGCCACCGGCCGCATACACCGCGCCGGCGGAGTGGATGATGGCAACACCGCCATGGACTGGATGCCCCAGGAAAAAGAACGGGGTATCACAATCACCGCGGCAGCGACCACCACCTATTGGCAAGACCACCGCATCAATGTTATCGACACCCCCGGCCACGTCGATTTCACCGCTGAAGTAGAACGAAGTCTCCGTGTCTTGGACGGCGGTATCGTCGTGCTCGACGCCGTGGCTGGCGTTCAGTCCCAGTCAGAAACCGTTTGGCGCCAAGCCGACACCTACAAAGTTCCCCGCATCTGCTTCGTTAATAAGATGGACCGGGTCGGCGCCAGCTTCGAACGTACCATCGAGTCGATCCGACGCCGGCTGAACGGCAACCCCGTTGCGATCCAACTTCCCATCGGCGCGGAAGACCAGTTCGGCGGGATGATTGACCTGATCACCGGGAAAGCCACCATGTACCCCATCGGCCGGGTGAATGAAGGCAGCGCCGACCGGCCAGATGAAGTCGATATGCCGGCCGAGTACCAAAGCCAATACGATGAGTACCGCCAAGAGATGATCGAGAAGATTGCCGAGACAGACGACTCCCTTCTCATTAAATATCTTGAAGGCGAAGAGATTGGCTCTGAAGAGCTGAAGAAAGCTCTCAGGCAGGCAACAATTGACCAGAAAGTCGTGCCTGTCCTCTGCGGCAGCGCGATGTTCGCCAAAGGCATACACAATCTGCTGGACTGCATCATTGAGTTCCTCCCCTCCCCGGCCGACGTGCCTCCTGTGGAAGGGATAAATCCCCGTACTGAAGAGACTGAGATTCGGCGCCCCGACGCCTATGAACCCTTCGCCGCATTGGCCTTTAAAGTTGCGACTGACCCCTATGTTGGCCGGTTGGTGTTCCTACGCGTTTACTCGGGCACGGTTAAGGCCGGCGCGGTCGTCAACAACATCACAAAGAACGGCCGGGAACGCATGGGGCGCTTGCTTCGGATGCACGCCAACTCCAGGGAAGAACTGGAAGAGGTGACCGCAGGGAACATATGCGCCGCTATCGGCTTGAAGAACACATTTACCGGAGACACCATCGGGTTCGTAGACGGCGGGTTGATACTGGAACCGCCTAAGTTCCCGAAACCGGTTGTTTCGGTGGCGATTGAGCCTAACACCAAGGCCGATCAGGACCGCCTGACGGACGCCCTGCGGAAACTGGCTGACGAAGACCCGACGTTCTTGGTCACCGTGAATGATGAGACCGGCCAAACTATCATTTCCGGCATGGGCGAACTGCACCTGGAGGTCCTCGTGGACCGCATGCGCCGCGAGTTCAACGTAGTGGCCCAAGTCGGAATGCCCAGGGTTTCGTACCGCGAGACCTTGACCAACGCCAAGCAGGTTGAAGGCCGGTTCGTCCGGCAGACCGGCGGCCACGGCCAGTTCGGCCACGTGGTGTTGGACCTTATTCCCCTGGAACGGGGCGAAGGCATCATATTCGAGAACAAAATCACCAGGGGCGCCATCCCCAGGGAATTTATTCCCGCGGTGGAGAAGGGCGTGAGGGACGCTCTGGACAATGGCCCTCTGGCCGGGTATCCTCTGGTGGACTTAAAAGTATCTCTGGTGGACGGAAGCTTCCACCAAGTAGACTCTTCTGAGTTGGCTTTCCGCAGCGCTGGAATGTTGGCCATCAGGGAAGGGGCGCCTAGATGCGCCCCCGTTCTGCTTGAGCCGATCTCCGATCTTGAAGTCGTGACACCGGGCGAATACCTCGGTGATGTCATCGGCGACTTGGGAACACGGCGGGCGCAGATTCAGACCATCGAGGGTCAGGAAGACCTCCAGTCGGTGCGGGCGTTGTTGCCTCTGGGCGAAACGTTCTCGTATACGACTGCGCTTCGTTCTCTGAGCCAGGGCCGCGCTTCATACTCGATGGAGTTCAAGTATTACGAGCCGGTGCCGGACCACATCGTCAAGACTTTGGTCCCAGCCTAGTGATCCAGCGATCAGACCACTAAGAAAAATGAAGACCGGAAAGTAGGCATATGGTAACTCGGCAAAAAGTACGAATCATATTGAAAGCGTTCGACCACAAGATGTTGGACCTTTCCACAGGGCAGATTGTGGAGACTGCGGAACGGACTGGCGCGCGTGTCGCCGGACCCGTGCCACTGCCCACCCACATCCGGCGGTTCTGCGTCATACGCGGACCCCACGTGGACAAGGATTCGAGGGAACACTTTGAGATTAGGACCCATAAACGTCTCATCGACATCCTGGAGCCTACTTCCAAGACCATCGACTCGCTGACCAGGTTGAACCTGCCAGCGGGCGTTGATATTTCGATAAAGCTCTAATCAATAGGGAAGGCTACTAAAGATGCTCCAGGGATTCCTTGGAAAAAAGATAGGGATGACTCAGATTTTCCGTGAAGACGGAATAGTAGTTCCCGTTACCGTCGTGGAAGCCGGCCCTTGCGTCGTCACCCAGGTCAAGACCAAGGAGACCGACGGCTACGAGGCGGTCCAACTGGGATTCGGCGAAGTGAAACGCCGGAATAAACCGTTGAGCGGACATCTGAAGAACAGCCGTCTCAGTCGGTACCTCCGTGAGGTTGCCACTGACGACACCAGCGAATTCGAGGTCGGCCAGACCATAGGTGTGGATATCTTTGAAGCCGGTGAAAAAGTGGATGTCATCGGTACATCAAAAGGCCGCGGTTTCGCCGGCGTGATGAAACGCTGGAACTTCGGCGGCGGGCCCAGGACGCACGGTCAGTCCGACCGGATGCGGGCTCCGGGTTCCATCGGCGGCGGCACCACCCCCGGCAAGGTCTACAAAGGCCTGAAAATGGGCGGTCACATGGGCAACCGCCGAATCACGGTCAAAGGACTGGAGATAATCGAGATTGATGCCGAACGGAACCTGCTGATGATCAAGGGCGGCATCCCGGGCGCAACCAATAGTTTGGTTCATATCCGGAGGGCCGGCGCCTAACAAAACTGGCGTAATAGATAACAAATGCAAGTATCAGTAAAGAATCAAAGTGGTGACGCCCTGGACAGCATTGAACTGAATGATGGCGTCTTCAACGTTCCCATGAATCAGTCTTTGGTCCACCAGGCCATGGTCATCTACCAGGGCAACAAACGCCACGGTACTCATGACACTAAGACCAGGGCCCAGGTTTCCGGGGGTGGCCGCAAGCCGTGGATCCAGAAGCATACAGGCCGCGCCCGCCAGGGGAGCACCAGGTCCCCGCAATGGCGTCATGGCGGCGTTGTTTTCGGACCTCACCCCCGCAGCTACCGTGCCGCATTGCCTAAGCGCATGAAACGGCAGGCGCTACGCTGTGTTCTTTCCGATAAAGCGAGACAAGAGCGTTTGCTCTGTCTGGACTCCACCAGCACCATTGACGGCAGGACCAAGTCCATGGCCCAACTGCTGGAGAACTTATCCGTCGCCGGTTCGGCTTTGGTGGTAACGAAAGGCACCGACACCCAGGTGGTGTTGGCAGCCAGCAACCTGAAAAAGATTTGGACGCTTCCGGTCGAACATCTGAATGCCCTGGAACTGCTGTCCCGGGACGTCGTGATCATGACGGTTGAGGCGGCCCGCTGGGTTGAAGAGTCCCTGGCGAATGAACCTCACGGACGGCGAGGCGCCAAATGGGCCGCTTCCGCCACAGCAACCGAGGATGCTCCGGCAGCAGAGGTTGTAGAAACAACTGAATCAGAGGCCGCCGCCGAGCCGGTTGCTGAGGAAGCAGCTCCCAGGCCTCGCCGCCGCGCAACTGCTGCGACGACAGAAACGGAAACTTCGGACGCAGCGATTGAATCCCCGGCTGAGGAAGAGGCTCCCGAGCCCCGCACCCGTCGGCGCCGGACCTCCGCTGCAACAACCGAAACCGAAACGCCAGAGGCCGCCGCCGAGACCTCGGCGGAGGAAGAAGCTCCCAAGCCGCGCACCCGCCGCCGCCGGACAACTGCCAGTACGGCAGATGAGCCAGCACCTGAGGCGGAAGTAGCGGAGACACCGGATGCGAAAACTCCTGAAGAGGAGGCTTAGATGGATATCCACCACGTACTCATCAAGCCCACCATCACGGAGAAAAGCACCCTGTTACAGGAATCGGGCAAATATACCTTCCATATAGCCCCCCGGGCCAACAAGGTGGAAGTCAAAGAAGCCGTGGAGAAGAACTTCGGCGTCACGGTGTTGGATGTGAACATCACCAAACTCCGTGGCAAGCAGAAGCGCTACGGTCCCCGGATCAAGAAACGCCCTGACATCAAGAAAGCGGTTGTCACCTTGAAACAGGGTGACCGTATCAACCTGATCGAGGGGTTGTAGAGATCTCGCCATGCCATTAAAGAATCTAAAGCCAAGGACGCCGGGAACCCGGAACGCGGTGCGCGCTTCTTTCGAAGAAATTACCGCTACAAAGCCGGAGAAATCCCTGCTCGAAGCAAAGCAGAACCATGCCGGTCGCAACAACCGGGGCCGAATCACATCACGGTCGCGTGGTGGCGGGTCGCGGCGCATGTACCGTAAGGTCGACTTCAAACGTATCAAGGATGGCGTCCCGGGCCGGGTAAAGTCGATTGAGTACGACCCGAACCGGACCACTCGGATTGCCTTGATTTACTATGTCGACGGCGAAAAGAGCTATATATTGGCGCCCCACGGTCTGGAAGTGGGCTCCTTTGTGCAGTCCGGACCGGATGCCGAGATCAGCTTGGGCAACTGTTTGCCCCTGACTAATATTCCCACGGGAACGGTTGTCCACAACCTGGAGTTGACTCCGGGGCGGGGCGGCCAGATCGTCCGGGGGGCAGGCACCGGCGCCCAAGTATTGTCACGGGAAGGCGAATACGTTCTGATGCGTCTGCCATCTGGCGAGATGCGCCGGGTGCTGCTTCGCTGCCGGGCCAGCGTTGGNCAACTGTCCAACCCCGACCACAAGAATGAAAGCTTGGGTAAGGCGGGAGCATCCCGTCACCGGGGCCGNCGCCCTCATGTCCGCGGTGTTGCCAAGAACCCGGTGGACCACCCCCACGGCGGTGGCGAGGGACGGTCTCCCATCGGCATGCCGGGTCCCAAGACACCTTGGGGCAAACCCACGTTGGGTTATAAGACACGACGCAAGAAGAAGGCGTCCAGCAAATTTATTATGCGCAGGACCAGGAGACGCTAGGATGTCCCGATCGATAAAAAAGGGACCGTACGTACATCCCAAACTGATGAAACACGTGGAAGCCGTGCAACGCTCCGGTGCCAATACGGTCATTCGGACCTGGGCTCGCGCCTCCATGATTATGCCTGAGATGGTCGGTCTGACCATCGGGGTGCACGACGGCCGACGGCATGTGCCGGTGTTTATAACTGAAAACATGGTGGGCCACCGGCTGGGGGAGTTCTCTCCCACCAGGACCTACCGTGGACATATATCAAGGTCCGAACGGACCAGTCGGGTGGTGAGGTAACCAAGTGCCGCCGGTAAGAGCATTAGCCAAATCACTGGGCGCCTCACAAAAGAGGCTCAAGCCCATCTTGGACCTGGTCAGAGGCAGGCGCGTCGATGAGGCTCTGGTCCAACTGAACCTGCTGCCTTCACCATGGGCCAAGACTGTGGCCAAAGTGGTGGCGTCAGCGGCCGCCAACGCCGAGAATAATATGTTGATGAACCGGGACAATCTCCGGATCGTTCATATCTCGGCAGACAACGCAAAATCGCTGAAACGCTTCCGGCCCCGGGCCAGAGGCCGCATCGGCCCGATAATCAAGCGCTCCAGCCACGTAATGGTGGTTGTGGACGAAGACGAGGATAGGAGCTAGGCATGGGGCATAAGACCCACCCTTACGGGTTCCGTCTGGGCATCATAAAGGACTGGAAGGCGCATTGGTACGCGCCCAACAGCACGTCCTACCGTAACCTAGTGACCCAGGACCTGCGCCTGCGCGAAAGTATCAAGAACGAATACAAAGCCTTCTCTGACGCTGGGATCGCCAAAGTCGAGATTGACCGCGGCGCTCAAGACAGCGTCATCAATATCCACTCAGCGCGTCCGGGAATCTTGATCGGCCGGGACGGCGAGCGGGTGAAGAACCTGCGCGCCAAACTTGAGTCCATCGCCGAAAGCCGGATACAACTGAATATCATCGAGATCGAGCAGCCCGAGACCAACGCCTATCTGGTGGCCCGTAACGTGGCCGAACAGTTGGAGCGCCGGGTGGCATACCGCCGGGCCATGCGCCAGGCCGCCCAAAGGTGCATGCAGGCTGGGGCTCAAGGGATCAAGATCATCATCAAGGGACGCATCACCGGCTCTGAGATAGCCCGGGTGGAGAAATTGATGATGGGCCAGGTGCCTCTGCATACCTTGCGGGCCGACATCGATTACTCCCTGGCCGAAGCGCACACCGTCATGGGACAGGTCGGCGTCAAGACCTGGGTCTATCACGGCGAGATCCTTCCTCCCCGGCCTGAAGAAGCTGAAGAAGAACTGGAAAATATCGAAGTAACTGTTCAGGCCGAGGATATCGAGGAAGCGCTTGAGGCCGTCGACCTGGAAAACCCTGAATAGGGATCGGACTAGGAGCCATTCATGCTGCAGCCCAAGCGAACAAAATTCAGGAAACATTTCCGTGGCAAGATGCGGGGAAACGCGTCCACGGGTAGTTCCGTTTCCTTTGGAGAGATCGGTCTGAAGGCCATGGAAGCCTCATGGATCACCGCTCGGCAGATCGAGGCTGCCCGGGTAGCCGTCACGCGCCATTTGAAGCGCGGCGGACAGGTCTGGGTCCGGGTGTTCCCCGATAAGTCAGTCAGCAAAAAACCTGCAGAAACCCGGATGGGTGGAGGCAAGGCCGCGGTGGACTACTGGGTAGCCGTCGTAAAGCCGGGCAAGATCCTCTTCGAGGTGGCGGGTGTGCCCCATGACGAGGGGGTCCAAGCCCTGCGTTTGGCGTCCCGGAAACTTCCGATTCCTACTAAGACAGTTGTTAGAGACAGGTTGGCCGGCGCCGTGGCCAATGGCTTGGTTTAGATAAGATGCGCGTTCACGAAATAAGAGAACTAAGCAACGATCAGTTGTACGAGGAGCTGGCCAAGTCTGGAAGGGAGCTGATGAACCTCAGGTTCAGCTCGGCGACTAACCAGTTGACCAACACCAACGAGCCCAATTCTGTGAAAAAGACCATCGCCAGACTCCGGACAGTGATCAGAGAACGGCAGATTCAGGAGGCTGGTTAGTGGCAAGATTCATGCGCAAGGTCCGCGTCGGCGCTGTCGTCCGGACCAATCAGGACAAGACCGCCATCGTGGAGATGGTCTGGAAGCAACGTCACCGGTTGTACCGAAAGCAGATGCGCCGGGTGGCCCGCTTTTACGTCCATGACCCGGAGAACCAATGCTGCTTGGGCGATACCGTCCGTATCGAAGAAACCAGGCGCATCTCTAAGAACAAACACTGGCGTCTCATGGAGATACTGGAGCGTAAACAGATCGCCGAGGTCCGTCCTATAGATGTCGAGACCGACGTCAGTCTGGAAATGACACAACCTCGCGTTCTAGCCGCCGAAGTCAGAGCGGAAGCAGCGGCATCTGAAGCTGTGGATGAAGAGCCCGCGGGCGAAGAACCCGAAGCCGCTGACGAAGAAATCGAAGAAGAAACGGTGGCCGAAGAGGAACCCGAGGAAGAGGCCGCCGAACAGCCTGAAGAGGAACCCGCCGAAGAAGAGCAAGAGCCGGAAGAAGAGGCAATCGAAGAAGAGCCCGAGCCTGCTGAAGAGGAACCCGCCGAAGTAGAAGAAGAGTCCGAAGCCGAGGAACCTGAAGCTGACGAACCCGACGCCGATGATGCTGAAGCAGAAGACGACTCCGACGCCGGCGAGCCGGACGAACAGGAAGACAAGGAATGATTCAGACCTATACCAGGCTGAGGGTGGCTGACAACAGCGGGGCCAAAGTGATTCGCCTCATCAACATCCCCGGCAGTGGCAAACGCAAATACGCCCACGTTGGCGACGTAGTAGTCTGCAACGTGAGAGAAGCCGCGCCCAACTCGCCGGTCCGGAAGGGCGAAATCGTACGGGCGGTGGTCATCCGCCAGGCCCAGGGCCGGCGCCGTCCTGACGGCACCTATATCAAATTTGATGACAACGCGGCCGTGCTCATCGGGGAAGATCAACTTCCCACGGGCACCCGAATCTTTGGCCCAGTAGCCCGCGAGCTGAGGGACAAAGGCTTCATGCGAATCGTCTCCCTTGCTCCAGAGGTGGTCTGATGCGTATCCGTACTGGAGATAACGTCTTGGTGATCGCCGGCAAGGAAAAGGGCAAGACCGGCCGAGTGGAACGCCAGATATCCGGTCAAGACCGAGTGATTGTGGAGGGTGTAAACTTGGTTACCCGTCACATGAAGGCCCGCCCTGGCGTGACCCAATCGGGAAAGATTCAGAAAGAAGCCCCCATCCACGCGTCAAACGTGGTGTTGATTTGTAATAAATGCAACGAGCCGACCAAGCCCAAGACCACGTTCTTGGATACGGGTGCCAGGGTTCGCAGTTGTACTAAATGCCAGGAAGTAATCGACGATGCTCGATGACGAGAGACAACAACCTGAAAACATAGAGGACTCGGAAGATGCCTCCGCCGAGGCGACTGAAGTCGTTGAGTCCGAAGATTCCGCAGCCGAAGAAGGCGCCGAAAACGGCGCTGAGGAAGGCAGCGAGGAATCCGGCGAAGGCGAGGAACAACAAGAATCCCCCCGCCGGCAGCGCCGCGAGCGCGGAGGTGGACGCGGGGCCAGAGGAGGCGAGACCGCCGTGCTTGAGCCTCCAACCGAACCTCCGCCCCCGCCTCGTCTCTATGACCAGTTTAAAACCGAAATCATCCCTGCCATGGTGCGGGAATTCAACTACGCCAGTCCGATGGAAGTTCCCCGGCTCCAGAAGATCGTTCTGAACATCGGGGTAGGTGAGGCGTTGACCAACGGCCGCGCCATGGAGGCCGCCACGCAAGACCTGGCGGTGATTAGCGGTCAGAAGCCGATCGTCACCCTGGCCAGGAAGTCCATAGCGAATTTCAAGGTCAGAGAAGGCAACCCCATCGGGACCGCGGTTACCCTTCGCGGCGCCAGGATGTACCATTTCTTGGACCGCCTTGTGAACACCGCCCTACCCCGTATCCGCGACTTCCGTGGTCTGGCCAGGCGCGGCCTGGACGGACGTGGCAATTACACCATCGGAATCCGGGAACAGATCATCTTCCCGGAGATAGATTACAACCAGATAGATAAGATTCGTGGGCTGCAGGTAACCATCGCAACCACGGCTAAGAACGACACGGAGGCCATACGCCTCCTGGAACTCTACGGTATGCCCTTTATAAAAGACACGGTCGAGGCCTAAGGGAGGCGTCGTTGGCAAAGACATCAGTAGTCCAGAGATGGCTAAAAAAATCCAAATTCCCCGGTCGGGAATACAACCGGTGTAACCGCTGTTTCCGGGCGCGGGCCTACATCAGGCATACCGGACTTTGCCGCATCTGTTTCCGGGAATTGGCCCTGGCCGGGGAATTGCCCGGTGTGCGCAAGGCCAGTCTGTAGCTGGATGCTGCAAATGGCATACCGACCAGAAGACTTAAATCTAGGCGGAGACGGGAGATAGACCAGAAATGCCGGTAACCGATCCATTGGCAGACATGTTGACTAGGATTCGTAACGCCATACAGGTGCGTCACGATTCTGTCAGCTTCCCGCACTCCAAGTTAAAGCTGGCCGTGGCCAAGATCCTCAAAGAAGAGGGTTTCATCCGGGACTTCGACATGCCCCGAGGACAGCAGCATCCGACCATTCGGATACACCTCATCTACCGAGAGGGCAGACAGCCGGCCATAGCGGGCCTCAAGCGTGTTAGCAAGCCAGGACTAAGAGTCTACGTAGGCAAGGGGGAGATTCCCAGGGTCTACGGTGGGATCGGCCTGGCCATCGTATCCACCTCCAAGGGCGTCATGGCCGGGCGAAGAGCCTGGCGTGAGGGCGTCGGCGGAGAACTACTCTGTTTTGTCTGGTGATTCGGCTGTGAACGAGAAAAAACAAGAAAAGACCCTCTCCCGCATTGGCAGGAAGCCCATATCCCTGCCCAGCGGGGTTCAGGTGGAAGTCCTGTACGGTGGAGTCAAGGTCACCGGGCCCAAGGGCACCCTCGAGCAGAAGTACCACCCCGAAGTTGTGGTAAAAGTTGGCGACGGGGAAGTATTAGTCGAGCGTCAGTCAGACAACAAATTCCACCACTCGCTACACGGCCTCACTCGAAGCTTGATCGCCAATGCCGTAACCGGCGTATCCGAAGGTTTCACCCGAACTCTGGAGATTATGGGTGTCGGTTACAGGGTTGCCGAAGCTGGTATAGGAATCACACTTAGCGTTGGCTACAGCCACACCGTGGACATTCAACCCGAAGAGGGAGTGACCGTGGAAGTGGAAGGGAACAATAGAGTCCACGTCCGCGGGATCGACAAACAGAAGGTAGGCCAACTGGCGGCCCAAATCAGAAGGGTTCGGCCGCCCAACGCCTACAAAGAGAAGGGCATCAGGTACTCCGACGAAGTACTTCACTTTAAACCTGGGAAGGCGGCGGCCAGAAAGGCTTAACGGTCTGCTGGAACGGCCGATTAAAACGACTATAAATCATGCCTAAAGATAAGAACGCAAAACGACTGAGAAAAGTACGGCACATCAGGCTCCGGAACAAAGTCTCCGGAACGCCTGAAAGGCCTAGACTCGCCGTGTTTCGCAGCCTTCGTCATATCTACGCTCAGGTGATCGATGACACGACCGGCCACACCCTTGCCGCGGCTTCCAGCGCCGATGCCATAAAAGAGGCCGGTGGTCCCATCGTACCCAAGATCGACGCCTCAACCGCGGTGGGCAAACTGGTGGCCGAGAGGGCCATCGCCGAGGGCATCACACAGGTCGTGTTCGACCGTGGTGGCTGTAAATTCCACGGCAGGGTCAAGGCTCTGGCCGAAGCCACCCGCGGAGCCGGCCTAAAGTTTTAATCGCAGGTCCAACTTACCGCAGAGACTGGGAGGTCTAGCCCGCATATGGCCCAATCCCCTAACAGGTTCTTCAATGATCGAGACCGCGGCCGAGGCCGTGAAGAAGACACCGGAGGTTTCTCCGAGAGGGTCGTCTATACCCGCCGTATCGCTAAGGTAGTTAAGGGAGGCCGGCGCCTTCGTTTCAACGCATTGGTGGTGGTGGGAGACGGACAGGGCGAAGTGGGTGTTGGCCTAGGAAAGGCCCTGGTGATTCCGGACGCGGTAAGAAAAGGCAATGCGGTTGCCCGGCGCGAGACTGTTAAGATCCCATTGCGCGGCAACACGATTCCCCAGCAGATCACAGTCAAGAAAGGCGCCACCATCGTGATGATCAAACCGGCCCGTGAGGGTACCGGTGTCATCGCCGCCGGCGCCATGCGAGCCATCCTGGAATTGGGCGGCGTGAAGGACGTTGTCGGAAAATCTCTGGGCTCCAGAAACCCCATCAACATCACCTACGCCACGATGGAAGCCCTGCGGCAGCTTCGTGACCCAGATATCGAACTGGCCCGCCGGCTGGGACGCCCGCTTCCTTCTGAAGCCAACAAGGTTGAGACTGTACCCGTTGGGGCGAACCCCGACCCGGCCCAACCGTCCCCAGCCCAACTCGAATCTAGCGCCGCCATCGAAACGATGATGAGTCAAAGACCCGGCGAAACCCTTGAGGGAGCATAAAGGCCGGACTCCCTAAACGGAAATACGGTCGAAAGATTATGGCGGAAATCAAGATAACCTGGACCAGAAGCACCATCGGACGCCCGCAGAACCAGCGGCGGATTATCGCGTCCCTGGGACTGCACCGCTTGAACCATACCGTGATTCATCAGGACTCTCCGACTATCCGAGGAATGGTCAACAAGGTTAGCCACCTCGTCAAGGTGGAAGTGGCCTAGAGCTCGGCTTCTGATTCACCGGCGAGACCGGCCCAACCCGGATACAGGGGCCAAATAGCAGCTAAACCGGCAATATGGCAACCGCTAAACCATTTACCCACGGCTGTGATGCATCTAAAATTATTCTAGACAGCGTAAGGACGCAATGAGGCTCGCCCCATGATGGCACACCAAGTGGCCCCCAGCAAGGGAGCCAGAAAAAATAGAAAACGGGTCGGACGCGGCGACGCGGCAGGCCAAGGAAGCACCGCCGGCCGGGGCAACAAGGGGCAGAAGTCCCGTTCCGGAGGTGGCCCGCCAGTGTGGTTTGAGGGCGGCCAGTTGCCTTTGATCAAGGGGCTGCCCATGAAGCGGGGCTTCCACAACCGGTTCAAGACCTATTACTCGCTGATTAAGATCGAGACTCTCGAGAACTTCGACGAAGGCGAACGCATCACCCCGGAGCTTCTTCTGGAGAAGGGCTACCTCAGAAACCTCAATCAGCCGGTGAAGATCGTTGGCGACGGTGTGATAAGTAAGGCCTTGACTGTCGTGGCTGCGAAGTTTACTCAGTCGGCTAAACAGAAGATCGAAGCGGCAAAAGGCACGGCGGAGGAGATTTTGGCGTAATGATGAACGCCGAGGCCCAGGGCGGCAAACTCCCTACGCTGATTCAGGCGGCGGTTGACGCATTCAGCCTCCCTGATCTTCGGGCCAAGATTCTCTTTACCCTGGCCATACTGGCCCTGTACCGGTTCATCGCTCACATCCCCCTCCCGGGCATCGACCAGGTACAGCTAGACAACCTCTTCCGGAATAACGAGCTCCTTGGCTTCTTGGACCTGTTCAGCGGCGGAGCGCTTAGCCGCATGAGCATCGTGGCTCTGGGAGTTTTCCCATATATAACCTCGTCGATCATCATCCAATTGCTGACTCCGGTCGTTCCCATGCTTCAGGAGATGTCTCGTGAAGGTGAAGCCGGTCGGGCGAAGATAAACCGGTTGACCCACTACATCACCATCCCCATAGCCTTTGCTCAGGGGTATGGACAACTTATGTTGTTGGAGCAGAGCAACGTCATAGCCGACGTTGGATTCTCCGGAGACGCGTTCCTGCCCACCATCGCGGCGCTGTTCTCCATCGCCGCCGGGACGATGTTCTTGGTCTGGCTGGGCGAGATGATCACCGAGCGAGGGATCGGAAATGGTATCTCTTTGATCATATTCGCCGGTATCGTTGCCGGGTTCCCGAGGCTGCTGACCCAAGGATTTTTGGATCGGGACAACGTACTGGGCATCGGTTTCTTCGCCTTGATCGGAGTGTTGATCATCGCCTCTATCGTGTTGTTCAACGAGGCGCACCGGCGCATCCCCGTGCAGTACGGCCGCAGTATCTTCCGCGGTGGGAGGATGTTCCGCCAAAGCGGCGCGACCTATCTACCGCTGCGCATAAATTCGGCCGGTATGATTCCATTGATATTCGCATTTTCCATCGTGATTCTGCCCGGAACCATCGCGACGTACTTCGCCACCAGCACCACTTGGGTGGGCGACGTGGCCAACTTCTTCGCCGACCTGCTGACGCCCACCTCACCCATCTATTGGGTCATGGTGTTCGTGTTGGTTGTGATGTTCACCTTCTTCTATACATTAGTGGTGTTCAACCAACAGCAACTGGCCGAAAATCTCCAAAAGAACGGCGGGTTCGTGTTGGGTATCCGGCCTGGAAAACCGACGCAGGACTACCTAAACCGGGTGATTGTGCGTATTACGTTGGGCGGGGCCCTGTTCCTGGGCACTATCGCCATCATGCCCTATATCGCGTCGCTCATCACCGACGTGCAGGCCATCTCCCTAAGCAGCACCAGCCTTTTGATTATGGTGGGTGTCGGTCTGGATACTCTACGCCAACTTGAGGCGCAGTTGATGATGCGTAATTACGAAGGGTTCCTGAGATAACATGGCCCAGGGACTGCGATTGGTTTTAATCGGCCCTCCCGGGGCCGGAAAGGGTACCCAGGCACAACTTTTGCGGGAGCACGTTGACTTAGCCCATATCAGCTCAGGCGACCTATTCCGGCACCACCTGCGACAGGGAACTCCCCTGGGTTTGCGCGCCAAGGAATACATGAACAGAGGGGAATTGGTCCCCGACGAAGTTACCATCGACATCATCTTGGGCAAGGTTATGTCCATCCCGGATGATGACGGTTTCATCCTGGATGGGTTCCCCAGGAATCGCAACCAGGCGCAGGAATTAGACAAGAAACTGACCGCCGAATCCCGGAATCTGGATAAAGTGGTTCACATCGACGTTTCCGAACCCGCGTTGCTCCGCCGGCTCGGAGGCCGGTACATCTGCCGTGCCTGCCAGTCGCCTCACGCCATCGGCCTTGGCGAGGACGCCAGTGCTAGGACGTGCGACCAATGCGGTGGAGAGCTCTACCAGCGTGACGATGACGCCCCTGCGGCGGTCAAGAAGCGGATCCAGGTCTACAACGACGAGACCATGCCTGTGCTCGGGTTCTACCGCAAGCGTGGCGTGTTGGTGGAGGTTCCAGGCGACGATACTATCGCCGAGGTCAACAAACAGATCATGGCGGCCGTGGACGTCCCTACGGCGAGAAAACTTTGACGATAATCGTTACCCGTGGGTACCAACTGGGTTCCCAAGATAAAGATTCAGGAGTAGAATACCCAAGGTGAATCGCGGCCAAAAAACAAAGACCGCTTCTAATTCGCCGTCCACCTACTCTGGGGGGATTACAATTAAGTCACCCCAAGAGCTGGATTCGATGCGTCGTGCGGGGAAGATTGTCGGCGACGTCATAGACTTGCTCAGGGCTGCGGTGGCGCCTGGAATGACCACCCTGGATTTGGACAAGATTGCGTATAAAGAGATTACCCGGCAGGGGGCCAAACCCACTTTCATGGGTTATCAGGGGTTCCCAGCCAGCATCTGTACGTCGGTGAATGAAGAGATCGTCCACGGCATACCTGGTAAACGGGTCCTGCTGGAGGGAGATATCGTCAAAGTTGACGTGGGCGCGACCATCGAAGGCTTCATCGGAGACGCGGCGGTTTCCCTGCCCGTCGGCGATGTAACGCCTGAGGCGATCGCCTTGATGGATCACACTCGGATCAGTCTTGAAGAAGGCATCAAAGCGGCCCAGCCAGGTGCGCGGGTCGGAGACATAGGCGCCGCGGTGCAGGCCTACGGCGAGAGCCGGGGCTATGGTGTCGTTAGGGAGTTCGTGGGACACGGTGTAGGCCGGTTCCTGCATGAGGATCCCCAGGTGCCCAACTATGGGCAGGCGGGTTTGGGCCCGTTGCTCCGGGTCGGGATGTGTATCGCCATTGAGCCCATGTTCAATCTGGGTGATTGGCACACGAAAATATTGGATGACGAGTGGACCGTGATCACTGCCGACGGCAAGCTCTCGGCCCATTTCGAGCATTCGATAGCCATAACCGAGGACGGACCGGAAATTCTGACCGTTCACGGATAAGAAAGGCGAAATACGGGCCGATGGCCCAACCGTCTGATTCCGGTGATTAACCGGGGCTGGCGGAAATCCGCACGTTAAGAGGGTTTATGGCGAAGAAACAAGCGATCGAAGTCGAGGCCAGCGTAAAAGAGGCCCTGCCCAATGGAATGTTCCGGGTGGAACTGCCCAATGACCATGAGGTATTGGCCCACGTTTCCGGAAAGATCAGGATGCACTTCATCCGGGTGTTGCCCGGTGACCGGGTGTTGGTGGAACTCTCTCCATACGACTTGACCCGGGGACGGATTACCTACCGATTCAAGTAGCCCGTTCCATCAGATTGAGCCAAACAACCAAAGAGCAGTAATCATGAAAGTATCAGCATCGGTAAAACCAAGGTGCAACAACTGCCGTGTGATCAAACGCAAAGGCGTGGTCAGAATCATCTGTTCCAACGCCAGGCATTCCCAGCGGCAGGGTTAAAGCAAAAACAAAGTCCAGGCAAAGCAATATTTAATCAATCGGTGAATCTAAAGGAGGCCCGGAGTGGTCCGTATCGCTGGAGTAGACGTTCCCGACCGGAAAAGGGCTCACGTTGCCCTTCGAAGCATCTATGGAATCGGTCCTAAGATTGCGGAAGAGATCCTGATCAAGGCTGAACTCGATCCGGTCATACCCCCGAGGATGAACGAGCTCACCGAAGAGCAGATAGACCGCATCAGGGAACTGGTGGACCGGGACTACATCTCGGAAGGTGATCTGCGCCGGGAAGTTAACCAGAACATTCGCCGTCTGATAGAGATCGGCTCCTACCGTGGCAACCGCCACCGCAGGAACCTGCCCGTTGCGGGCCAGCGTACCAAGACCAATGCCCGCACTCGCAAGGGCCCCCGCCGCACCGTTGCCGGCCGCGGCAGGCGCACCGGCGGCAAGAAGTAAGCATTTAAGGCTGAGTGAGAATAACTTATGGCTAGACCCAGGACCAGACGCCGCGAGCGCCGCTCGGTACCCCAAGGGCGGGCGTACATCTATTCCACGTTCAACAACACGCTGGTGAGCCTCACCGACCCTCAGGGTAACGTGATTGCCACCGCCAGCGCCGGAACAGGGGGTTTCAAAGGCTCCCGCAAGGGTACCGCCTTCGCCGCCCAACGGGCGGCCGAACAGGCGGCCCGCAAGGGTATGGACCAGGGCCTTCGCCAGATAGACGTGTTGATCAAAGGACCCGGCGCCGGACGGGAGGCCGCCATTCGGTCTCTTCAGGGCGCAGGATTGTTCGTAACCAGTATCCGGGACGTAACTCCCATACCCCACAACGGGTGCCGCCCGCCAAAACGAAGGAGAGTGTAACTCCAATCCCATGGGAAGATATACAGGACCATCCTGCCGCCTCTGCCGGCGGTCCGGCGAAAAGCTATTTTTGAAGGGCGACAAGTGTTTTACGCCCCGTTGCGCCTTTGAGAAGCGCCGCAACCCGCCCGGCGATGTTTCCCGCCGCCGCAGACGGCCCACTGACTACGCCGTTCACCTGCGTGAGAAACAGAAGGCCAAGTATATATATGGCGTGATGGAAGGCCAATTCCGCCGCTATATGACCGACGCGTTCAATACACCGGGAGTAACCGGCATGAACCTGCTTCGGACCCTGGAGCGCCGTCTGGATAACGTGGTTTTCCAGCTGGGCTTTTCAGATTCCCGGAAACAGGGCCGGCAGATCGTTCTTCACGGCCATTTTCGGGTCAACGGGACCAAGACCGACATCCCGTCCTACCAGGTTAAGCCCGGAGACGTGGTCTCCTGGAAAGAAAGCATTAAAGGCACCGACTTTTACGCCGGACGCATAGAAGGAGTTCCCAAGCGGCCTGTTCCTGCTTGGCTCAGTCTGGATTCGGGCGAAATGGTCGGGACCGTCGTATCGTTGCCTGCGGACGAAGACCTACAGGCGATAGTAGATTCAAGGCTAATAGTAGAGTTTTACTCGAGGTAGTTCGTCCATGCTGGACACCCTAATCCTAACTCCCGGTACGCCGGAAGCAGGTACAGAGATCATAAAACCCGAGATTCGGGTATTGGAATCAGAAGACACCTACGGGAAGGTGGCTGTTGAGCCGCTGCCCCGCGGGTTCGGTCTGACTATTGGCAACCCTCTTCGGAGGATATTGCTCAGTTCCACCAACGGCAGCGCCATCACTTGGGTCAAGATAGACGAAGTGGTCCACGAGTACACAGCCGTGTCTGGCGTCAAAGAAGAGGTGATGGAACTCCTCCTCAACGTTAAGCGCATCCGGATACGGTCCCAATCGGATCGCGCCGGAAAGATGCGCCTCGATGTCCAAGGCGAAGGCCGAGTCTGCGCCGGGGACATCTCGACCTCCAGCGATTTTGAGATTGTGAACCCGGAACTCCACCTGGCGACCCTCGACTCAGATGATTCCCATCTGTCCATCGAGTTCAATGTTGAACAGGGCGTGGGTTACCAACCTGCGGTCCAGTCCGACGGAACATCTAACCCACCAGTCGGTGTCCTGCCGGTGGACGCGGTGTTCAGCCCCGTGCGGAAAGTCAACTACAACGTTGAGCGCACCAGGGTCGGCCAAGTCACCGATTACGAACGCTTGGTGATGGAAGTCTGGACTGACGGCACGATCAAAGCTGTTGAAGCGATTCAGCAGGCTGCGGAAAACCTGGTTAATCACTTCTTCCTGTTCAGCAATCTGAACTCGGTGAACAACGAAGGGCTTGAACGGGTACCTTTAGTTGTCTCTCCGGAGATCTACCAGACCCCCATAGAGAAGCTGGAATTGTCTCCTCGCACGCTGAATTGTTTGAAGCGCTCCCACATCTCCAAAGTGGGTGAAGTCTTGGAGATGTCTGACGACGAACTCCTAAAGATACGGAATTTCGGCGATAAATCTCTGGTCGAGCTGAAAGAGAAACTCGCTGAACATGGTATTACAGATCTCTCCGACCCCGTGGAAGCGGCTGTCCCTGACATCTCGCCTGAAGACTTGGGCGAACTAATGGGCGACGAGCGAGAGGACGCCGGCCTGCCTTCTGAAGCGCCCGGCATGACCGTAGAGGACACAGGAGATGCTCCGGCCGCTGACGACGACGATGCTGACGACGACCAAACTGAGGATGAAGACTAACCATGGCCTCCCATCGAATCGCCGGCAGAAAGCTCGGCCGGTACCGAGACCAACGCGTCGCACTGCTGCGCGGTCTGGTCGCGGAACTCATAATCCACGAACGTATCACCACCACCCTGGCCAAGGCTAGGGAAACGCGGGTGATGGCGGAGAAGTTGATTACCCACGGGAAGAAAGGGAGCCTGCACCACCGCCGATTGGCCATGGCTCAGGTGCCCAACTCTCGGGTGGTCGCAAAAGTATTCGACGATGTCGCGGTCCGTTACGCCGAACGCGCCGGTGGTTACACCAGGGTACTGAAACTGGGACCACGCAACGGAGACGCAGCGGAGATGGCGATCATCGAGTTGGTCTAACCTACCAGGTATCTAGAGCTACCACTTAAGTCAGAGGAATTTCTTAAAATAGAAGAAGGCAGAATCCATAACTCAGAAGGCGAGTCAGAGGGCGGGCAGCTTTGGCGGGCAGCCCTTTTGGTTGAATATCAGGGGACCGAATACGCCGGGTTCCAGCTCCAGGTCGGCCAGCCGACGATTCAAGGGGAGTTGGAAAAGGCCCTGGCCAAGTTTACGGGCCAACCGATTAGGATCAGGGCCGCCAGCCGCACCGATTCCGGGACCCATGCCAAGGGTCAAGTGGTCGATTTCCTCACCTCTACCCAGCATCCCCTGGAAAAATTCGTCCTCGCGCTGAACTACCATCTCCCTGAGGATATCAACGTCGTTGAGGCCCATCGGGTCGACGACGAATTCAACTCCCGGAGATGCGCTCTGAGCCGGACCTACCGTTACAGCATATTAAATCGGCCTGCGCCGTCGCCATTGCGGAGGCACTCCCACTATTGGATCAGGGAAAACCTGGACATCGAGACGATGGCAGAGGCAGCCCAGCTCCTGGTGGGCGTCCACGATTTCAGGGCGTTGGCCGCGGGGCACCCTCAAGACCGTAGTGCGGTGAGGGAGGTGATGCAGTGGGAGATCCAGAAGTTTGAAGACAACATAGTGATCGAGTGTGAAGCCACCGGCTTCTTGAAACAACAGATCAGAAAAGCCAGCGGAATTCTGACGGATATAGGAAGGGGGAGATTCCCGGTTAACAAAGTGACACAGGCTTTGGCGGGAGATGTAAGCGGGACACCGCTGCTCCCTCCCCACGGGCTATGCCTAATTAGTGTAAAATACCCAAGTTCCATAAAAATAGGACTTGGGAACGCAGGATCGGAATAACACAGCATGAAAAGGACTAGCACATACTTCGCCAAACCTGGCGATACTCCGGAAAGGTGGCGGGTCATGGACGCCCAAGGCCAAACCCTTGGCCGCCTGGCACGAAACATCGCCATCGCCCTTCAGGGCAAAGACAAAACCACCTATTCGGCCCATGTCGCAGTGGGTGACTTCGTGGTGGTGACCAACGCGTCCGACCTGCGGGTCACCGGCAAGAAAATGGAACAGAAGATGTATTACCGGCACAGCGGGTACGTGGGAAACCTCAAGACCTTCCGGCTCAGAGAGATGATGGAGTCTCGGCCCGAGCGTGTGCTGGAGTTGGCGGTCAAGGGCATGTTGCCCAAGAACCACCAGGGCCGGCAGGCGCTACGCCGCCTCAAGGTCTATAGCGGCCCTGACCATCCCCACGAGGCACAGGTCACCGGTCACCCTGCAACGCAAGCGCCAGGTCCGCAGGCTATAGAGGACGGAGGATAGACTTACCTTGGTACAAGCTGAAACTAACCAGACCTATTATTACGGCACGGGTAAGCGCAAGACCTCCATCGCCAGAGTGCGTTTGTACCTGGACGATGGCGGACCCATCTTGGTCAACGGCAAGCCCATGGACGAGTACTTCAACTGGGCCCCGTGGCAGAAGACGATCAACGAATCATTCCGCGTTAGCGACACCGTCAACAAGTTTCGCGTGGTTGTCAAAGTCGCCGGCGGCGGAGTGAACTCCCAGGCGGAAGCAATCCGGCACGGAATCGCCAGGGCATTGGTGGTCTTTGACCCCGAGCTCAAAACTGGACTTCGCAGGGCCGGTCTGATCACTCGGGACGCCCGCATCAAAGAAAGCAAGAAATACGGTCTCAAGCGCGCCCGAAGGGCGCCTCAATACACCAAGCGGTAGAGACCGCCAGCGGCTAGTAACAAGAAAAGGCACCGGTTTTATCCGGTGCCTTTTTGTATTGCTGATTATTTGTCATTCTGAGGCGGCAGCCGAAGAATCTCTTTGCCAATGGAGCAACCAGGCAGAGAGCGAAGAGACCCTTCGCTAAACTCAGGGTGACAGAAAAATGGACTGGTTTTGTAGGTCGTTTCCTCCCATTAACTATATCGACCCTCATCCTAACTTTCTCTCCCTCCGCGGAAGGACGAGGGAGAAGGGATCACTTGGCTAACCTAAACCCCCAGATATTCCATAGCCCCTTCCAACAGCGCTGTCACCAACTCCGGGGTGGCGGCCTCTGCGTAGATGCGCAGCAGTGGCTCGGTGCCGGAGAACCGCACGGCCAGCCAGCCGTCTTCCANGTGGAACCTTCGNCCGTCGATGGTGTCCGTATCCAAGATTGGCACGCCGCCNATCTCAGCTAGCCCCGGAGNGNTCACCATTTCGAGGATGCGTTCCTGGTCGGTGGCCTTGAAAGCGATGTCCCTGCGGTGGAAGGAGTGGGGTCCTACTTTGTCGGTCAGCCGTTGCAGCAATCGGGTGGGGGTATCTCCAGTGGAGGCCATGTATTCCAGGAAATACAGTCCGCTGAGTATGCCGTCGCGCTCTGGGATGTGGCCCCGGAAGGCGAACCCGCCGCTTTCTTCCCCGCCCATCAATGCGTCGACCTCGCTCATCTTGGGACCGATATTCTTGAAACCCACCCGCATCTCGTGGACGTCAACCCCGTATGCCTCGCCCAGCTTGTTCAGGGCGATAGACGATGTAACGCCCTTAACTATCGCGCCCCGCTGTTGTTTCTGCTCCAACAGGTATTGGGCCAGGATGGAGAACGTATCCAGGGTAGTGACGAACCGGCCATGTTCGTCGATGATCCCCACCCGGTCAGCGTCGCCGTCCAAGGCTATCCCGATGGACGCGCCGTTCGCGGCTATGAGAGACGTTACCTCGTTCAGATTGTGGGCGATGGGTTCTGGCTGCTCCATACCGGGGAAAGCCGGGTTACGGCTGCCGTGGAGCTCGCTGACGGTGGTCTTGCCGCCGGATAGGAGTGCCGGCAGGTATCCGCCGCCGGCCCCGTACATGGAATCCACGACCACATCGAGCCCGGCGCCCTTGATGACGTCTAGGTCCACCAGAGAGGCTATTCGTTCCATATATGGACCCCGCGGCTCCAGATCCACGATCAGGCCGCTATCGCGGCCCTCAGCGGCGTTATAAGTAGGACCAGTAGCGGCCTGAGCGATGAACCCTTCAAGACGGTCGGTTATTTCTTGAGTGGCGCTGCCGGCGTACTCGGGTTTAAATTTGAACCCGTTCCATTGGCCTGGATTGTGACTGGCAGTGATAATTGCGGCGCCACCGGCCTGATGATGCAGGACGTTGTAGCTGAGAACCGGGGTTGGGGCGGGCTTATCGGCCAGATAGACCTTAATCCCTTGGGCGGCGCATACGGCGGCCACAGTCTCAGCGAACTCGGGTGACAGGAACCGGGTGTCGTAACCCACAACCAGCCCTTGCCCGGCGGTCCCAAAATCTTTCAGGTGCAGGGAGAGTCCTTGGGCGCAGCGTGCCACGTTCTCAAATGTGAAATCCTCCGCGATCAGCGCGCGCCAACCGTCCGTCCCGAATCTGATGTCCGTTGTCAAAGGCCTATCCCTCCGGTTCCTGGGTGCTAACAGCATATCTCAAGCCGGGAGGATTGTAAGCAGCATGGGGAGTTCCCTTCGAGATAGACTACGCCCTCCGGAAATGTCATTCTGAGACCGCAGCCGAAGAATCTACCAAAGTTCAACTTGGCAGACCCTTCGCTTCACTCAGGGTGACAGATGCGGAATGGGCGTCCAGTCAGCGTACTAAAAAAGGGTCTTTGGACCTAAATCCAAAGACCCCATAATCACGCTGATAGCTGTTAGCTAATTACTACAGTCCCGCATCCTTGCGTAGGGTTTCCGCTTTGTCGGTGCGCTCCCAGGTCAGGTCGAGGTTTTCCCGGCCGAAGTGGCCGTAGGCAGCCGTGGCCTGGTAGATGGGCCGGCGCAGGTCTAGGTCCCGGATGATCGCCGCGGGACGCAGGTCGAAGTGCTTCGCCACCAGGGCGTGGATGGTGTCGCTGTCGACCTTGTTGGTGTCGAAAGTTTCCACCGCCACGGAGATGGGAGTGGCCACGCCTATGGCGTATGACACCAGGATCTCGCAGCGATCGGCCAGGCCGGACGCCACGATGTTCTTGGCGACGTAGCGGGCCGCATAGGCCGCGGACCGGTCAACTTTTGTCGGATCCTTACCCGAGAAAGCGCCGCCGCCGTGACGGGCGATGCCGCCGTAAGTGTCGACGAGGATCTTCCGGCCGGTGAGTCCGCTGTCGCCGGCGGGGCCGCCGATGACGAACCGTCCGCTGGGGTTGACGAAGATCTTCGTGTTCTCGTCCAACAATTCTTCGGGGACAATGGGTTTGATAACGTGATCGATAATGTCTTTCTCAATCTGATCGTTGGTGGCCTCAGGGGCGTGTTGGGTGCTGATGACCACGGTGTCGACCCTTGAGGCGACGCCGTGGCGGTACTCAACGGTCACCTGGGATTTGCCGTCCGGCCGGAGGTAATCCAGAGTCCCGTTTTTCCGGACCGCAGCCAGTTGCTCAACCAATTTCTGGGAAAGGCTGACCGTGAGGGGCATCAATTCCGGGGTCTCATTGCAGGCGAACCCGACCATCATTCCTTGGTCTCCAGCACCGGTGGCCAGCATGGCTTCTTCGGCAGCATCACCGCGCTGTTCCAGGGCGGTGGTGACGCCTTTGCTGATGTCTCCGGACTGTTCTTGAATAGAGACGATCACGCCGCAACTCTTGGCGTCGATGCCATATTCGGCGTTGGTATAGCCGGCCTTGGTCAGGGTCTCGCGGACGATGGTGGGCACGTCTACATAGGATGAAGTCGTGATCTCACCCATGACTACCACCAATCCGTTGGTGATGGCGGTCTCGCAGGCCACCCGACCCATGGGGTCCCCTTTGAGGACGGCGTCCAGAACTCCATCGGAGATCTGGTCGCAGATCTTGTCGGGGTGTCCCTCGGTCACTGACTCAGAGGTCAGCAGATACTTGGGGGACTCGTGGAAGAGCATTGGCATGGTTATTTCTCCTATCTACGCTTGTAACGTCAGGCCATCTTTACGGTTTGATTCTGTGTGTTGGTTTAGGTCCCTTCTTGCCAGCTATCCTGGTACTTCTTTTGGGCGGCGGAAAGCGTGTCGATACTGATGCCCATGGACAGCAGTTTGAGCCGGCCGATCTCCGCATCCATAACGGGTGGCACGACGTGTACGCCGATGTCGAGTTTGCCCTTGTTCTGATAGAGGTATTCGGCGGACAATGCTTGGTTGGCAAAGCTCATGTCCATCACTGCTGATGGATGACCCTCTGCGGCGGAGAGATTCACCAGCCGACCGTCGGCCAGCAGGTAGATCAGGCGTCCGTCTTTCATCGTATACTCTTCGACGAAAGGCCGCAGTTCCCGCCTGGAAGTAGACATCTCTTTCAGGGATTCGATGTCGATCTCGTCGTTGAAGTGACCACTGTTGGAGAGGATCGCGCCGCTGGCCATGACTTCGATGTGTTCTTTCCCGATGGCGTGCAGTCCGCCGGTTACGGTGATGAACACCTCCCCTTGCTTTGAAGCCTCGATCATGGGCATGACCGGGAAGCCGTCCATGACCGCTTCAAGCGCGCGGACCGGGTTGGTCTCGCAGACGATGACGTGGGCGCCCATGCCCTTGGCCCGTGAGGCAACGCCGCGGCCGCACCAACCGTAGCCCGACACCACTGTGCGCCGGCCGGCCCACAGGATGTTGGTGGCCCTGGTGATGCCGTCCAGAGTGCTCTGGCCAGTGCCATATCGGTTGTCGAAGAAGTGCTTGGTCTCGGCGTCGTTAACGGCGATAACCGGATACTTCAGTTGTCCGTCTGCGGACATTGCAGTCAGGCGGATAACACCGGTGGTGGTCTCCTCGGTCCCGCCGATTATGTCACCCAGCAGGTCCGGATGCTTAGTGTGGAGCAGCGTGAGCAGGTCGGCGCCGTCGTCCATGGTCATCTGGGGTTTGGACTCTAGGGCCGCTTCCAGGTGCTCATAGTACGTTGTGTCGTTCTCGCCTTTGATTGCGTAGGTGGGGATTCCGTACTCCTGGACCAACGCCGCCGCGACATCGTCCTGAGTGCTGAGCGGGTTGCTGGCGCAGAGGACGACCTCTGCCCCGCTGTCCCGCAGCGCGATGGCCAGGTTGGCCGTCTCACTGGTCACGTGCAGGCAGGCTGACAGCCGCACGCCGGCTAGGGGCTTTTCTTTTATGAACCGCTCCCGGATGATCTCCACCACGGGCATTTCTCTTCCGGCCCATTCGATCTTGTTGACTCCGTCTTTCGCCAGGGACAGGTCCTTCACGTCCCCTTTGGTCTGTTGTGATGCCACCTTGTTCTCCTTGCGCCAGGTCCCGTTAATTAGTCCTCTGGGAGCCTGCATTTGATTGATTATTTTGTCTAGGCAACCGTGTCCTAACTAAGCGTCTCCATCGTAGGAGGTCGGGTGCCCGCCTGCGATCCATGCGGGGGTGCCGTCTTCGATGTTATATAAGTTCTCCGACTGATAGCCCATGGAAGCGGCCATCTCGCAGGCCAACCCGCTTCTGACACCGGCCGCGCAGATGAATAGAACTTTCTTGTCGGTGGGAATGCGGTCCATGTTGTCGGTCAGGTCATCCACCGGTATGTGGATCGCGCCTGCCACGTGTCCGGTGACCCACTCGTCGTCCCGGCGAACGTCGATCACGATCGTTCCTTCCGGGTCCGCAGCCAACATCGACTGGCCTTCTGCTGAATCTACGCGGAAATAAGGTTCGCCTGGGTCTTGTCTAGGCATGATTATCCTCTTGGAACTCGCCGGTTCCTATCTTAAATATCTTCCCGTTACCGGGGCAAGTTTTCGTTTCAGTTCCTCGGGTATCTGCTTTTTCTGAGTGATGATAGCGTCTCTGAGCGCGGATTCACAGGGGCAATTGCGTTCTCCGCCCAGGGTCGGAATCACCTGCCTCAGTAAAGCTTTGGACGTGGACACGTTCTTCATAAGGTTGGCGATGACCATCTCTACCGTGACCGATTCGGAAGTCTGGTGCCAACAGTCGTAGTCGGTGATCCAGGCCATGGTGGCGTAGCAGATCTCAGCTTCCCGGGCCAGTTTGGCCTCAGGAAGGGCGGTCATGCCGATTATGTCAGCTCCCCAGGAGCGGTACATGAAAGACTCGGCCCTGGTGGAGAACGCCGGCCCTTCCATCACGACCATAGTGCCGCCTGGGTGTACGTTGATGTCCAGTGCCTGGGCAGCATGGTGGACTAGATGGCTGGTATGGGCGCAGAACGGGTCCGCCATGGCCACATGCACCACGACGTCGGTGTCGAAGAAAGTGCTCTCCCGCAGTCTGGTCCGGTCGATCAATTGGCTGGGTATCACCAGGTCCAGCGGCGCGAATTCCTCTTTGAGACTGCCCACGGCGCTCACCGAGATTATCCGTTCCACACCGATGGATTTTAGTGCGTAGATGTTGGCCCTCGCTGGGATGTGGGATGGGTTGAACCGGTGGCCTTTGCCGTGCCGGGGCAGGAAGGCGACCTTCACTCCGTCCAGTTCTCCCACGATGATTGAGTCGCTGGGTTTCCCGAATGGTGTGTCCACGTCCACGGACGTCGCGCCGGTCATGCCGTCCATCTCATAGAGACCGCTGCCGCCGATCACGGCGATGGTCGCCTGCTGTTTGGTGCTCATCGGCTAATAGCCCGTCGACCGGACTGCCAAGTCCAGGCTTTCTAGGAACGGCGGGCGGGCAACCCCGGCCTCGGTGATTATGGCGCTCACGTATCGTGCGGGAGTTACATCGAAACCCGGATTCAGCGCCTCAACTCCGTCAGGAGCCACGGGCACGCCGCGAAATTCGGTCACTTCGCTGGAGGCGCGCTCCTCAATCTCGATCTGATCCCCGTCGCTTAGGCTCATATCCACCGTGCTGGTCGGCGCGGCTACGTAGAACGGGATACCGTTCTCTTTGGCCAGCACCGCAAGGGTATACGTGCCGATCTTGTTGGCGGTGTCGCCGTTGGCGGCGATGCGGTCGGCCCCGGTTATCACACAGCCGATCTCGCCGCGGCGCATCAGCATTCCGGCGGCGGAATCCACGACCAGGGTCGATGGTATACCAAGTTTCTTGAATTCCCAGGCGGTTAGCCGGGCTCCTTGCAGGAAGGGCCTCGTCTCGGTGTTAAAGACCTTGAAGCGCTTGCCGTCTTCCCATCCGGCCCTGATCACGCCCACAGCGGTGCCATATGCAGCCGTTGCCAGGGCGCCGGCGTTGCAATGGGTCAGGACCGATCCGCCGTCGGGCATGAGTTCGATGCCGTGGCTGCCCATCCGGCGGTTGATCGCTTCGTCGTCTTTTTCGATGGAGATAGCTGCTTCGACCAACCGGTCTTTTATCTTGGACTTGTCTGTCTCTGCATTGGCGATTCCAACCATGCGGTCGACAGCCCACATCAGGTTCACGGCGGTGGGCCGGGCGGCTTTGATCTCAACGCCGGCCGCTTCCAGTCGCTCCATAAACACAGTTTTGTCAGAGGTATCCAGATCCCGGGCCGCCATGGCGACGGCATAAGCGGCGGTTACGCCGATGGCCGGCGCGCCGCGAACCCGCATCGTCTTGATGGCGTGAATGGCGTCCAGATACCCGTGTGCCTCAACGATCACTTCTTCGGAGGGTAGGCGGGTCTGGTCAAGCAGCCTGAGTGTGCCATTGGCCCACTCGATGGGTCGGATTTCTCTCAATGGATATGCTCCCTGGTGGTTAAATCGAAACGTCTCAAAAGGCCTCAAACATTAAAAAAGCCTCTCGATAGAGAAGCTCACAGTTTTACTGAGCCCCCCTCATCTTTCGCCTGACAATCTGAGCACCAGACGCCGGAATAAGCACCGTATTCTCGCCCGTCGTAACGGACTAAGACCGGTTGCTAGGCTTCATCGGGCCGTTCCCTCTGCCGTTCTTGATAAGGGTTTCTGAGTCGCTTTTCGATTTTTATGCGTGCCTTTGTGGTCGTGTAAATGTTACTAAGGGGCCGTCATCGTGTCAAGAAGAGCCGCTCTAAACAGGCCTGCGCCGTCTAGGCGTAATCCACGCTCAATCTCGGTTGACAGCGGCTCCGGAACGCCAACATAATACCCGCTAACTTATGGCGTATCCATCAACCTGATAACGGATTCGATGACTGCACCTAAATTACCCCTGCCCGGAGAGGACCTGGGTCTGTTTACGGAC
Organism: Chloroflexota bacterium; assembly: GCA_002698265.1. Classification (GTDB taxonomy): domain Bacteria; phylum Chloroflexota; class Dehalococcoidia; order Lucifugimonadales; family UBA3495; genus UBA9611. The sequence continues at coordinate 7,038 of NZVX01000090.1, read as the reverse complement.
CTCTATGAGTTGACCATGTCTCAGGCGTTTTTTCGCCAGGGGATGTCGGCCTCCGCCACCTTTAGCCTCTTCACCCGTACCTACCCGCCCAACCGCGCCTATTTTGTCTCCGCCGGACTGGAAGACGTGTTGGACTACCTATCTAATCTGAACTTCAGCGGCCGGGCCATCGACTACCTTCGCGCCACGGGCATCTTCTCCGACGACTTTCTAGAATTTCTGCGAGGCGTCCGGTTCACCGGCAGCGTTCGGGCAATTCCCGAAGGACGGCTATACTTCACCGACGAACCGGCGGTCGAGATAACGGCCCCATTGATCGAAGCCCAACTGGTCGAGACCTTCATCATCAATCAGGTGAATCTCCAGAGCATGCTGGCAACCAAGGCCGCTCGCTGTGTCTGGGCCGCCCAGGGCAGGGGCATCGCTGATTTCGCCTCCCGCCGCACCCAGGGCACCGACGCGGCGCTGAAAATGGCCCGCGCCAGCTATATCGCGGGGTTCAGTTCCACTAGCAACGTGCTGGCCGCCAGCATCTATGGGATGCCCCCAGCGGGCACTATGGCCCACTCGTTCATCTCCAGCTTTCCCTCCGAATTGGAGGCCTTTCGGGCCTACGCCGCATCGTTCCCCGCGCGGACCATCTTGCTCGTGGACACCTACGACACCATCGCCGGGACCTGGAACACGGTGCAGGTGGCCAAGGAGATGGAATCTGACGGCCATAAGCTCACGGCCGTGCGCCTGGACTCGGGGGACTTCGACGAACTCAGCCGCAACGTGCGGAAGATACTGGACGATTCGGGCCTGGATTACGTCAAGATATTGGCCAGCGGCGGGCTGGACGAATACGAACTGGAGACGTTGGTCAACGACGGAGCGCCCATCGATCTATTCGGCGTGGGAACCAAGGCTGGTGTATCGGCCGACGCCCCCTGGTCGGACATGGCCTATAAGCTGGTGTGTTTCGACGGCCGGCCGGTGATGAAACTGAGCCCCGACAAAGCCTCTCTGCCTGGCGCTAAGCAGGTTTATCGCACGAAGGACTCCAGCGGGATGTTCGCCAAAGACATCATCGCCCTCGATGACGAGGAACTGCCCGGCGGGCTACCGGTGCTTGAAGAGGTAATGAAAGACGGGCGGCGGACCGGCCCTTCAGCAACTCTCGACGAGGTTAGACAGAGATTTCAGGACGACTTTGCTGCTCTGGACGAACGGTTCAAAGTCCTGAATAACCCTCCCCGTTTCCCAATTAGCGTCAGCGGACAACTGGAGCGCCTGACCGCTGAAGTGCGGGAAGAGGTACTGGGCATCAACGTTTCCGACAGCGACTGATCGTCCCCCTACGCCGCAGCGTCATTAGACAATACAAACAAGAGGCCCATCCATCAAATGAAGATCGCCGTGTGCATGAAATATGTGCCAATCATCGCGCGTATCCAGTTCGACTACGAAGCCAAGACCATCATCCGGGAAGGCGTGCCCTCCGAGGTCAACCCGTTTGACCTCTTGGGCCTGGTGCGAGCAGTCGAACTGAAAGACTCCCCTGACGATGAGGTTGTGGTCATCTCCATGGGTCCTCCGGGGGCCAGCGAGGGGCTGACCAACTGCGTGGCCTTGGGCGCCGACCGGTCGGTGCTGATCACCGATCGCGCACTGGCGGGTTCCGATACCCTAGCCACTTCCCGGGCGCTGTCATTGGCGCTACAGCGGGAGAAGCCGGACCTGATCATCTGCGGGCGCAACAGCGCCGATGGTGATACCGGCCAGGTTGGCCCGGAGATAGCGGAGCTCATGGGGCTGCCTCACATCAGCAGTGCGCGTAAGCTGGACCTGAGCGATGATGGGAAGTCCGTAGTTGCCGAGCGCATCACCGACGAGGGAATACAAACGCTGCAATGCGACCTGCCGGTCCTGGTCTGTGTGACCGAAGGAGTGGCGCCGGAGCTCTACCCAGATAGAGAACAGATGGAACGGGCGGAGGGCATCTCCGCCGAGGAAGTGACCGCCGCCGACCTTTCCGCCGACCTGAGCCAGTTTGGATTGGAGGGTTCGCCCACGTGGGTCGATGAGATCCGTCTGGTGGAACCCAACCGCCTGGGAATCTTCCTGGAAGACGCCACCCCCGAGGACGCCGCCAAACAGGCGGCAGACGTCCTGCGGCGGCGACTTGCCGAGCTGACCGCCGCCGACTCAGTCGGTTCAGGTAAGAGCGCGGCAGCCGCGTTGCCGAAGTACCCAAATAGCAGAGAGAAAAGCATCTGGGTGGTGGCCGAAACCACCAGCCAAGGACTGGCCCACGTAACGTCGGAGATGCTCGGTAAGGCCCGTGAACTGACCCAGTTCACCAAGAGCGAGGTCGTGGCGGTCCTTATCTCGCCGAGCCCTGACGAAGCGGTTGAAGAACTCTCGTCACAGGGAGCAGACCGGGTTTTGACCCTGGACAACTCACAGATTGGGCCGGTCTGCGGCATGGCCGTTGGTGCTTCGCTGGCTGAAGCTGTTGCCAAGGAGAGTCCCTACGCCGTGCTTTTCGCCGCCACCGCTGACGGCCGCGACCTGGCTTCGCGGCTGGCCGCCAAGCTGGAACTAGGGCTCACCGGTGACGCCATGGACCTGGAGATAGACGCCGAAGGGCGGTTGGTGCAACTGAAGCCGGCTCTGGGCGGAAACGTCGTGGCGCCGATCCTGTCCAAGACGCTGCCCAACCTCGTCACCATCCGGCCCGGACTGCTGACGCCTGCGGCGCGTGATGCCGGAGCTACAGCCAACGTGGAACAGATCCCTGCATCTTCTTACGACGGCCCGGATGTCCGCCTACTAAGAGAAGTATTCGAAGAAGACCAGTTAGGTCTCGTCTTGGCCAACGCTCCAGTGGTGATGGGCGTTGGCATGGGTGTTGGTGGCGCTGAGAATCTGGCCAAGGTGCGGGAGATGGCAGAGTCCATCGGAGCGACGCTGGCCACCACCAGAGACGTGATTCACGAGGGCTGGCTGCCCCAGCAACTGCAGGTCGGCATCAGCGGCCGGACCATCGCGCCAACGGTATACATTTCAGTGGGAATCCGCGGCGCGTTCAACCATACCGTGGGGCTGCAGCGTGCCGGGGTAATCATCTCCATCAACCAGAACCGGCGGGCGGTGATGTTCCGCTCCTCCGACTTTGGCATCGTCGGTGCCTGGGAGGAGTTCTTGCCTCCGTTGATCGAGGAACTGCGGCCGATTTTGTTGGAGTTGCAAGAAAGCTAATGAAGGCTATTTAGATGGAAAAGGTCTGGAGTATGAATCTCATCGTGATCATAGGTGCATTGCTCCTGGTTGCCTGTGGCCAAGGGGCGGCGACCAACACAGCGACACCATCTGCGAATACGCCAACCCGCACCGCCAGCCGAATCCACCGCAACGACTCAACAAAACCCCACGTTTGTTCCCGCCGAAACACTTTCGCCTATAGCAGCACCAACCCCAACCGTCAGACCTACCGCCAAACGGACTGCAACCCCTGTGCCGCAGCCAACCGCCCTGCCGGATGATCTGCTCCATCCAGCAGGGGCAGGTCTGAATCGGCCAGAAGGGTTCGAAGTAGAGGTATGGCTAGAAGGTATTAGCTTTCCAACCGCTTTACTTGACACCGATTCCGCTGGACACGAAAATGACAGAGCGTGAACGTGAGGGGGCGTAAGGCCCAGATTCCCCCAGGAATGGAGAGTCACAGAATGGATTTTGGCTACACACAAGACCAAGAAGAACTTCGCCAGGAAGTGCGGGCATTCATCGACGGCAACGTCAGTCAAGGACTCCTTGACGAGATGGAAGGCGGCGAGGAAGGGGGCCGTGGCCCCGAGTACCGCGAATTAGTCCAGAAGGTCGCTGATAAGGGCTGGATCGGCATCAGCTGGCCCAAGGAATACGGCGGCCAGAGTGGCAGCCGCATCGACCAATACATCGTGGAAGAAGAATTCATGCGGCGGGGCATCGCCGTGGGCGGCGCGGGCAGCGGAGCCCCGGCTATCTTGGCCGCCGGCACCGAAGAACAGAAAGAATATTTCATCCCCGGTATGATCCGCGGCGAGATTATCTTCGCCCTAGGCTTCACCGAGCCCCAGGCGGGGGCCGACCTGGCTGGACTGCAATGCCGGGCCGTGCGTGACGGCGACGATTTCGTGGTCAACGGCCAGAAGATGTATACCTCGGCCGCCCATTACGCTTCTCACATCTACATGATGTGTCGCACCGACCCCGACGCTCCCCGGCACCGGGGCATCTCCATATTCCTGATTCCCATGGACACGCCGGGAATCACCGTGCGGCCGCTGTGGACCATCCAGAGCGACCCGCCCGCCCCGATGGGCACCACCTACGGGATGGTCCGCACCAATGAGACCTTCTTCGAGAACGTGCGTATCCCTGCGTCCTGCATGCTGGGAGAGGAGAATGGGGGTTGGTATGTGGGCGCCATGGGCCTGAACCTGGATCGCGTCGGCGCTAGCCGGTACCTGATATCGGTCCGCCGCGACGAAGATATCGTCAATTGGGTGAAAGAGAACGACTTTGCAGGTAATTCCCCGGCCGACAACCCGGCGGTGCGCGACAAGCTGGCCGAGCTTTGGACGGAAGCCCAGGTGTGCCGCCTGATGACCATGCGCAGTATGTCGCTGGTCAACCGGGGCGACACTTTCACGTATGAGGGTTCCGCCGAGAAGGTCTGGGCGCCCGAACACGGCGTAAAGACCACCGAGGCCATCTCCCAGATACTAGGGCCTTATGCCCAACTGCTGCGGGGCTCTGAAGAGGCCATAGAAGACGGACTGTACGCCCACAACTTGATGGGTTCTTTCCAGTCGGGTATCAACCACGGCTCCGTGCAGATCATGCGCGACCAGATGGCCCGCCGCGGCCTAGGCATGCCCCGCGGCTGACCGCCAAAGGCGCAGTTATTACGCTGCGCGCGGAACCGAACTAACACTCAAGAGTTACGTCAATCGGGCGCGACCAACTGTAGTTACAAGGACAACCATGGATATATTGCCCTCTGAAGAAGAGCAAATGATAAAGAACGTGGCCCGAGAGTTACTGGAAGCAGAGATTTCCACGGCCATGGTCCGCGAGATGGAATTGGACGAATTGGGGTACCCGCCCACCCTTTGGAAGCAGATGGCGAACCAGGGCTGGTTGGGACTGGCCCTTCCCGAACAGTATGGCGGCCAGGGACTTCCTCTAACCTACATGGGGTTAATCCTGGTGGAAGCAGGACGGGTGTTGGCGCCGGTACCACTGCACAGCACCACCGTAGCGGCTCTCACCATCACCAGTGATGGCACCGAACAGCAGAAGCAGGATATTTTACCCTCAGTCTCCAACGGCGATATGGTACTCACCTGGGCCGTCGCCGAGCGTGACCCCCGGCTGATTCCCGAGGCCATGACATTGGTGGCCACCGCCGACGGCAACGGGTGGGTGTTGAATGGCACCAAAATGTTCGTCGATAACTTTATCGTCGCCCATCGCTGCTTGGTGGCCGCCCGGACGTCGCCGGCATCGGACGCGAACCAGGGTATCTCATTGTTCCTGGTGGACCCCAACGGAACCGGTGTTTCCCAGACTGCGCTCCTGACTTTGGCCAAGGACAAGCAGAGCCGGGTTGATTTCAAGAACCACCGAATCGAAGGAGCTGCCCTGGTTGGGGAGCTCAACCAAGGATGGCCCATCGTCGAAGCGATGCTGGACCAGGCCACGGCGCTGTTGTGCTGCCAGATGGTCGGCGCGGCCCGCAAAGACGCGGAGATGGCCATCGAATACGCCAAGAACCGAGTGGCCTTCGGGCGGCCCATCGGTTCCTTCCAATCGGTCCAGCACATGCTGGCCGACATGATTCTCCATGTCGATGGCGGCGAGATGCTGACCTTTGAAGCTCTTTGGAAGATGGACCAGGGCCTTCCCGCATCGGTGGAAGTGTCCCAGGCCAAGGCGTTCTGCAACGAGAAATGCGAGTCGGTAGTGCGCACCTCTCAGGTGATCCACGGCGGCATCGGCTTCATGATGGAATTCGACCTTCACCTATGGTTCCGCCGGGTCACGTCATGGACCATGCGTCTTGGCACGACCTACGACCACCGGGCACGGATCGCCGCGGCTCTTTTGGACGTACCAGGCAAGGTCCGGTTGGGGATGCCACTCCCCACGGCGGCCTAACTCCAGCCCCACCAGTCTTTAGAAAAATACGGGCCGCCGATGCAAATGGCGGCTACGATGACGGAGAGTAACCCATGGCCAAAGATGTCGTTTGCGGCAAAGATATCGATGAGGAACAAGCGCGGGCCCAGTCTTCTCAGACTTCGTTTGGAGCTTCTGAAGTGGATCCGACACAGGGCACGCGCATCTTCCACGATGGCCAATGGCTGTACTTCTGCGGGCTGGACTGCCGGGGAAAATTCCTGGCCAGCCCAGACACATATCTGAGCTAACTTCGGGTTGTAAGGAGAAATAAAATGCCTGACGCGATCAAATTGGATCCTAAAACGACCGCTTTCATCATCATCGACATGGTGAACGCCATCGCCAAGGGTGGCCCCGGTCCTGATTACGCTCTGCCCGACAACCGCAAGGACATCGTTGCCAGCTTCCAGAAGATGATTGCCCACTGCCGGAAGGTCGGCACGCCGCTGATCTATATAACCACGCACCGTAGGGCGGACAATAACGACGGCCCCAAGACAATCTCCGACATCGGTGGTGGTGGCGGAAACCCCATGCTGCCCGGTACACCCGCGGTGGATGTGATCGACGAATTGGCCATGAAACCCGAGGACTTCCTGCTGGTTAAACCCCGGTTCAGCGCCTACTACGGCACCAACCTAGACCAGGTTCTGCGCTATCTGGGGACCGAGACGATACTGGTGGGTGGGATCTCCACCCAGCGGAGCGTTGAAGGGACGGCCCGCGACGCCAAGAACCGGGATACCCAATGCGTTGTGGTCAGTGACTGCTGCACCGCCGGCGAAGTTGACGTTCACGAGATGACCGTCAACCACGTTCTCCCCC
>NZVX01000089.1 GCA_002698265.1 Chloroflexota bacterium | reverse complement strand
TCTCGTTACGATTTACGGATTCTATGTGTGTATTCTAGCATCGGGGAGTTGCGTCGTCCAAATACTAACTTGTATTTACAAATAATAGTTATTAACTAGTATAATCACCGTTCTCAAAGAGTAATTACGGACTATGGTTGGATAATGAATATAGAAAAAGCAACCTTTATAAGTCCGGACCTTCCCCTACCCCACTTTGGTTACCCACGCTCTCAGCGCGTCCTACAAACGGTTCTCCAGCCCGAAGCAGATCCTGCGCGCTGGTTTCAACGAAAATTCTACGGTGCCCTCAAACGCCTCGGATACGCCATCCAGGTCTGGGAGATCAGAAAGGCCACCAACAAGTGGGCCGATTACCTGGAGACCATCGAAGGCCAGTACCACGACGAGAACGAGCAGTTGATCGAGTCCATGCTGGGCGAAGAAGGCGTCCACCCCGCCCAATTCCCCGGCTCCTCCATGGGCGCCGGGCTGGAGAACGCGGTGATTGTTGGGGACTAGGGGTTGGGATTCTAGTTTAGGGCTTACGCGTCATCCCACCACGTTATGTTTGTTTGACAAGCCCTACCCCCACTGATACGATTCTAAGGTCACAACATTACGAAATCCGCTAAGAACGGGAGTAGTAAGGATACCCTGCCTGAGAGAGCCGGTGGTTGGTGTGAATCCGGTGGCAGTAGGGTCCCGAACTCGCCCGGGAGCGGCCCGCCTGAAATACCAGTATGGCGCGGCGGTTGACACCGATATAAAGTCTTCGAGTGACCACACGATGAAATTGACGTGGGGTCTAAAGAAGGGTGGTACCACGGGAACCACAAGCCCGTCCCTTCCAGTGGGATGGGTTTTTTATTGGGGATTTTTAGGCGGACAAGATGGAACTTACCGGCGCTGAAATAGTCTGCGAAAGCCTTCTGAAAGAGGGCGCCGATGTGGTTTTCGGACTGCCCGGCGGAGCGGTGCTTCCTCTATACGGGTCTCTCTCCAGATACCCGGCTATCCGCCACATCCTCGTGCGCCACGAACAGGCTGCCGCTATGGCCGCCGACGGCTACTCCCGCGCCACCGGCAAGGTCGGCGTCTGCGTGGCCACTTCCGGTCCCGGCGCCACCAACCTGGTCACCGGCATCGCCGCCGCCCAGATGGACTCGGTCGCCATGGTCGCCATCACCGGACAGGTGCCAAGGTCCGCCATCGGTAGCGACGCCTTTCAAGAGACCGATGTCACCGGCGTAACGCTGCCCATCACCAAGCACAATATGCTGGTCATGGACGTTAAAGACGTGGCACAGGCCATCCACGACGCCTTCCATATCGCCCGCACCGGACGGCCGGGGCCGGTCCTGGTGGACATCCCCAGGGACGTTCTGCTGGGCGAGAGGACGGAATTCGTCTGGCCAACCGAGACCAAGCTTCCGGGATACAAGGTACCCGGCAAGGCGCCGGAGGCCCAGGTGGCCGCCGCCGCCGAACTGATCAACCAGGCCCAGAAGCCCCTGATCATGTCCGGTCACGGTGTGCTCATCTCCCATGCCTACGGCCTGATGACCGAGCTGGCGGAGAAGGCGCAGATCCCAGTGATAACCACTCTGTTGGGCATCAGCGCAATTCCAACGGACCACGAATTGAACATTGGCATGTCGGGGATGCACGGCATGGCCTATACCAACCTGGCCATCGACGAAGCCGACCTAATCATCGGCCTGGGCATGCGGTTCGACGACCGGGTGACCGGCCGCATCTCCGCATTCGCCCCCAACGCCACGTTCATCCATGTGGACATCGACGCCTCCGAGGTGGACAAGAACATCAAGACCACCGTGGGTATGGTCGGCGACCTGAAAGCGGTCCTTGGCCAGTTGCTGCCCAAAGTCGAGGCCAACGTCCATATCGACTGGCGGTTGCGCATCGATCAACTTAAGGCTGAGCACCCGTCGCATATCATCCGGGAGTCGGATGAACTACTGCCCCAGTATGTGGTCCAGCGCTTGACCGAGGTCACCCAGGGCCGGGGTATCGTGGTCACCGGCGTTGGCATGCACCAGATGTGGGCCGCGCAGCACTGCCGGTTCACCGAGCCCAATACATTTGTCACTTCCGGCGGACTGGGCACCATGGGTTTCGAGGTTCCCGCCGCATTAGGCGCCCAAGTGGGGCGCCCGGATACCACCGTTTGGTCAGTCTGCGGCGATGGGGGATTCCAGATGACCATGTGCGACATCGCCACCGCAGTCGAGTGCCAGGCCGACGTAAAATTCGCCATATTGAACAACAACTCCCTGGGGCTGGTACATCAGTTGCAGGAGCTCTTCTTCGATGAAGAGTATATGGCCAGCCAATATACGGCGAACCCCGACTTCGTGAAGATCGCCGAGGCTTACGGCATCCGGGGCATCCGGGTAACGAAGAAAGAAGAGGTTGTGGACGCCGTCCAGCAGGCCATGGAGACTGCCGGGCCGGTCATCGTCGACTTTATAGTGAAAGAAGACGAAGGACTATTCCCGTTCATCCCCAACGGACAATCGGTCAAAGAGATGCTGGAAGAACCGGCGCCCAAAGAGATTCTTTAAAGAGATCGCCTGATGGACCAAACAAAGCACACCGAACAACACACCCTCGTAGCCCTGGTGGAAGACAAACCGGGCGTGCTAAACAAGGTTGCCAGCATGTTCCGACGGCGGGGATTCAACATCGCCAGCTTGGCCGTGGGCAATAGCGAGCAGCCGGGCCTGTCCCGCATGACTTTCGCGGTCAACGGCGACGAATACACCGTGGGCCAGGTGGTCAAGCAGTTAGATAAACTGATCGACGTTATAGAGGTAGCCGACATCACCAGCGAACGCATAGTGACTCGTGAATTGGCCTTGCTCAAGGTCAAGACTACGCCAATGAACCGGGGTGAGATCATTCAGACCGTAAACCTCTTCCGGGCCAACATCATCGACGTCGGCAGCGAGTCGATGGTCATTGAGATCACTGGAGAAGAGGACAAGATAAACGCCCTGCACAACCTGCTGTCGGCTTTCGGCATCATTGAGATGCTGCGGACCGGGCTGGTGGCCATGGTGCGGGGTCAAGCCAACGGGATGGCCAACGGACACGACGGACAAGTGAACGGCCAGTCCTAAAGAGTCTTATTAAAAGAACCAGTCGCGCAGCACAAGACGAATCGTTGGGGAAGGACAGAACTAAAATGGTAGACGTTTATTACGACAAGGATGCAGACCTAAAATTCCTGGCCGGCAAGACCATCGGCATGGTCGGCTACGGCAGCCAGGGCCACGCCCACGCCCTGAACCTGAAAGACAACGGACAGGACGTGGTAGTGGGACTCTACCCTGAGAGCAAGAGCCGGGCCGTGGCGGAAGCCGCCGGATTGCGGGTGGCTGACGTCCCAGAGGTGGCCAAAGAGGCTGACGTTCTAATGATGGTCATACCAGACCACATCCAAGGCCGCATTTACCGGGAGCAGATTGAGCCCAACCTGAGGCCGGGCAGCGCTTTGATGGTGGCCCACGGCTTCAGCATCCACTACAAAGAGATCGTCCCGCCGGAAAGCATGGACGTCATGATGGTGGCCCCCAAGGCGCCTGGACACCGCATGCGCGAGTTGTTCACCGAGGGCGTTGGCGTCCCCAGTCTATTGGCGGTCCACCAAGACGCCACCGGCAACGCCAAGGACATCGGTCTGGCCTACGCCAAGGGCGTCGGCAGCACCGGTTCCGGCGTTTTGATGACCACTCTCAAGAACGAGACCGAAAGCGACCTGTTCGGCGAGCAGGCCATCCTCTGCGGTGGCGTGAGCGCGCTGGTCAAGGCAGCTTTCGATACCTTGGTCGAAGGCGGATATCCCCCTGAGATTGCCTTCTTCGAGTGCCTGCACGAACTGAAAATGATCGTCGACCTGATGTACCAGGGCGGCTTCAACTACATGCGCTTCTCGGTCAGCGACACCGCCGAGTACGGCGACCTGACCCGTGGACCGAGGATCATCGACGAGCACGTTCGGGACAACATGCGGGCAGTTTTAAAGGAGATACAGGACGGCACCTTCGCCAAGGAATGGATCGCCGAGAACGATGAAGGCCGCCCACGGTTCACTCCGTTGCGGGAAGCGGCCCAGCACAGCCAGATCGAGGACATCGGCAAAGAGCTGCGGGCCATGATGCCCTGGATGGATCCCAAATAATCACCGAGTAATCAATCTAGAACCGGCTAACTAATATTCGGCAATACGGAGCAATATCATGAGGAATCTGGAGGCGTTGAGTGTAGTCCACCATCGCCCGCTGGTCCTGGCAGGGCTGGCGGCGGTGGACTACGTGGCCCTGGCGACCCTTTCTGAAGGCCGGAGTTAGCGGCAACAGGCACACCCAAATCGACGAAACAGAAGGGGATTAGGGAAAAATGGCTAAAGAAAAAGTATTGCTCTTGGACACGACCCTCCGCGACGGAGAACAATCTGCCGGCATCGGTATGACCGGCCCCGAGAAGATGGAGATCGCCCGCCAACTCCAGAAGATGCAGGTCGACATCATCGAGGCCGGCTTTGCCGCCAGCTCACCCGGCGACTTTGAAGCGGTGTCAGCCATCGCCAGAGAGGTCGAAGGACCCATCATCGCGTCCCTTGCACGGGCCGTCGCCGACGACGTAGACAAGGCTGCTAAGGCCGTGGAACACTCCAAGCGGCCCCGCATCCACGTGTTTCTTTCATCCTCTGAGATTCACCAGATGCACCAGCTACGCAAGAACCGTGAAGATGTCTTGGAGATGGCTGTAAAGAGCGTTGAACGGGCCAAGGGCTACTGCGACGACGTAGAGTTCTCTCCCATGGACGCCACCCGGACCAATCCCGAATACCTGTTCCACATGCTGGAAGAGGTGATCAAGGCCGGGGCCACCACCATCAACATCGCCGACACAGTGGGCTACGCCATACCTTCAGCCACCGGGTTCGGTCAACTGCTTAAAGACGTCCAAGCCAACGTGAAGGGCATCGAGAACGTCACGCTGAGCGTCCATTGCCACAACGACTTGGGACTGGCCGTGGCCAACAGCCTGATCGCCGTCGAGTTCGGCGCCCGCCAGGTGGAAGGCTGTATCAACGGCATCGGCGAGCGGGCCGGAAATGCTTCCATCGAAGAGATCATAATGGGTCTGGACACCCGGAAGGACCACTTCGGCATCGAGATCAACGCCGACACCACCCAGATCTACAGCGCCAGCCGGATGGTCAGCCGCATCACCGGCATGGCCGTTCAGTCCAACAAGGCCATCGTCGGCGAGAACGCCTTCAGGCACGCTTCGGGCATCCACCAAGACGGGGTCCTGAAGGACCGGTCCACCTACGAAGTGATGCAGCCGGAGCGCGTAGGCGTGCCGGGCAACACACTGGTTTTGGGCAAGCTCAGCGGCCGTGCCGGTCTGCAGTCTCGCCTGGAAGACCTGGGTTACAACCTCTCCCGGGAAGACTTGGCCAAAGTATTCGAGTCTTTTAAAGACCTTGCCGACAAGAAGCGTGAGGTCACCGACCGCGACCTGGAGAGCCTCATGGATGAGGAGAAGCGGACGGCCACCGAGCCCATCAGCTACACCCTAGACCATGTGCAGTTCACCGGCGGAGACCAGGGCATCCCCACCGCCACCGTCAAGCTCATCGGCCCCGATGGTGATTCCATCACTGATGCCTGCACCGGCAACGGTCCCGTGGACGCGGTCTGCAACGCCATCGACCGGGCCATCGGCACCGATTCCAAGCTGGTGGACTTCAACGTGCAGGCGGTAACCGAAGGGATCGACTCCCAGGGGACGGTCACCATCCGCATCGAGAAGGACGGCCGTACCTACACAGGCCGGGGCGCCGACACCGACATCATCGTCGTAAGCGCCAAAGCCTACCTCAGCGCGGTCAACCGCCAACTGGCCTCCGACGAGGAGTCCAACGTCCCCCCCCTGGGTAGTACGCCCGACTAGGCTGGAAATCCATAACACCATCGGCCCATAAACGTAGGGGCACGGCAATGCCGTGCCCCTACGTTTATGTTTTGTCCTTCCTGGCTTACAGCCAGGGACGGATGCCCATCACAGGCGTAGGCGCGGGTTTTCAACCCGCGTCTCCATGATTCCACCAATCCTCAGACCCGCAGTCCATTTACCCCATCGAGGATTTGGGTACTCCCTGTCGGACCACGACTCCAACTGGATGGCGGGTCAAAAACCCGCGCCTACGGGTGTTTCCATGACCGCATTTTGTCTGGTAGCCCAATCACACATGGTCCCAACGAACCAGGGCGGGTCAAAGACCTGCCCCTACACGTGCCACACTGAACCTACGCCTCGTTACTTCAGCCGCTCCGGCCACACCGGGTCGTGGTGGCCGAGGGGCACTGATGGCCTGGCCCAACGGGGCGAGGTCTCTGAGAGGCCCAATACTGGCGCCAGGTGACCGAGTTTACCCATGGGTGTCTCGCTTACCGTCGACCAGCTCGCTATCTCTTCGGGTGTGAATTCAGCCGGCACGTTCTTGAGGTCGGCTGCCGGTATCTCGCCGTGACTTAGCAGCCAGCGGCCGACCTGCGCCAGAGAGATTCTCACCAACCAACTCCCTCCCTCATTGACCCGCTTGTTCAGAGCCACCACGCCGCCAAACGCCATCAAATAGCCGGTGAGGTAGTCAATGGCCGACACCGGATAGAACTGGGGCCCCGGTGTCGCACCGGGGAAGAGGTCACCCTGGCGGCTGGTGATGCCGCTGACCGTCTGCACCACAGTGTCGAAACCGCGGCGCGACGCCCAGGGGCCGACGTGGCTGAATGCGCAGAGGGAGATGTAAACGATTCCGGGTCTCAACTCCGCCAGCTCCTCGGGGGAAAGCCCGCGGCCTCCGAGCGTCCCAGGCCGGTATCCCTGGGAGAAAACGTCGGTTTGCTGGACCAAGTCGCGCAACGTTTCCAGGTTCTTGTCCTCTCTCAGGTCAAGTTGGGCATTGAGCTTGCCGTGGCCGGTGTCGTATTCCTGGTAGCCGATGTTGGGGAGATGAGCGGCGGTGATCTTCATGACATCCGCGCCGTGTTCGGCCAAGGTACGGGCACATGTGGGCCCAGCTAGGACCCGAGTCAGATCCAACACCCGGACTCCGGACAAAGGACGGCTGCCTTCGGGCAACGGCTCCGGAGGACTGTCCGCGATCTTGACGATCTCCATCAGGGGCAGGGAAGCGATGGCGGCGGCTTGTGGGTGTGTGGCCCATTCCTCCATCGTGCGCACCATACCACCGGCGCCCTTGGCCTCGATGATGGCTTCTTCTAGTTCCAGGGCATCCCATTTGGCCACAGCCTTAGTCACGGCGTCCCGGTCTTCCGTTACGCCCAGCACGCTGAGTGCGGCGGCGCGGTGGTTGGGGAAGTTGCAGTGGAGATAGCTCCACCGGCTGTCCTTGGTCGGATACACGCCCATCACGGTGTTGCGTTCGGTTGACACTCCAGCGTCATCCATATGCATATATTTTCCGCTGCGCAGCGACGCTGTGGCCCGGCGGGTATCGACCGACACCTCCTGGCGGCGTCCGGTCCGTGCCTCCCAAAGGTCTGAAACGGCCAGCCCCAAAGCGCCCAACGCGGCGGCGCTGGTCTCTCCGATGCGGAACGATGTGGGCAATATTGGGTCCGTGCCGCCGGTGATGCTCAGCTCGTTGGTCCGTTCGTCGGTCCAACCTGCGAAGGGCAAAAGAGTGCGCAGAATTTCGTTGGCCATGGTCCTTCCTTAAGTGTAAGAATCGCTTTAGACGTGGTGATAGAAGCCTTATATTACCCGAAGTTGTGGCCGTTGCGGCAAATCTCCGCCGGCCGATCTCAGGCCGGCGAGGTGGTGGCCAGTCAGCCTAGACGAGCTTCATCTGGAAGCCTGTATCTTGTTTTTGGCCACGACCCGCCAGATGCACCGCTGGGTAGCCCAACTCCCGCAAACGGGCCGCCAATTCCGGAAACCCGTTCACGGTGTAGACCTGCTTGGGGGCAACCGCCTGCACGTATTCCACCAGCTCGTTGAAGTCGGGGTGATCGCTGTAGGGCAGGCTGGCATCAGCGGCCCGGCCCCAGGGCATGCTGCCGTTGGTCGCCCAGCCGGTCATCTCCAAGGTCCGCTTTCCTCTGAACCCTTTCAGGGCCTCGCCGCGCCTTCCCGGTGGAAACATCAGTACCCAGCCCTCGGGCCACTCGCCTTCAAACATTTTGACCTGACCAGGAAATTCCACCCCGGCATCCAGATAAACCTGGGTCCCCAGATAGATGCTCTCCTCGACCAGCACGTCGAAACCCTGCCCTAAAAGATGATGGAGCAGTTCCTGAGACTTGCCCAGCCGCCAACCTTGTACCACGGGCCGTTGGCCGCGAGACAACCACATCCTCAGGGTCTTGAAAGCGGTCTCCAATACCTGTTCTTCGGGAGGGAAAACATATTCAGGACGGCCGTAGGTCGCCTCGATCACCAGGGTGTCGCAGGGCACGGGTTCCAGGGGCTCGTTGGTGGGGCTCGGGCGGCTCTTGATATCACCGGTGTAGAGAACCCGTTCCCCGGTCTCCTTGGATTCGATCAGCGCTTGGGCGGAACCAAGACAGTGGCCGGCGGGATGGAGGGTCATTGTGAAGTTCGGAGCGTCGAAGGGCTCACGATAGGGGAGGAGGATTGGGTCGGACTTTACAAGATAGTCCCCCAAGAGCTTGGCCGTGTTGGGGGTGAGAACCGGGCGGTTATGGCGTCCGGTGTGGTCCGAATGGGCGTGGGAAATCAGGCTGAACTCACGCTTTCTGGTGGAGTCCAGCCAAAGATCCAGATTGGGCAGGTAAACCCCGTTTTTGAACACCGCCTCCACATACACCTCACAAGAAACCGGAACAGGGGCTGCCGAAATTTCGCCGGGGCAGCGCGGCCAAGTATATCATGGGACCCGGCAATATCTGAGGCAGGTGTCCCCCGCCGGATTGTGGGGTATAATCTGCTGGGCGCGCCCGAAGACGTGATGTAATGGCGCCCAAATCTTAAATGCTAAAGGCGGGAATATGCCGGCAGAAGTTGGCGATGTAGCGCCCGATTTCAAGCTTCCATCCCCAGATGGGGACGTTTCTCTGGCCGACTACAAAGGCGAGAAGATCGTTGTCCTCTCGTTCCACGTATTCGATTTCACATCTGGTTGAACCTCGCAGGCAACCTCGTTCCGCCAGGAATACAAGCGGTTCGAGGACCATAATGCCCAGGTCCTGGGCATCAGTTGCGACACTGTTCCAGCCCACCGTGCATGGAGCACGGCATTGGGTGGCCTGCCCTACCCCGAGTTGTCCGACTTCCATCCCAAGGGTGAGGTCAGCATGGCTTATGACCTGTGGAACGAGGAGCGCGGGGCCAGCAAACGAGCGGTAATCATCATCGACAAGGGAGGCATGGTCCGCTTCCGCGAGTTGTATGAACCTGGTACTTTGCCCGATCCCAAAGCCATCTTTGAAGTGATGGAAGGGCTCGGCTAGGAACAGATCAGAGCCAGTATCAAGGCATCAAAAAGGCGCCTCATCTTTCTGCGGAAGGATGAGGCGCCTTTTTCTTTGTTATTTTTATATTTACTCATTAAAGGGTCATAAGCCTTAAAACAGAAGGCCGTCCCGATGAACCGGGACGGCCTTCTTGAATCCTAGTTGCTCGGTGACCCCGGTATCAGCTGATGGCGGTAATCCGCTGCACCAAGTAGCGCAGGGTCCCTTTGGGGACGTTGATGGTCACCTCTTCGCCAACCATTCGGTCCAGAAGGGCCTGTCCAACGGGTGAGGTGGTGGATATTTTCCCTTGGGTGACGTCAGCTTCTCGGACATCAACCAGGGTATAAGCCAGGGTTTTTCCGGAGTTGGTGTCCTTCAGAGTAACCTTGGCGCCGACCGAAGAGCGGGCCACTTTGGACGACGCGCCTTCGGGGAGGATCTGGGCGTTATTGATGCTGGCTTCCAGTTCGCGGATGCGGAGTTCGACGATTCCCTGCTGGTCCTTGGCTGCGTCCAGCGGGGCGTTTTCCCTGAAATCTTTGTCAGCCATCGCCCGTTTGATATCTTCTAAAACGAGGGCCCTCTGGTCTTTGAGGTCGTCCAATTGAGTGACCAGGCGGTCATAGCCTTCTTGACTGAGTTGGGAGCCGGTGACGGCGGTGCGGCCGTTGGTGCGGGAGGAGGTCTTAACTGCGGCGGTGGAGCGGCGGGTGCGAGGAACNCGGAGGTGGGATGCTAGTCCATTTACGATCCATCCCTGGTCTTTCCAATAAGCGAGGAAAACCTTGACGGGGCTCAANCGGTGGACGGACTCCGATCCGCCGAGACCGATCTGCTGAGCATATTCAGCGACTTCTATGGGGGAGAGTTCGGAGACCTTACGCTCCCGTCCGACCCAGGCCACGAAGCGGCCCAGTTCCTGATGACTTTGTTGGGCAGTCTTCGCGGATTTCTTAGCCGCCACGAAATGCGTCAGTGCTTCGGATATTGAAAGGCTTTGCTCAGTCGTCAATCCAAGTACCTCCACCTGCAGTCAGTCTTTGATCTTCGTAAGCGTGCGCCAATCCCTATTGATGTGGGAAATCGCTGGGGAGTTTAAGCGGCGTGCCGAGGGTCTGCTTTTGCGGTCTGCTTGTGGACCCCTCAACCCCGAATCTTCGGCGGAATCGCCCTTTTTAATGGGGGAAAAACACTATAAAATCATACCAGGATTAGGACGCGAAGGCAATTCGAAGTTTTGTAGCCATGGCTGACCGCGCGCCGGGTTTTCCGGCCCGGTCCTTACTGGATTCCACGCCACGGCCCAGATGGTGCCGGCCGGAGAACCATAGCTCTTTGCGACAAATTTTCGGCCGTTTTGCCACACATTTCTAAACCCGATGTACCCTGCTTTTGCCCCTAAGGGCCCGGTCTTTTCAAAAGCTGCAGGGAGATCGGCCAAATCCCAGTATTTACGAGACCGAAGACCGGTAATTCACCTCCAAGAATCTTTGACTTGGTCACGGCTAGGATGTAGCATACTGTCGGCTCAGTGCCATATGCCTGCCAAGTCACCGACACCTTCCAAATCGACGGCGTTCCTGTGACTACCTCCAACTTAAACGGAATCGGAATACATGAGTCCCCAAATAAAGCCAAAATCCGGCTCGTCCCTCGCCGGTCCCACCGCTGTTCCGGCATTCGAAAAAGAATTGGATCGCCTGGTTGCTTTGGCCCGCCAAGGCCACAGGCCCGGCGCAACCTTCAACAACCCCCCCGAAGAATGGCTTATCAGCCATATGCGCGTTTTGCAGGACCTTCCCGAAGCCGAGCAACAGAAATTGATCAGCGAAGCCAGCGTCATTGATAAAGACGCCGCCGAAGCCAACGCCGCCGGGAAAGCAGCCGGGCGGGCATGGCCTGAGGTGGTGGTCCGATTGAACACCGGGGGCTACGCCTTCTTCAGCCAACTGGGCGTCGTCCGCCGGCCCGACCTGACCCAATACTTCATCGATGGGTTCGCCAAGAACCGCGACGGAGTCGTGTTCAGTACCGAAAGTCAGATCTTGTTCGCCGAGGTCTTCGCGCATATCAATGCCTATATGGAAGAGAGACTGGCCTTGGGCGACACCATCGTCCAGTCCGACCGCCAGGTCGGCGACGCCCCGGGACGCTCCTTCCATGCCCGCCAGATGCTCTTTGGAACGCGGTACATGCAGATTCCAATGATGTGGCGTCAATTGACCTTCCCTGTTTCCGAAGAGATCAGCCGTCAGGAACCCGACATCCTTGAGGTCTCTCTCCCCCATTGGCTGGAAGATCTGGGATTGCCCGATGACCTGAAGCAACGCCTCCGCGACGCCGGGTTGACCCAGCTAGTCTTTAAAGCGCCCACCAAGGGGCTCTCATTACATCTGGGCTTTGATTACGTTGGTGAGCATAAGATGGGCCCCCTGTCCATCGCCATGTTCAAAGTGAAGGAAGTTGACGGGTTGGCGATCCAAGCGGCGCTGAGCATGGCCCGCGCCAAGACGCTGGCCGGCGAGATTAGGAACACAGCCCTGATCACCGTTGGGCCGTCGCTCCACGGCAAGAGCACCCTGACAATCATGTTGGAACTGGCCAATAGCGAACTGGCCAAGAAGCTCAAACTGACTACAGACGCCGATGAAGGCGTTTACCCGATGAATGATGACATCGTGCTGCTTCAGCCCTTGAAGGAGCCGGTCAAGGTCATCAAGGACGGGAAGCAATCTACCCTCTATTACGGCATCGATGGCACCGAGAATAATCTCTACGCCATGCCCTTTGGGTTGAACAAGGAAGAAGACCCCATCACATTTGAGGCCGTCCGCGGCACCGATCAGGACCCAAATAGGGAAGAGACATTGGAAAACGTTCCGGTGGACCTGGATTCAGGGTCTCCCAACTTCCTTTCCAACCCGGTTCGCAACATGCGTGTAACCCTTTCTCGAACCAGGTTGGTGACTCGAAAAGGGGCCAACGACATTCTCAAGAAGATCACCAAGGGCCGGGAGACCGAGGGAGTCCACGTTCCCATCGAAGACACCGACCAGGTATTCTGGCAGGCCGTGATGCGCCAGAACACCGTAGTGCCGCCGTTGCGCCGGCTCAGCCCTGAGCAGTACATCCGGATACTGATGTACGGTGAAGCAGTGCAGATGGGCGCGGCCATCGGGGCCATCGGCCGTCCTTACGTAGAGTACTTCTCAGACCCGTTTATCATCGGCCTGGAAGACCAGAACGCAAACAACCTCTACAACATCGTCAAGGAGATTGAAGAGGGCGGTCTGAACCAGCAATACTTCGTCTTCAACACCGGTGGAGTGGGCGCCGACACCAATGACCAAGCCAGCGGCGCCAAGTATAAGAAAATTCCCCGGGAATTAACCCTGATGCTCCAAGAGGCGCTGCTTCGGGACGCTGTGAAGTTCCAATATGAATCGCATCTGGGGTCGGATATCGCCGTCGCCATCGTGGATGAGTCGGGCAACGAGGTACTGGACCTTCGCACTGATTGGCTTCCCGAGAACATCTACGGCGCCGACGATTATTCCCAACGCATCACCGAGTTGAGCCGCCGCAGGTTCTACGGCGAGAACTCTGAGGACAAAGCCGGAATCCTCCGCTACACCAAGGTCCTAAACGGGCTCTATGACCTGTCGGACATCCCCGTTCCCAGCAACGAACGCGAGTTGACCTGGCTGCTTTCCTTCTTCTGGAATGTTGATCAAGCATACGACACCCTGGCTGACCTGGACGCCCACCGCACCGAAGGCAGCGCCCCTGACGCAGCGGTTTCGCAAAAGTTGCAGAACATGCATGCACAAGCAACGGCCAAAGGGCTGAGCCTTCCCGGTAGCGCCTCCGCCGCGTTGGCCTCGTTGGGACTCCAACCTTCATAACGGCGGAACCTGCAGGACAACGGCGGGACCGGGCCGTAATTTCAGTGCCTGATTTATCCCATGAATTGCGATGCGCCACGATCTGTACCCATCGTTTTCATGGTCCCGGTGTATACTTACCGCCATCGAAACGGTACCTGCGGCATCGAAGTAAAATCACCCTAGGACCGCGCGGACATATCAGGAGGCCCAATATGAAGGCAATACAGATCACAGAATTCGGTGGCCCCGAAGTCATGAAATATCAGGACGTGGCCGACCCCACTCCCGGTGAGGGCGAAGCGGTGGTCCAGATACAGGCCGCCGGTGTGAACTTTACCGATGTTTATAGCCGCCAGGGCGTTAACCCCGGACCGCCCTTGCCCCGCATCATCGGAGTTGAGGGCGCCGGCGTGGTCCACGCCATCGGCCCCGGAGTAACTGAAGTCAAAGTAGGTGATGAAGTAACCTATTGCACCGCGCCCGGGACCTATGCCGAGTTAGCGGTTGTGCCCGCCTGGCGGTTGATGAAACGGCCCAGCGGCGTGGATGCCAAGGCCGGGGCCGCAGCCATCCTCCAAGGAATGACTGCCCATTATCTTTGCCACTCGACCTACGCGGTTCAAAAGGGAGACCGGGTGATAGTCCACGCCGGTGCCGGAGGCATGGGCCTGCTCCTGACGCAGATGATAAAGAAGTTAGGCGGTTTCGTGTTCTCCACCGTTTCCACCGAGGAAAAGGCCGAACTTTCCAAGGAGGCCGGAGCCGACCATGTGATCCTCTATACCCAGCAGGACTTCGCCGAAGAAGTCAAGAAGGCCACCAACGGCGAGGGCGTCAGGGCGGTCTACGACGGTGTTGGCAAGACCACCTTCACTCAGAGCATCGCCAGCCTGGGCCGCCGCGGCCACATGGTTCTTTACGGCGCGGCCAGCGGGGCTCCGGAACCCATGAATCCCGGNATGTTNGGCGNGGGTTCACTCTCTCTGACTCGACCCGGACTGGGCGATTACACGGTTGACCGCNCCGANCTGGANAAGAGGGCCGGCGACGTGCTGGGATGGGTANCATCCGGTGAACTGAAGCTCCGGATCGGCGGTGAATTCCCCCTGTCTGACGCCTCGGAAGCGCACCGGCAACTGGAGAGCAGGGCCACCACCGGCAAGCTGCTCCTGATTCCTTAAGCATCAACCAGTGGGCGCCCAACCAAACCCTTCGTCCTGAGCCTGCCTAAGGATTCGTAAAAGTCATGTTCAACAAGTTAGGTTCCATCGAGACCGTAGACCTTGAATCGGGGCTCGCCATGAACGGAATAATTGGCTCAGGTCCAACCTAGATCGCCGATTTAATGGTCCGGGCATCACATCAGATGACCGGCCGCAAATGGCCCGCCGATGATTGTTGACCATGTTGGTCGACTTTAATATAATCGTGGCAAGCAACCCCATTAGGAGGCAGGCATGGCCGAGGAAACCGTCACCTTAGATGCGATTTATGAGGCTTTGAAAACGGTGTATGACCCTGAGATTCCGGTCAACATCGTCGACCTGGGTCTGGTATACGACGTTCAGGTAAAAGATACCGGAGACGTTTACGTTCAAATGACCCTCACATTCCCCGGTTGCGGCATGGGCCCTTACATCGGCCAACAGGCTGAATGGGCGGTGCAAGAATTGGATGGCGTCGAAGAAGTGCAGATCGAGATGGTATTCGACCCGCCATGGTCGCCCGAACTGATAAGCGAAGAAGCCCGCTCCCAACTGGGCATCTAATCGGCTGGGAGCCACGTCACCGGCATCCTATATGTCCGTGTCTCAGAGCTGTCACCAGGGTTACATCCGGGTTTGGTCCCGCTGCCGGTTGACGGTTTATCTAAATCCCGCTATCCCCTCCGGAGGAACGCATGCCCACGCCCCAGGAAACCGCGCGTCTTGAACAGATCAAACGGTCTTGGCAGCAAAAACGCCAGATCACAGACCGTCTCGGCAAAATCAAGACCAAGATTGGCGTCTACAGCGGTAAGGGCGGCGTGGGAAAGACCACCGTCGCTGTTAATCTGGCAGTGACCCTAGCGAGCATGGGCAGCAGCGTGGGCCTCCTCGATGTGGACATCGATTGCCCAAACGTCGCCAAGGTCATGGGCATCACCGACAAGCCCGACTACGTCGATGGGCAGATCATCCCAACTGAGAAATACGGCGTTAAAGTCGTCTCAATGGCCTTCTTCCAAGAGAACCCGGACGAGGCTATCATCTGGCGCGGACCCATGATCCATAACGCGATCAGCCAGTTCCTACAACAGACCGACTGGGACGAACTGGACTATCTGGTGGTGGACCTGCCGCCCGGCACCTCAGACTCCCCCCTCACGGTTATGCAGAACCTGCCCATGGACGGTTTCGTGGTGGTCAGCACGCCCCAAGATCTGGCCAATCTGGACGCCAAACGTTGCATCAACATGATCCGGAAATTGAACCTTAATGTACTGGGCGTTGTGGAGAACTACACCGGCGACATATTCGGCCAGGGCGGTGGGAAAAAGCTAGCCGAAGAGGTAGAAGCCCCATTCCTGGGCGAATTGGCGCTGCGTTCGGCCTATCGGGACTCATCAAAACCGACGGCGCTCTTGGACGAGTCGGTTGAAGATGAGTTCGTCTCGGTAGCGGATGCAGTGAAGAAGAGCCTCAAAGAGTTCGGCTCGGAAGCTGCCTAAACACTCCGGGCAGACATCCGGTTCCCGTCAGGTTGTTCGGCGGGCTTAATCGTCAGATGCTACGGGGGCCTCAGCGGGTTCCCCCTCCCGGCTCTTTCTTCGTTGCTTGCGGGACGGCCTTCCCGGTGACGCGTCATCCGATGTGATACTCATCAGCAGTTCGACTTCCCGGCTCATCGCTTCCTGCGAATGTCCGCTTTCCTCACCCATCCTCCGGAACTTCCGGTACCGTTTCTTCAAGAGCTTGCCCTGGGACATCTTGGCCAACTGGACGATGTTGGTGAGGATGGCAGTTTGCAGACCCGACGATGCCTCTCTGGGGTCCACATGGGCGCCGCCCTCCGGCTCACCAACCACCTGGTCGGCGATACCCAGTTCCACACAATCATGGGCTGTCAGCATCAATGCCTCGGCGGCTTCGCGGTCCAGCATGTGGTCGTGATGTGCGGCGCCAAGGGTGTGGTTCACCGACATGGGCGAATAGACAGCGTACTGCTGGATCAATATCCGGTCGGACAACCCCAGGGCCAACGCGCCCTCGCTCCCGCCTTCACCGATAACCACTGAAACCATGGGCGTCGGTACCGTCAACATCGAAGAGAGTGTTGTGGCGATCGCGTTCCCGATACCCTGCTCCTCGGCTTCCAATCCGGGGTCGGCGCCTTGGGTGTCGATGAGGGTGACTAGAGGGAGCTTGAAACGGCTCGCCAGGTCGATCACGCGCTGGGCCTTGCGCAGACCGTCGGGAAACACGTGGTACCGCTCCCCTTCAACCAAGGGCCGGCGTTGTTGGCCGATCACCGCCACGGGCTGGCCCTCCATGAATCCCAGACCGGCCACGATGGAACGGTCATCGCTATTCAGTCTGTCGCCGCGGAGCTCGATGAATGGGTCCAACATGGACCGGAAATAGGCGCTCGCCTGGGGCCTCTCGGTATTCCGGGCGGCGGAAACGGCTTCCCACGGCTCCACCTCGGCGCATATTTGGGGTTCCGCTTTGAGCAGGCTTTTGTGGTTGGATGACCCGCGCTTATGGGCCGTTAATATCTCCAGCAAGGACGCGACCCTGGGTTGCAGGTTCTCCCGGTCCACCACGTTGTCCAAAAGCCCGTGACCAACGTGGGCCTCGGCCGTATGCGCGTCCAAGGGCAGAGGCATCTTTGATACCTCGCGCAGCGTCCGTAGGGGAGATAGTCCGATCAACGAACCCGGCTCGGCCAAGATCACGTCGGCCAGGTTGGCGAAACTGGCATAGGCTTGCCCGGTGGACGGGTTGGCCAAAACTACGATGAAAGGCACTTCCTCGTTCCGCAGGCGGTTGGCGGCCGTTACCGTTTTGGCCATCTGCATCAGGGACAGAACGCCTTCTTGGATCCGGGTTCCTCCACCTGAGACAACGGCCACTGCCGGCAAAGCCTTCCGGGCTGCGTTCTCGAAGGCCATGGAAATTTTCTCGCCGACTACGCTGCCCATGGTGCCACCCATGAAACCAAAGTCCAAGACGATAAGCATCGCCTCGATGTCGCCGATCCGGCATTTTCCCGTAACCACAGCTTCGGTGAGTCCCGTCCGGTCTTGGTCCTGGGCGAGGAACTTTCGATAACGGGCCCGGCGCGAGAAAGAGAGGGGTTCCACAGAGCTTACATATTTGTAAAACTCTTTGAAGGTGCCTTTGTC
Organism: Chloroflexota bacterium; assembly: GCA_002698265.1. GTDB lineage: Bacteria > Chloroflexota > Dehalococcoidia > Lucifugimonadales > UBA3495 > UBA9611. Next base: position 27,788 of record NZVX01000089.1, on the reverse strand, counting down.
GGCCAACAACTCGATGCGCTGGCGTGCGGTGACGGTGTAGTGGAACCGGCAGAAGGGACAGACACGGTAGGTCAGATAGGATGGAGAGTCGCTGATCGGCTCCTCGCAGAACAAACACCGGTCGTGAATCACCGATAAGTAGGTACGGTCCGGCTCACCATCACGGTTAAACAGGTGGACAAGGAAATTGGCCAGGTTGCGCAAAGACGGCCTCCGTGGGTTCGCGAGCGGGTCAGACCACTTTAGCTTTCTGAGATACTCCGCTCTTTAACCAATCCATCATACAAAACCTACGCCGATTATGAAATGCCGGACAGCGGCAAATGTCAGCCGGGTCGGACTGGGGTTTTTCCAATATATCTTCCGGGTCGGAAATAACACACTGATTCAAACGATCGTTCCCGATGCTCTCCGGGGCCGGGTGATGAGCATCTACATGCTGGACAACGGACTTACCCCATTGGCGACCATGGCCATCAGCTTCTTGATCCACGTCTGGAGTCCCGCCGGGGCGTACACCGTGTTGGCCTCGGTCAGTTTGGTATTTGCGCTGCTACAGCTAGCGTTCTTCCGGCGAATACGAGAATTGGCGTAGGAAATTACGGGCCACCCTTCCTGATACGTGGTCTCTCCATATAACCCTCCTCCCCTGTGCGCTGCCGCTCAATTTGGTCCGCTGCCCCATATATAAGTAAAGGCCGCAACGATGAAAGGAGCGGCGGTTGATTTGAATTCATGCGCCGAGCCAGTCATCGCCGAGCCGTAGTTCATGTACGATGATGCAGATATTTAGCTAATTTCAAAACGCGATAAAACCTATTGACGGCTACCTAGCAAGTGTTTATACTTCCGAGGCTATCGGGGCGTGGCCTAACGCATATATATTTGTGCCTATCACAGATACAAATTGTAAAGTTGTCGCACTCATAACGTCCAAATCCGGGGGAACCGCCGAAATAAAGCTCCGGATTTGATATTCAAACCGGGCCCATCAATGTGAACGGCCCGCTCTCAGTCTGCCTTCGTAAATTAATGACAGCTATCCACGAATATTGAATATCGTGGGTCCAAAATAAGGCCTCACAGCACCGAGCAGGGAGGAGACCTCTTGAGCGAAGTAGCTAGCACGGAAACAACCGCGGGACATCAGAGTGTAGAAAGGGTGCTTGAAGGTCGGTCTTCGGCCCATACCCTACTGATCGCGATGCGGGCAGTCACCAGGACCCTCGACCGTACTTACCTCGGCATGGGGTATCTTTGCGGAACGATGTTCCTGCTCTTAGCTCTCTTCATCACCTACCAGGTGATCGCCAGAAAATATGGCATCGTCATGGCGCCGGGCATGGACCTAATGAGCGGCTACACCATGGCAATGGCTTCGACCTGGGCCTTCTCCTACGCTTTGCGGACCGGCTCCCACGTCCGCATCGACGTTTTGTTGCCTTTCATGTCCACCAGAGTCCGGTGGTGGGCCGACCAAGCAGCGCTCGCTTCAATCGTCTTCTTCATCAGTATCACGGCTTGGAAAACCTGGCTCATGGTCCTCAAGTCCCATGAGATTGGCGCCGTGACCAACACCTATCCCCTGGTCCCGCTGTGGATACCTCAAACATTTGTCGCCATCGGGTTCAGCATGTTGGCATTCACCGCGATCCACATGATGATTGACATGATTGCGGAATCGCTTCTTCCGAGGATACACCGGATGCAGGGTGGTACGGAAAGTTACCGGACGGTAACTGCCGGAACGAACCTTGATCCCGTCCTGACCGAAGAGAGTGTGTCGGGCGTCTGACCCGAACAAAGCTCCCTCCGGCCAAATCCGGTACGGCTGGATGGAAGTGGTCATCGACGGAATTAAAAAAAAGCAGTCCTGCCGGCAGCAGTGCCGGCGCCGAAAGGTTAGGAGGACCGAAACATATGGCAATAACCTCAGCATTCCTAATGATGGGCGGCTTCTTCCTGATTGGCGTTTACGTGGCCGGCGCTCTGGGTGTTTTGTCGCTGATCTTGATGTACGCCTTCTCCGATGCTCCCTTGTGGAACATCATGGGAAACAAAGCTTGGGAGACGAACACCAACTTCATCCTGATCGCGGTCCCATTGTTCCTCCTGATGGGGGAACTGATGCTGCGGAGCGGCATGGGTGAAAGGATGTACGGCGCGGTCTCGCGCTGGATCTCCTTCCTACCAGGCGGGCTGATTCACACCAACATAGCATCTTGCGCAATCTTCGCCGCCTGTTCCGGTTCCAGCGTGGCCACGTCGGCCACCATCAGCCGAGTGTCCCTGCCGACCTTCCGGTCTCGAGGGTACAGTGAACGGCTGGTGATCGGCTCTCTGGCCGCTGGGGGCACTCTGGGCATCTTGATTCCACCCAGCATCGGCCTGATTGTTTACGGCGTGCTGGTTGAAGAGTCCATTGGAAGGCTGTATCTAGCTGGGTTCATCCCAGGATTCCTATTGGCCCTCATGATGATGGCTATGATCGTGGGAGCAGCAATCTTGTTTCCGTCGATCGCGCCAAAGGAACCCGGCACAAGTTGGCGGCTGAAGTTCATGGGCCTCTTCTCCATGATTCCCGTCGTCATCATAATCATGGTGGTCTTGGGGTCGATCTACGCGGGCTGGGCAACTCCCACCGAGGCTGCCGCATTCGGTGTAACCGGCGCCTTGGTACTGGCTCTGTTCAACAATTCGGGCCCGGCAATCATGGGATGGTTCCTTAATATGCTGGGCGGCTCCGGATCCTCCACTGGAATGATAGCGAATCTGCAAGAGCGGTACCCGGTTGTCGATGGACAGCTTCGCCAGTCCATGACGATCAACTTTGACATGATTAAAGATTCGATCCTGTCCACGGTCAGGACATCGTCGATGATCATGCTCATCGTGGTCTCAGCGTTCACGCTGAGTTTCGCCTTCGCCAGGCTGGGAATCTCCCATGACATCTCCCAGTGGATCATCGGCATGGATCTCTCCTCAACCCAGTTGGTGATCGTGCTGGTGATTTTCTACCTGCTGCTGGGTACCTTCATGGAGAGTTTCGCCATGTTGGTCACCACGGTGCCGATCCTGGCTCCGGCCCTAGTGGCTACCGGTGTCGACTTGGTATGGTTCGGCATCATCATGGTTATCTTGGTCGAGGCGGCTCTCATCAGCCCGCCCGAGGGCATCAACCTTTACGTGCTCCACGGCGTGCGGAGGGATGTTCAGGCAGAGATGGCGGAAGCGGCAGGCGCCGCCGAAGAGGTCGGCACTATTACAGATGTGTACATCGGGGTGCTGCCCTTCATGGCGGTGATGGCGACAATGATAATATTGTTGATCGCCTTCCCAGAAATAGCCCTATGGCTCCCAGACCAAATTAAGGGCTCCCGGTAGTCTCCACCACAGAGATTAGGGAAACACCCCGGTAATCCAGAGCAACCAAGAAGGGCCGGTCCTTCCGTCGAAGGACCGGCCCTTCTATTTACACGCAACAACCCCATTGCCGGACAGGCTACATCACCGATCGGACCACGCCGCCGTCAACCAAGATCGTTGCTCCAGTGGTATAGCTATTCTTCTCGGATGACAGGAATGTCACCAGGTCACCCAGTTCTTCGGGCCGGCCCAACCGGCCCACCGGAATGGTGGACGAGTGAGACTGGAGCAGGTCTTCAACATTGGCCCCGGTGTCATTCGACCGGGTCTCGAAGATGTGCATCATCCGGTCGGTCAGAAGATATCCAGGCGCTACGTTGTTCACCAGGATGTTGTCCCGGCCTACCTCGTCGGCCAGGCTTTTGGCGAAGGCCACCGCGCCCATGCGTGTAACTCCGGACGTCACCAGGTTATCGATGGGCTGGTACACGGAACTGGCCAGGATGTTGACTATCCGTCCCCATCCCCTTTCTTTCATATGGGGGACCGCTTCACGGCTCATTCGGATGAAAAACATGAGGGCCATGTCGATGCTTTGACGCCATACATCTTCGGTGGTGTCCGCGGCCCTGCCTGCAGGCGGGCCTCCCGAGTTGTTTATCAAGACGTCCAGCCGTCCAAAGTGGTCGACAGTTCTTTTAACCAATCCCTGGACATCCGGCAGTTGGCTAAGGTCACCGGGAACAGCCAACACCTCGACCCCAAACGCTTTGCTGATCTCCCCCGCGGCCTGGCCCAGTTCCTGGGAGTTCCGGCTGCAGATCACGAGGTCCGCGCCTTCTTGGGCCAGGGAATCGGCGCAGGCCCGGCCCAGTCCCTTGCTGCCACCGCCGATTATCGCCACTCTGCCTTTCAGTCCCAGGTCCATCATCGCCTCCTACCAAGAGCCCCAACATGCTACCAACCGGGCCTGCAGTAGGCAACCGGTCTCCAATTACCGGCCAGTCAGAAATCTCTTGACACCTGTAGATGCCTGATTTATGCTGGCGCCAGCCTCGAACCGGACGCGTTCGAACCCCCTTTCTGACACTAGCCGGTCCTGTTCTGAGCCTCCGATTTCAACACCATGGTGAGACCTTGAGCAACGTAGACCGCATACTGGAAGGCGCCCTTGATATACACGTCCACTTCGGCCCCGACCCCAAAGTAGAACGCCGGGCCGGAGCGGTTGAGATCGCCTTACAGGCCAAGGAACTGGGCATGCAGGGGGTTGTGTTAAAGAGCCACGAGTACCCAACCCATCCGGTGGCTGCCACCACCAGCGACCTCGTTTCCGATATAACCGTACTGGGCGGCATCTCCCTAGACACAGAGGTGGGCGGCCTCAACGTCCATGCGGTAGAAGCTACGGCCAACATGGGAGGCCGCATCGTCTGGATGCCCACCTACTCTGCTAGGGCGGACCGGCAAGCCAAGGGCCTAGACGGCGGCATATCGCTGCTGGACGACTCAGGCTCCCTGGTGCCGGAGATTCATCCCATCCTGGATATGATCAAATCCCACGATATGGTGCTGGCGACCGGTCATATTTCAACCGCTGAGAGCTTGGCGCTGGTGGCCGAGGCCCGTAATATTGGTGTCCAACGGGTGGTTGTCACCCACGGCACTACCATGTCGTTCTGGACCGGAATGACCCTTGAGGACATGAAAGAGCTAGCCGGGATGGGCGCGTTCATCGAGCACTGCGTACACGTGATGATGCCCACCACATACCGCTTAGACCCCAAAGAACTGGCCAATACGATCTCGGCCATCGGCCCTGAGAAATGCATCCTGAGCACCGACTTCGGACAGGACTTCCACCCGATGCCTGCCGAGGGCATGCGCATGGGCATCGCCACGATGCTGCGGTCCGGTATGGAAGACGTGGAAGTGGGCATGCTAGTGAAGGACAACCCTTCCCGCCTCATGGGCACCTAAACTACGAGGTTTTCTCCTGGGAGAAGTTGATCCATAGCACTTCTTCGCCAGAATCCGGGGGAACCTTAGCCCAGTCGGCGATTCTGTGACCAACAACCCAGGCGATTCCCGACCCGGTTTCCATCAATGGCACGCTTTCCCGCCAAGGCCGCGGCACGCGGAGGTCGGTGAACAGGTCTTGCAACTTCTTCCGACCCCGCATCCCCAAAGGTTGTATCCGGTCTCCAGGCCGCCACCCGCGCACTGTCGCCGCGTCTCCGATGGCCTTCCGGTCCAAGCAGACCGTCCACTCCTCCCCGCCCTCCGAGTTCGTCCAATCCGGCCGCTCCTCGGCGGTACCAACCTGCATCGTAACGACCCAATGGCCTGCCGACGCCACGGACCTCACTCCGGGTTCGGCTGGGAATTGGATGGTGAATTCTCCCTGCAACTCTGGATACGGGCAGTCTGGCCCTTGGCCTATTGTCAGCACTAATTCGGCGTACTCTTGGCGGAGTATCACTCCCGCCGGCAGCTCCAACGAACGTCCGCCGCGTTCCCCCAGCGCCAGGCCCTCCATGGCCACCATATGGGTCTCTCTGAGCCCCGTGGAGTCTCCCGTCACCACGATGTAGCCGCGCCTGAGGGCTAGACGCTGCAACAACGGATGGAGCTCGTTTAAGGCGTTTTTGGAAAACCGGACCTCGCTGTCTGAATTCGTCGCCACGTCAGGCCAGACTTTGTCCAGTTCATGCTCCACGAAATCCAGTTCTTCGGCTGCGGTCCGTGCCAGCCGGACCAGAGCATCGCGCACCTGCGGGTTGTAGTCCTGGGCAAGGCGAGGCATCAGGTCTTGGCGGACTTTGTTGCGGGTGAAGCGCCACATGAAGTTGCCGCTGTCCTCGCGGTAGCTGCGCCCAATCTCACGGCAGTAATCGGCGGTCTGGGCCTTCGTTACCTCCAGCAGGGGCCGAAATAGCTTCAAGCCTCCTGCATCAACCGGCCAGGGCCAATCCGAGACCTCGCCCATGCCGCGGAGACCGTAGAGCCCGGAGCCGCGCAGCACATGAAGCATCACCGTCTCCGCCAGATCGTCGGCGGTATGACCCACCGTCGCCGCCCTGGCGCCGGCGTCTTGGGCGACCCGGGCCATGAACGCATAGCGCATCTCCCTGGCGCCCTGCTCAAAAGAAGAGATGCCGCGCTCTCTTTGGTATTCGTGGGGGTCCTCTTTGACCACGGTCACCGGTAGGCCCAGTTCCTTGGCAATCTCGGCCACGAACACGGCGTCGTCCTCGGCTTCTTGACCTCTAAAATTGTGGTTCAAGTGAGCGACGTGGAGGGAAAGGCCATGGGCGTCTTTGAGCCGGTCTAGAGAGTAGAGCAGGGCACAGGAGTCTGGACCGCCTGACACTCCGACGGCCAAGGTTACGTCGGTATTGGAGTAGCCGGCCCGCCGGAGGGCGGCCGCCACCTTGCGTTCCAGTTCGGCGGCGTTGGCCACAATAATCTCCGGCTACCGGTTTTCGGGTGAGAGGTGGCTGGTCGAGTTATACCCGGTGAGCCGGCGGCTCCGATCGTCGCTATCGAACGTGCATACGGAGGCAAGGTTCAGCGACATACGATGGAAATGCTCCAGCGGCACTCCGAGCAACTCGCCGACGATGGACCGGATGGCGAAATTATGAGAGATAACAACCACTGATTCGTCACCGGAATGCTTCTGCTCGATGTCCAGGATGGCCTGCCAGGACCGCTTGCGGAGTTGGACCAGTGACTCTCCGTTGGGCATGGTAATCTTCTCAGGATTCGATCTCCAGACCGCAAACACCTCAGGCCATTTATCGCGCATCTCCTGTCCGGTGACGCCTTCAAGATCGCCCAGACTGAGCTCTTCCAATCCCGGTTGTTTGGTGACAGGCATGGGCGTGACTTTGGCGATCTCCTCAGCCACCTGGACGGTCCTGACCAAGGGGCTGGAGTAAATGGCGCAGTGGCCCCAGTCAGCGGCGGCTTTGGCCGTCTCTTTTGCTTGGGCCAGGCCCCGCTCATTGAGACTGATATCCTGGTGGCCCTGGAACCTGCCCAGTTTATTCCACTCGGTCTCGCCGTGGCGCACCAGAAAGAACTTCACTAGTTGGCCCCATACCGGCCGGTGCCGGAGCCAGGTCCGGAGTCCAAGCGCCGTAACTCCACTTCCTCGATCCTGACTCTTTCCATGGCAATGATGGTGATCCGCAGGTCGCCGAACTCCATGACATCGCCGACCTCTGGGATGCCGCCAAGCCGGTCGAGTATGAACCCGGCCAGGGTCTGGTAGTCTCCCTCAGGGATCTCCAGTCCCAGTTCTTCATTGATGTCAGATATGGCGAGGCCGGCGTCCATACGGAACGCGCCGCGGCCAAGGTCAGTTACCGGCTCTTCCGGTGCGACGCCCTCATCCCCCATCTGGCCAACGATTACAGCCATCATCTGCTTGATGGTCGCCAGCCCGGCGATGCCGCCGAACTCGTCCACCAGGAGCACCACGCTGTGCCCGCCCTCCCGCATCACGTTGAAAGTCTCGCTGACACTCTTGGTCTCTGGGACGAAGAAAGCAGGCTGGAGTTGGCCGGTCACGCCGCCGGATTCGAGCCCCTCTATTCCGGCCAGGACGTCTTTCACCGAAAGCACGCCGACCACGTTCTCCATGGAGCCGTTGAATACCGGAAACCGGGTATGCGTGTGTTCCGTGTAGACGGCCAAGAATTCATCGAGGCTGTCGCCATGTTCGACCCAGACGATCTCCGGCCGGGGCGTCATAATCTCCCGCATCTGACGGTCGCCGAAGCGGAACACCTTCTCCAACAGAGCGGCTTCCGAGGCTTCCACGGTACCGGTCTGGGCACCGGCGGCAATCATGGTGCGGATCTCTTCCTCGCCTATCGGAGGGGTGGTGGTGGAGATGCCGAGGGCTCTGTTGGTCATGGTGCTGAAATACTGGAGTAATGTCACGATTGGAGAAAGGGTGAGCTCCACAATCCGGACGGGACGGGAAACGGCGAATGCGACCTGCTCTGAGCGGCGCCAGGCGATGTTCTTGGGCACGGTCTCGCCGAATAACAACAGAAAAGTAGTTACGCCCGCAGTTGCGGCCAAAACGGAGAGCGACTTGTTCGTGATCAGGTTCAGGGCTAGCACCGTGGCCAGAGCCGCTGCCGCGGTATTGACCAGGTTGTTGCCAAGAAGCACCGTGGCCAAGAAGCGTTCCGGGCGTTGGATGATGTTGGAGACCCGGTCTGCACCGGGACGGCGGCTGCGGACCAGATGCATTAGACGCGCCCTGGGCAGGGCGATAAATGCGGTCTCAGACGCGGAGAAGAATCCCGATAGACCGAGGCATAAAACTAATAGAGCTAATCGCCATGAATCACCGGCATCCATCAGTGGAAGCCACCTCCAAAGACCGCGAAAAGTTGCCCATCGGCAATATCGGGCCTGTTCAGGATGATAGCATCGGGCGTAAATTAGTGTAAAGTTGGACGAAGACCGTCGATTCCGAGGCGGGCCAGGCACAGATGATTTCCGGGGACGACACACGATCCATGGCGATAAAGATACTCGGCATCGAGACATCATGCGACGAGACTGCGGCGGGAGTAGTTGAAGACGGGCACACCCTCCTCTCCAACGTCATATCGTCTCAAGTAGACCTGCATTCGCCCTACGGCGGCGTTGTGCCCGAAGTTGCTTCAAGGCAGCATGTTCGAGACTTGGTGCCGGTACTGGAGCAGGCGGCGGCTGATTCAGGGCTGGGCCTTGAGGACATGGACGCCATCGCCGTGACCTATGGGCCGGGACTGGCCGGGTCATTGATCACCGGTGTGAACGCCGCCAAATCCATCGCCTATTCCCTGGGGATCCCATTGATCGGAGTGAACCACCTGGAAGGGCACATCTACGCGTCCTGGTTGGCCAAGGCTGACCTGGAGAGCGACCCCGGCTTCCCCTTGGCCTGTTTGGTGGCTTCGGGGGGGCACACGGACCTCCTATTGATGGAGGGACACGGCAGGTACAAGTTGGTGGGCCGCACCCGGGATGACGCCGCTGGCGAAGCTTTCGATAAGGCGGCCCGTATATTGGGCCTGGGCTTCCCAGGCGGTCCGGAGATACAACGGGTCTCCGCAGGGGCGACGGGTGAAGAGCTGTTGCCCAGAGCGTGGATGAAAGACACGCTGGACTTCAGCTTTAGCGGCGTCAAGACCGCACTGCTGCATATGGCCCAAGACCACGGGCTCTATCCGGTGATCGATGAGGGAGTGGACCAAGAGAGATTGGTGCGTGAGCTGGCCGCAGCGTTCCAAGAATCGGTGGTGGACGTTATCTCGGCCAAACTGGTGGAGATGGCCGCTAAATACCGCGTCAATGGCTTGGTGTTAGGAGGTGGCGTAACGGCCAACGCGAGGCTGCGTGAAGAGATCGTAAAACGCTCGCCTTTGCCGGTGATCATTCCATCGCCGGTGCTCTGCACCGACAATGGCGCCATGATCGCGGCCTGCGGATACTTCCAATACCAGCGCGGCGAGGAAACGCCCATGGATATTGACGTGGAGCCAGGGTTGCCTTTGGGGTAGGGTGGATGGCTGCCGGTTGAGCCGCTGCCGGATTACAGTCAGACTGACGACTAGCAATTCACCCTCATCCTAACCTTCTCCCTGAAGGGAGAAGGGACTGGTTATCTTCTCTTGGCGGAAGAGATCGAACTGGGGCGCTATTTCGGTGTTAGGATGACGTTGCCCACAACTGCTTGTCGGGCGACGAAGGCCGTATTCACCAACTGATAAATGTCGCCCTCGGCCGTCTCTCCCCGGAAAGGGAATGTGAGTTTTACCCCGTCTCCTTGGAACGTGACCTCTCCGTCGGGCTTGGCGAAGTAGATCTGGGCCAACATGGCAACGCCCGTCAGGACGGCCAGAAAAACAACAAAGGCCACCAGGTCCATACGGATGATGGGCACGGTCGGTCCATCGATTCGCCCGGTCAGCCAATAAGCCAGCAGCACATAGAAAAACACGGCGGCCATGACCATCAGTCCGCCTTGGAACAATGCGCCCTTGCTGCGGTGCCCTACGTTCACCGACACGGCTTTGACCTCTTCCACCGGCATCAATACGGTCTGTCTCATGCCGCTGGACTGACCGAACGCAATGATCCGCCGGTTGGTCAAAACCAGCATCCGTCCCTCTTCAGGAGGCGTCATGACGAGGCCTTCTTCTGGGCAAAAAGTGTGGCTGGCCGACTCTCCCAAGAGCAGGTCTATCCTGCGGATGGTNCTTCCGGACAAAGATNCCGCGACAGCGGGAGTCGCGGCATCGCCTGGAACGGCGCTTTGGACCGGCTCCGAATGCGCGGCCCCGTCATNAGTCAGTGTCGGGGCGCCCTGAAACAGTCCGGAAAACAAGTCTTTTTGCAGGCTTTGGTCCAGGCTGCGCNATAGCCCCACCGGTAATCCAGCGGAAGTCCTAGCCTGGCCCGTGGGTTGTTTCNGCCGCCGCCCAACGGGCGGAAGCTTTGTGGATTCTCCGTACAAAGGCCACTCCTCCAAAAATCCATACTATCATAGGCCATGCGAGCTAAAATGGGCTGGATGCCCAGGAACACGTAAGATGGACTCTTTTGTAGCGCCTACCACCTTGCGGCCCATCGGGAATATCCTCCGTGGCCAGGCACGATATATTGACACTTCGGCCCCGTTCTTGTTAATCTTGTTCAACAAAGGCTGTGATGGAGACGAGTAGGCAGGGGTAGGCGCCTAGCGAGCCTGGTACGGTGAAAGCAGGCACGCCGAAGCTGACCGAAAATCCCTCCGGAGCCGCCAGTTGAAACCCCTCTGAACATGAAAGAGGGCCAGTAGACCGGGCCGGGGTTCGTTCCCCCGTTAAGAAAGACGGGACATGTTGGTGTCCTGCTAGAGAGGTCCCGAGAAAATCGGGATAATTAGGGTGGTACCGCGGGAATGTAACGTCCCGTCCCTATGTTGGGATGGGGCTTTTTTATTGCCCGGCAGCAGCTCTTCAGGCGCCTTTCTCTGCAGGAGAAAGTCCTACCATTTATGGAGGCTGCTGGACGGATATGGAACCTACAAGAAAGCTAAAAGGCGCGGAGATCATCTGCGAAAGCCTACTTAGGGAGGGTGTCGAAGTCATCTTCGGCTATCCCGGGGGGGCGATTCTCCCCTTTTACGACGCGCTTTGGTCCTACCCCCAACTACGCCACATCTTGGTGCGCCACGAACAGTCTGCGGCCCACGCGGCCGACGGCTACTCCAGAGTCACCGGCAAGGTGGGAGTCTGCGTCGCCACCTCTGGCCCCGGCGCGACCAACCTGGTCACCGGCATCATGGGCGCCAAGGCCGACTCAGTCCCCATGGTCGCCATCACCGGCCAAGTTGCCCGTGCATCCCTGGGGAGCGAAGCTTTCCAGGAATGCGATATCTGCTCCATCGCTGCCTCCACCACCAAGGCCACCTTCATGGTAATGAACCCCGCCGACCTGGCTGAAAAGATTCGTGAGGCGTTCCACGTCGCCCAAGAGGGCCGGCCCGGCCCGGTGCTGATCGATGTGCCCAGAGACGTCCAGATGGAGCTCACCGACGCAGTATTCCCCGATGCGACCGAGCCCCCGGCGCCCGAAGTATCCGAAGAAGCGGCGAAGAGGCTGAAAGAAGCGGCCCGCTTGATAAATAAAGCCGAGAGGCCGTTGATCATCAGCGGTCACGGAGTGATGACCTCCGGGGCCAATAAGGAACTGCTATCTTTGGCCGAGCGCTCCGGCATCCCAGTGATCACTACTCTGCTCGGACTGGGCAGTTTCCCCGGCGGCCATCCCCTGAGCATGGGCATGCTGGGGATGCACGGGATGTACTGGTCCAATCTATCGGTGAACGAAGCCGACTTGATCGTTGGCGTGGGTATGCGCTTCGACGACCGGGTCACAGGCAAGGTGGACACCTTCGCGCCGCACGCCCGAATCATTCACATGGACATCGACCCCACTCAGATCGGCCGTAACGTGCCGGTGGAAGTCCCTGTGGTCGGAGACGCCAAGGCGCTCCTCCAGAGATTGACACCGCTGGTAACAAATACACCGCGGCCCGACTGGATGCAATACATCGAAAACTTGAAGCAAGACCACCCATCACTGGCTATCCCGGCCAGCGATACCTTGCAGCCCCAACAGGTGATCAGCGCTCTGGATACCTTGGTCCAAGAAGACCCGGAGACCATCGTGGTTACTGGTGTGGGCCAACACCAGATGTGGGCCGCCCAACACCTGTCTTTCAACCATTCAGACACCTTCGTGTCATCCGGCGGGCTGGGAGCGATGGGTTTCGAGCTCCCAGCGGCGCTTGGAGCTCAGATAGGCAAACCCGGGGCCCCGGTATGGTCAGTCGCCGGAGACGGCGGTTTCCAGATGACTCTTCAGGAACTGGTCACGCTCTCGGAAGAGAAGCTGCCGGTGAAGATCGCCCTGATCAACAATGGCTACCTGGGGATGGTGAAGCAATGGCAGGAGATGTATTTCGATGGCCATCTGAAGGCGGTGCCGGTTAGCGGGCCCGACTTCATCAAGCTGGCCGAGGCCTACGGTGTGGGCGCGATCAGGGTCACGGAATATGAAAACGTCCTGCCTGCCCTGCGCCAGGCCCAGGACCACGACGGCCCGTTCCTAATCGAGTTCGTGGTAGACTCAAACACGAATGTCTACCCTATGGTTCCCCCGGGCGGCTCTCTGGCCGATACCATCGAGGACCCGGCCACGGCTTCCAATCCGGTGACCTAGCGGGAGTACAGACCGGCACTTGGGCAGATTTAACGGAGTCCATGTGGAAAAACTTTCGATACAAGATGCATCCCGCCGCCTGAACATCACTCAACGGGACGTCCGGGAATACATCAGAAGCGGCGAGTTAAAGGCCGAGCGTGACCCTGACTCGGAGCACGGTCGTTGGCTCGTGGAGATGCCAGGGGACGACTGGCAGGACAAGTTCAAGGCCTACTTGGACGAATTGGACGCCAGCATCACCCGGTGGTGGTGGACCAATGAGCGAAAGACCGGGTACGTTCACTACCTGGAGAAAACCGGCATCGAGAACGTCGAGCCCGACTATCTTTGCGGCCAACGATCAGAGAACCTCTGGTCATCCGCGGGCCATGAGGCCAAACAGCGCTGCTTGGAATGCCTCATGAAAGCTACCGAGCAGGGGCTTCCACTGTTCGAAGAAGAAGTGTCGGGAAGCTAGCAAAGCCTACCCCCCGCCGCCGGCACCTCCCGCACCGATGCCCGGCTCGGTCATGCTCTCCAGGTCCAGCAATTCGTCTAACTCGGCGTCCGACAGATCCGTCTTCTCTTTGGCCATCTCTCTGATGGTCGTTCCCTTGATCGAGGCCTCTTTGGCGATGGCTGCTGCTGCATCGTAGCCAATGGCCGGCGCCAGGGCCGTGCCCAACATCAGCCCCTTTTCGACCATGTCCGGCCCCACCGTGGTTGCCGTGATCCCCTTGACGCACTGGTCGGCGAAATTGTGAGCCGAAGCCGCCAAGAGCGAGATGGACTGCAAGATGTTGTGGGCCGCCACCGGCATCATGGTATTCAATTCGAAGTAGCCGCCCTGACCGGCCAGCGTCACCGATGCGTCGTTCCCTACCACCTGGGCGACCACCTGGATCACCGACTCTGAAATCACCGGATTGATCTTGCCAGGCATGATCGAACTTCCCGGCTGTACCTCAGGCAGGTTGATCTCCCCCAGTCCCGCCCGGGGTCCCGACGCGATGAACCGGATGTCATTGGCGATCTTATGCAGGCTGATGGCGATGGTCTTCAGTTCGCCGCTGGCCTCCACCAGGGCATCCAAGGAAGCCTGCGCCTGGAAGTGGTTGGCCGTTTCCTTGATGAGCACGCCCGAGGCCTCGGAAACGGTCTTACAGGTCCGCGCTGAGAACTCCTCGTGGGTGTTCACGCCGGTGCCCACCGCGGTGCCGCCCAGGGCCACCTCAGCCAGCGCCTCTTGGGCCCGGTTCAGCCGCTGCACGCTGTATGCGGCCTGACCCGCGAATCCTTTGAATTCCTGCCCCAAACGTACTGGCGTAGCATCCTGGAGATGAGTGCGGCCGGTCTTGACCACGGGCCAGAACTCGTCTGATTTCTTGTTCAGTTCGTCGGCCAGAAATTCCAGTCCTGGAATCAGGTCTTCTTTGATGGTGAGCAGCGCCGCCAGATGGATGGACGTGGGGATCACGTCGTTGGAGGACTGGCCCATGTTCACATGGTCGTTGGGGTGCACCAGCCTGGAGCCCAAGTCGCCCCCCAGTAATTGGCTGGCGCGGTTGGCGATGACTTCGTTGGCATTGGTGTTGGTGGAGGTGCCCGAACCAGTCTGGAAGATGTCCAGGACGAAGTGCTGGTCCAACGCGCCGTCGATGACCTCTTGCGCGGCGGCCACCACGGCGTTGCATATCTTTTCATCCAACAGGCCCAACGACATGTTGGTCTTGGCCGCGGACTGCTTGATCAGGCCAAGGGCCCGAATGAATGGCCTGGGGAAGCCAAGGCCGCTGATGGGGAAGTTCAAAACCGCCCGCATGGTTGACGCACCGTAGAGGGCGTCGGCTGGGACTTCCATCTCACCCATGGAGTCCCGTTCGATTCTAACGTTGGGCCGCGTGGACATATTGGTACCGTCCTAGATAGTGGGAATTTTGCGAAGCCACTAATTATTCTATCTGGTGCCAGGCCGGATGGGTAGCGTAGTGGGTCTCTTCGCCCTTCGGCGCAGCCAGGGGCCAGGAGGGGCTGGTACCTAGGGGCAGGTTTCTAACCTGCCCTACTACAGAGAGGCCAAATTCGTCCAAGGAAACCGAATGGCCTTGGGTCGTGCCGTGGTCTGTGCATCTGGGAGTTGGCCAACGTGAAGCAGGGCGGGTTGGAAACCCGCCCCTACGTCACCATAGCATGGCTATCTGCCCTCTTTTATCCAGTCCGCCACCCGCTCAGCGATCATTATCGTGGTGGCGTTGGTGTTGGCGCGGATGACGTCGGGCATGACCGAGGCGTCGACAACCCGCAGCCCTTCCAGGCCGTGGACGTGGCCGTACTGGTCTACGACCGCCATCGGGTCGGAGCTTGGCCCCATTTTGCAGGTACCCGAGATGTGGTGCTGAGTGTAGCAGTTGGTCAAGATCCAACGGTCCAGTGCCGCGTCGTCGGCCAGTTCCTCTTTTGTTGGGTTCACCTGTTCGACAACATGGACCGCGAAGCTCGGATGCTCCGCAACCTTCCCCGCCATGCGCAGCGCGCCACGCATCCGTTCCCGGTCGTATTCGGCCGAGAAAAAATCGTAGTTCAGGAAGGGCTGATCGTGGGGGTCGGTCGTGTTAAGGGTCAACTCTCCGGCCGATGTGGCGTTCTGCAAGCCCACACTCAAGCCAAAGTGGAACGTGTCGTCTTCGAAGTTCACGCTGGCCGGACGGTGCTCGCTGCTCATCAATGTCGGCGTCATCTGGAAATCGCCTCGGGTGGGCGATCCGGGTAGACTGAAACGCAGTCCAACCTGGAGGCTGGGTGTGTCGATGTCGGGGGGCTCGCCCTCGCCTCTAAACAGCATGTATGCCGCCGGGTGGTCGCGCAGGTTCTTGCCAACGCCGGGCAGGTCACGGACCACGTTGATTCCTAAATGCTCGAGTTCCCGGGCCGGNCCCACGCCCGACAGCAATAGTGCTTGGGGGGANCCGATGGCCCCGCCAGAGAGAATGATCTCGCTCCCTTCGACATTAAATATCTCTCCGCCGCTCTCNGCCTCCAAGCCCATGGCACGGTTGCCCTGGAACAAGACACGCCGGATNGCGACGCCACCGCGTATCGTTATGTTAAGCCGGTGCCGCGCCANGTTCAGGTAGGTCAAGGCCGTGCTCATGCGGACGCCGTCGATGTTGTTCAGGGGACGGGCCGCCACACCGGTGGAGTCGGGATTGTTCTGGTCCGGGTCTTCTGGGAAGCCGACGCCGATACAGGCCTGATAGAATCCTTCGGCGACGGGGATCCATTCCTCCCGCTTGAAGCGCCGGACGGGCAATGGACCTTCGCTGCCGTGGAAGTCGTCACCCGGAAAGTCCCAGTCGTTCTCCATCTTCCGGAAGTAGGGCAGGATCTTGGTGTAGGCCCATTCGTCGTTGCCCCACTCGGCCCACTGGTCGTAGTCCTCGGGCAGCCCGCGGAACACTACCTGGCCGTTGATTGCGCTGGAGCCGCCGGTGGCCTTGCCTCTGGGGATGATTATGGGTTCCGGTTGCAGCGGTGTGGCCGTGGCGCGGTAGTCCCAGCTATGGGGCCCGTAAGCCGAACGCCAGACGTTGTAGCCCTTCTTAAGGTCCTCAGGCAGGTGCTCGAAGTCGGGGTAGTCCGGACCCGCCTCCAACAGCAGGATAGTCTTGTCCGGGTCTTCGGACAGCCTGGTGGCCAGAACGCTGCCTGCCGAACCGGCCCCAACGATGATGTAGTCGTACTTCATAGCTCCCCTCTAGCGATTTGTGTCCGGAATAAGGGTTTTGGAAAGATCCAAAACCCTAGATTTACACCGGCGCATCTATCGGCCGGAAAATTCCGTTATTTAATGGTTGCCAAGATGGCTTTAAGCTCATCAACATTCTGAATCTTGCGGACGTTGCGGTGGAGCCCGAAATCGGTCATGGCGTCTTCTGCGATAAGGTCGATTTCGTCCTCGGGGACCCCCACTTCGCTCAACCTCACCGGCAGCCCCAACCCTTTGAAGAGCTCCTCAATAGCGTCGGCTGCGGCCGCGGATGCTTGAAGGTCGTCCATCCCATCTTTCTTAACCCTCATGGCCCGGGCGAAACGGGCTTGGCCGGCGGCGTTGGCTTCTGCGTTGAACCGCATTCCGGAGGCGGTGAGGATGGAGTAGGCGTCGCCGTGCCCGCATTCCGGGTAGCGGGTGTCCAGCGAGTGGGCCAAGGCTGTCACAAGCCCCAACGCGCTGACCCCGGCCCCGGCATCCGTGGCCCGGTTATAAAGAAAAGCCGCAGCGCACAGGTTGATCCGCACCGCAGGGTTATCCGGCTGGGAGTTTACCAGCGGCAGGTTTTCCAACAGCAGCCGCAGGGCCTCCAAGAGGTCACTTTCCTCAAGTGGGTTAAGGCCGGTACGTTGCAAGGCTGAAGCCACGCCGGTGAAACACGATGCGGTCGCGTTCAAACAAAGCCAGGGCGAGGCCGTAAGAAGCGCCTGCTCGTCCCAGATCACGGCGGCTGGGCGGGTCTTGGGGTCGAACAACTCGAGCCTGTGGCCGGATTCCTCGTCTATGAGCGCGGTGCCGGCGCGAGTCACTGCGGTAGTGGCTGTAGTGAGAACGATAAAGTTGGGAATCTTGGGCGCCATCAACCGTGGGCTGACCGGGGGTTTGCCCTCGGGGTATTGGGTGCACAGTTCCTGGGCCGTTCCCTTCTCGGCCAACAGGATGGTTATGCCCCGGGCGGTGACCACGGCGCTGCCGCCGCCGACGGCCACGATACCGTCCGCGTCAACCTCACGCGCCGCCGCGACGCCCTCCAGTACGGAGGCCACCGGCGAACCGGTCTTTCCTCCCGAGAACACCCCGGCCACCCGCTCTCCTAATGCCTGTTCCACTCGGTCCACCAGGTCGGTTTTGTCGGCCACCGATTGCCCGCAGACCACCAAGACACGCTGAGATCGGAGCCGGTCAACCTCGCCGGCCAAGCTGCTGATCGCGTCCAGCCCGGCGTGGACCCGGACGGGATAGCCAACGAAGCGAAAGGAATCAGTGGTCACTCTGTAGTTTCTCCTGGCTAGGCTGCGGCAGGCACTATGTTGCCATCGGAGTCGTTATTTGGCAACCGGGTTCGCCACGATAGGGTTCCTTAACCAGACTCCAGTGGTAAAATCGTAGGTAACCTATGCCCGAACTGAGCAAGAAAGACGAAGACCGCCTGTTGCGCTACCGGGGCCAGAGCCTGCGGTTGCTGCAAGACGCCATGGACGAGATACGCCAAGGCCGCTGGGAGCGCTGCGAAGAACTGCTGTGGGGCAGCCTGACCCTGGCGGTGAAGGGAGTGGCGTTAGGCCGGGGAAGGGAGTTGGACGGCTTGAAAGCCGTCGAGGACTTTGCCCTGGAATTGGGCCAAGAGAACCGGGATCGGCGGATCAGGGAGTCCTTCACCAAGCTTGCGTCCTTCGGCGAGACCGCTGAGAAAGTGCGCGAGTCTCGAATCCGGGCCGATCATCTGGTAGCGACATTGGAAGATGTCACAGGGGCCGTCGAAAAGCTCTGGGACATGGCCCCCGGCGGCGACCTGCTCAGCGCGTTGCTGCGGGGCGAAATGGACGGGATGGACGAACCGGAAGAGATGGACCGCGGCCCCCTAAGATGAGCCCGGACACTTCATTCGAAAGCCCGAAAGTCGCCATCCACACCCACGGCTGCAAGCTGAACCAGGCTGATAGCCAGGTGCTGGCCCGGCAATTTCAAGAGGCCGGTTTCAGGGTGGTCAGGTCCGCCACACAGGCCGATGTGGTGATCCTGAATTCCTGCACCGTGACCGCCAACTCAGACTCCAAAGCCCGCCAATACCTACGCCGCGCCCGCCGCGCCAATCCGGACGCTCTGGTGGTGGCCACCGGCTGCTACGCCCAACGCGCAAAAGACGAACTCTCCGCCATGGAAGAGGTCTCCCTGGTGCTGGACAACCGCCAAAAGGAGACGCTGGTCTCCACTGTTGCGGCCAAGCTCAATGTGGTAGCCGACTCGTCCATACAAAACGCGCCTGTGGCCGCGCCGGTTGGTAGAAGCCGGGCTATGGTTAAGATTCAGGAGGGTTGCGACCAGGTCTGCGCCTACTGCATCGTGCCCAAAGTGCGGGGCAGGGAACGGAGCATCCCGCCTGAAGAGATCATCGCCGAGATCAACGGACGGTCCGAGAACGGTTGCAGAGAGGCCGTACTAACCGGCACTCAACTAGGGACCTACGGGTTCGATCTTCCAGGGATAGACCTGCGGGATCTCATCAAGCGAGTCTTGGCCGAAACGTCCATCGACCGGCTGCGAGTGTCGTCGCTCCAAGCCCAGGAGATCACCCATGAGTTGTTGGAGCTGTGGGACGACCCTCGTCTCTGCCCCCACTTGCACATCCCGCTACAGAGCGGCAGCGACACCATCTTGCGGTCCATGCGACGGCGCTATGACACCGCCCGGTTCGCGGAGACGGTGGAGTTGGTGCGAAAGAAGATTCCGGACGCAGGGATGACCACTGATATCATCGTGGGCTTTCCCGGAGAGGGAGAAAGGGAGTTCGCCGAGAGCTACAGCTTCGCCATGTCAGTGGGCTTCAGCGACATGCACGTCTTCCCCTATTCAATTCGGCCGGGTACTTCGGCGGCGCACCTTGATGGGCAGGTCGAGGTAATTAAAAAGCGGGAGCGGACGGGGGAGATGCTGGAGTTGGCAGCCACAGCGGTGCGGGAGTTTCGGCTTGGGTCTCTGGGCCAGACCAGGCCGGTACTTTGGGAGCCGGGCAAAGGGCGCGATGCTGGCGGGATTTGGAGCGGTCTGACCGACAACTACTTGAGGGTTAAGGCGCAGAGCGACCGGGAGCTGGGCAACGTGATAACAGATGCGCACCTGATCGGCTTGGACGGGGACTGGGTGACGGGCGAAGTCGCTTAACTGGTTTCTCGAATCGATCGACGGTAGAGGCGCTACAGGCGATTCTCCCGTCCCCAGCCATATACCATTATCACCCCTCTTCTTCCGTGGAAGGAGAGGGGTCTCTTTATTTGGGTGGCACTAAACTTAACCGCGCAACGAGATTCCTAGTTGGCCTTCGGTATCCCCCGGGATGACAGGTGG
This sequence comes from Chloroflexota bacterium, assembly GCA_002698265.1. GTDB lineage: Bacteria > Chloroflexota > Dehalococcoidia > Lucifugimonadales > UBA3495 > UBA9611. The sequence goes on along the minus strand of NZVX01000089.1, from coordinate 7,546 downwards.
TGGAGTTCGGTTTTCGGAACCGAACTAGCGACGCCGTCTAGAGTTCTACAGGCCGGAGGTAGCCCATCTCACCGCGGCGCTCCAGATATCCGGCTTTGATATCGTGGCCGTGGGAGAAGACCAAGAGCCAACCTTGCCGCTCGGCCTGACTCAACAGATCCCGCTTCTGCTCGAGCGTTTTCTCGGGAGAGCTGTCAAAAGCTGAGATGGCTACTAGGTTCAGATGGTGAGGCGTGGGAATGATGTCGCCCAGGAACACTACCCGTTCGCCGCCATGGTTGAACATGACCATCTGGTGGCCCTGAGAATGGCCGTCAGTGACGATCACATTCAGACCGGGCATGATCTCGGTATCGCCATCCAGCAATTCCAGTTGACCCCGTTCCTCGATGGGCAGGAAATTCTCCGCCCTGTGCGAGCCGTGGCAACGCTCGTTGGGATTACAAGCTTCGTCCCAGCACTTTTCTTGCACGTAATACTTGGCCTTGGGGAAAGTGGGAACCAAGTTGCCGGCCCGGTCCAGCCGGGTGCAACCGCCCGAATGGTCAAAATGCAGGTGGGAAAGGACCACTGCGCTGATGTCCTTGGGGGTGAGACCCACGCCCTTCAAACCCTTCAATAGGCGGCTGGGTACCAACCCAAGGTTCTCTTTGTCTTGATCGATCTCTTTGGAGCCTATCCCGGTGTCAACCAGGACGTTCTGTCCGCTGACTTGCAACAACAGGCAATTCAAGCCCAGCGTCATTCGGTTCTTGCGGTCAGTGACCACACTGCTCTCCCAGGCAACCTTGGGCACCTGACCGAACATGGACCCGCCGTCCATCTTGATAACCCCATCACTGATGATCTTCACCGCTGTCGACATCATCGTTACACCCAACCCCTCATTCAATTATTATTGAACGTTCCGCACCACTTTGAATCGTCACCACCTGACGCCGTCGGTATGTGGATATTCCGGGGGTCTCGCCAGAGACTCATTAATGAAGAGAGAATATTGCTCTTGGTCCAGGCTAGGTCCGGTCTGGCGCAACCCCTTCCGGCGGGCAGGTTCTGGATATGTGTCTCTGGTTCCGGCCGTTGACTGGCCGTCTATTCTTCGTTTTCCTACCTCCCCAGTCCCTAATTGATGCTCCCTTATATAAGAGAAAAGCCGCTGATCCGAAAACCTCGGCCAACGGCGTAGAGAAAGCATTGGGCAACATCACAACCCTCGCCCCACTCTCATCCCGTTGACCCACTAGCACATTAAAGTAAAGGAACCGCGCCCTGTCAAGGGAAATTTAATGAATCCGATATGAGTATTTTGTGGAATATTAATCTTTTTTTAGGAATCGGTCAAGTTTCAGCCTAAATTGCCATAATTATGTCTTGCATCCCTTAAGAAGGTGGCCCGTATCTCGGCCGATTTTGGAAATGCTATACTAGCTCAAATCCGATACTGCACATCGTGAAATGTCCGGTCGCGCAACGTTTTATCACCCGGTTAGCGGCCGTTTTTAGGAGGCCATCAAATGGCGGATAAAGAACTTGGACTCCTGGCCCATCTGATGCGGCGGGCCGGGTTCGGCGCCACCCTTCAGGAGTTGGAAGAGTCCCGGGCCCAGGGCTACGAGGCCACCGTCGATGCGCTGGTCCATCCCGAAGACGCCTCCGATTGGGACGACGACCTGTTCCGACGGTACCAACCCGACCTGAACAGCGTGATGTATTTCGAGAGCGCTCAGAACTATTGGATGTACAAGATGATCAACTCCAAGCGGCCTTTGGAGGAAAAGATTGCCTTGTTCTGGCACGGACTATTCGCCACCGCCTACGGCAAGCTGAACCACGCCAAGGGTGTGGTCAACCAGACCGACACCTTCCGTCGCCACGGCCTAGGGCCATTCCACAGCATATTGATGGAACTCTCCCGCGACCCAGCCATGATCTTCTGGCTGGACAACAAGGACAATCATAAATACGCCCCCAACGAGAACTACGGCCGCGAGTTGCTGGAACTCTTCTCTATGGGCATCGGCAACTACACCGAAGACGACGTTAAGAACTGCGCCAGGGCCTTCACCGGCTGGACCATCGCCAACGACGAATATATGAGCGTCCGGGCGTCCCGGGACTCCATCTGGCCGTCGGGACGCATCGATTGGCAGTTCGAGTACCGGCCCGAGGACCACGACGACACTGAGAAGCGCTTCCTGGGCCGCACGGGCAACTTCAACGGCGAGGACATCATCGACATCATCGCCATGCGCCCGGCAACCAGTTGGTTCATCGCCGGCAAGCTCTACAACTACTTCGTTTCCGACACTCCAAACGAAGAGGCCATAAGCTTCCTGGCCGAGGAGTACCGCAAATCGAGCGGCGATATCCGCTCGATGCTGCGAGCGCTGTTCCTGTCGGACTACTTCAAGTCGGAAGACGTTTGGTACGCCAAGGTCAAGAGTCCGACCGAGTTGGTCGTCGGCACCGCCAGGCTCGCCGGCAGCTTCACAACTCCCCAATGGGACATCACCAACCTGGCCAGCGACGCCAACTTCATGGGCCAGGAGATCCTGAACCCACCGACCGTCGAGGGTTGGCATACCGGCACAGAGTGGGTGGACACCGGCACCCTCGTGGAACGGGTCAACTCCTCAGCGCTAATCATCGGCGACACTCTCCAACCGGGGGTCCAGGCTATGATCAAGAGCCTCAAGGCTCGCCGAGATACCTATCAGCCGAACGACTTGGTGGATGAGTGTCTGCTATTGGTCGGCGGCCTCCAAGTCTCCGAAGGCACCCACCAGCGGCTGGTTGAGTTCGCCGCTAATTACGGCGAGGTAAGTTTCACCCCCGAAGACGCTGTGTCCTGCTCGGAACAGCAGGTGGTCGAATTACTACAAGTTATCCTAGCCACCCGTGAATATCAGATGGCTTAGGCCCCTTCGGCAGCAGATACCTGCCGGGGGCGGCGGTTCTTGTTCTGGCCAAAACGCCTCGCCGTTGTCACCCCTCTCCTTCCGGGGAAGGAGAGGGGTCTCATTGCTTGGATGGAACGAGGCTTCACCGCGGAAAGAGATTCCTCGTCGGCTGCGGCCGCCTCGGAATGACAATAGGGCGGACCGGTCTCTGGACTCGATTCGATTGGACACATGACATGACCACCACCAAGACATTCACATACAGCCACACAATCGGCTTCCTGACCGCGGTTGGGCGGGGGTTCACCAACCCGGTGGACCTGGCGTTCAACTCCCAGGGCGTGATCTATGTTCTGAACCGGGCCGGCCCCGAGACGACGGTCCGGCTGCCCTCCAAACGAGTGTCGATGTGCACGATCGACGAGGAGTTCTTGGGGGAATGGGGCACCGGCGGACAGGGGGACGGAGAGTTCTGGTGGCCCAGTTCCATCGCCATCGATAGCCTAGACCAGGTCTACGTGGCCGACGAGGGCCTGCAGCGGGTGTCCATCTTCGATAAAGGCGGCAAGTTCCTGAGCCAATGGGGTGTGAAGGGCTCGGCCGACGGGCAGCTCGAGTATCCCTCCAGCATCGCATTTGACGCCGACGACAACCTGTGGCTGACCGATAGCGGAAACCACCGAGTGCAGAAATTTACTAAGGACGGCCAGTTAATCTCGGCCTGGGGCCAGCGGGGCTCCGGCCCCGGCCAGTTCCAGGGGCCATGGGGCTTGGCTCTGACTGAAGCTGGAGATGTTTATGTCTCCGACTGGGGCAACGACCGTATTCAACGCTACAGTGCAGACGGCGTTTTGATCGAAGAGTTTGACGGTCTTCCCGAAGGCGACGCCATCCACCGGCCGGCCGGTCTGGCCGTGGACGACGACGGCAACATGTATGTCGCCGACTGGGGCAACGAAAAGGTGAAGGTATTGGGGCCGAACGGGAGCTTGCTGGCGACGCTGCGTGGCGAGTCGGTGGACTCCAAATGGGCGGCCGATTATTTCGCGGTGAACCCCGAGGAAGGACAGTTACGGTCAGAAGCGGACCTGTTTCCAGAGTTAGACCCGCCGGTTCGGCGCGAACGGGAGATATCCGCCGGCGTGGAAGGCTATTTCTGGGGGCCATCGGCGGTGAAGCTCGACAGGCAAGGCCGACTCTACGTGGCCGATAGCCTCAGGCACCGTCTGCAGGTTTACCAGGTTAATTAAAGATTGTAACGGTGGCTGGGGGTACGCCCTCATCTCCGACTCCGTCGAGAGCCTCGAATCCGTCGGGCCTAACCTTCTCCCGTGCGGGGGAGAAGGGACAGATGCCCACCCCATACTAGATCGCGGCGGTTAGCCCTTCTTTCGCCCCTGGTCCATGCGAGACCAGGTGTCCCGGAGCGGCACCGTCCGGTTGAAGACCGGGGCTTCCGGCGTGGAGTCGGGATCGACGCAGAAGTAGCCCTGCCGCAAGAACTGGAACCGTTCCCCAGGCTTGGCCTTATCCAGACCCTGCTCCAGCTTGCACGACTTTAGGACAACCAACGACTCTGGGTTCAAGTTCTCTATGAAGGTCCCGCCGTCCGGAACGTCATCTGGGTCTTCGGTAGAGAAGAGGTGGTCGTAGATACGCACCTCGGCGTCCACCGCATGATTGGCAGATACCCAATGGGAAGTTCCCCGGACCTTGCGGCCGTCGGATGACGTCCCGCCGTAGGTATCTGGGTCGTAGGTGGCGCGCAGCTCGATCACCTCGCCGGTGGTCTCGTCCTTGACCACGCCGGTGCAGGTGATGTAGTAGGCGTCCTTGAGGCGTACTTCCCGGCCCGGAGACAGCCGGTAGAACTTGGGCGGCGACTCTTCACGGAAGTCGTCTTTCTCGATATACACGGTCCGGGAGAAGGGGATGTTTCTCTCGCCCATGCTCATGTCTTCCGGGTTGTTAACCGAAACTATGTCCTCGGACTTTCCCTCGGGGTAGTTTTCAATCACGACCTTGAGGGGGTCCAATACGCCCATGACCCGGGGCGACCTCTTATTTAGGTCATCCCTGAGGGCGTGCTCCAAAAGAGCGATGCTCACCGTATTGTCCCGCTTGGCCACGCCGATGCGGTCGCAGAATTCCCTGATGGCTTCAGGAGTGTAGCCCCGGCGGCGCAGCCCAGAGATGGTGGGCAGGCGCGGGTCGTCCCAGCCGTTCACGTTGCCATCATCGACCAGTTGGATCAAACGCCGTTTGCTGAGCACGGTGTGGGTGAGATTCAGCCGGGCGAACTCGATCTGTTGGGAGTGGTAGATATCCAGCTCATCCAGGAACCAGTCGTAGAGGGGACGATGGTCCTCGAACTCTAGCGTGCAAACAGAATGGGTGATGTGCTCTATAGAATCCGATTGCCCATGGGCGAAGTCGTACATCGGATAGATGGGCCATTCATCTTCGGTGCGGTGGTGGGTTTCTTTTAGGGTGCGGTAGAGCACCGGGTCGCGGAGGTTCAAGTTGGGCGAAGCCATGTCGATCTTGGCCCGGAGGGTGTGCGCGCCCTCTTCGAACTCGCCTGCGCGCATGCGCCGGAAAAGGTCCAGGTTCTCCTCGATAGACCGGTCGCGATACAGACTCTCTTTGCCGGGCTCTGTCAGGTTTCCTCGGTATTCCCGAACCTCGTCAGACGTGAGGTCACAGACATACGCCTTGCCCTTCTCGATCAGCCGGATTGCGTAGTCGAAAAGCTGGCCGAAGTAGTCTGAGGCGTAGAAAAGGTTCTCGCCCCAGTCGAAGCCCAACCAGAGGACATCTTCCTGGATCGACCGGACGAACTCTACCTCTTCTTTGGAAGGGTTGGTGTCGTCGAATCTCAGATTGCAGGCGCCGCCGAACTCCGCGGCGACCCCGAAGTTCAAGCAGATCGACTTGGCATGGCCGATGTGCAGGTAGCCATTGGGTTCCGGGGGGAAGCGGGTCATCACCCGGCCGTCGAATTTGCCCGACCTGTTGTCGTCGGCGATTATGCCCCGCACGAAGTCAACCGAGGTTTCTGCCTGTGTCATTATTGATTCATCCTGTGTTACTGGACCGTCAGCCCGCGGCGCTAAACCGTTCAACGGCGTTGTTGACCCGGCTCACGGTGCGGTCCTTGCCCATGACCTCCATCATCTCGAACAGAGGCGGCGACACGGCCCGGCCGGTGGCGGCCACGCGCAGTACTCCAAAGAATTGGCGGCGGGACAATTCCAGTTTCTCGCCAGTGGCCGTCAGCATCTCTTCCAGCTTTTCGTGCTGGAAATCATCGGCGCCGCTCAAGTCATCAAGGGCCGCATTCAGGGCGGATAGGGTCGAGTCCCGGTCCATGCCCTTCTGCACTAGATCGTCTGTGTTGAACGTTTCGTTGGCCCTGAAGAAATATTCGGTGATGTCCGCCGACTCATCTAAACGCTTGATGCGCTCCTGAAGCAATGGAGCTATCCGGCGCAGGTACTCTTCGTCCACCGGCAACATGTCTTTGGGCAGGTCCCGCTCTAGAAAGGGCGTCATCGCGGCGGCTAGTTGGTCCGGAGTGAGTTCCCTTATGTACATGCCGTTCATCCAAAGCAGCTTCTTTTGGTCGAAGATGGCCGATGATTTAGTAACCCGATCCAAAGTGAAGTTGTCGGTCACCGTCTGGGACGACACCACATCCGTCTTGTCGTCCAACGACCATCCCAGCAGCACCATGAAATTAAGCAGCGCCTCGGGCAGGTAGCCGTCCACGATGTATTCGCCGATGGCCGTCGCGCCGTGGCGTTTCGAGAGTTTTGCCCGGTCCGGCCCCATGATCATGGGAAGGTGCGCGAACTTCGGCGGCTCAAAGCCCAAGGCCTCAAATAGCTGTAGATGGCGGGGCGTGCTAGGCAGCCATTCCTCGGCCCGCATCACGTGGCTGATCTCCATCAGGTGGTCGTCGGCGACCACGGCCAGGTGATAGGTCGGGAAGCCGTCGAACTTCATGATGATGAAATCGTTCAGCGTCTCATTGCGCCACTCGACCTCGCCACGGATCAGGTCATTGACCCTGGTGATGCCGTCTTTGGGCATGGCGAACCTAATGACCTTGGACTCCTGTGCGGCGCTCAGTTTGCTGCCCTCTTCTTGGCTCAGGTCCCGGCATTGGCAGTCGGCGCTGGCTGAAACCCGGCGGTCCCGCTGACGTTGGTCATCGTCGGCCGGAGGTTTCTGACTGCAATAACAATGGTAGGCATTGCCTTGGGAAACCAGCCGGTCGGCCATTTCTTGGTAGATATCCAGCCGCTCCGACTGGAAATAAGGACCGTAATCCCCGCCAACTTCGGGGCCCTCATCCCAATCGATATTTAGCCAGCGCAGGCCGTCCAACATCGCCTCGATAGACCCCGGAACCAGACGCGCCTGGTCAGTGTCTTCAACCCGGACTATGAACTTGCCGCCGTTGTGGCGGGCGAAAAGCCAGTTGAAGAGGGCCGTACGGATATTGCCGATATGGGGCAATCCCGTGGGGCTAGGCGCGAACCGAACGCGGACTTCTCCGGGCAATGTTGCACTCCAATCGAATGATTATGGGCAGGGATTATTGTAGCATGACCACGCCCAATCTTAGCCTGCCAGGCACG
>NZVX01000088.1 GCA_002698265.1 Chloroflexota bacterium | reverse complement strand
AAAAGCGATTGTTGGAAAAGCCCTGTTCTTCCGCGGAAGAACAGGGCTTTTCTATTTCAACAGGTCCCATCACCGATCTATCGGTCCAGTTGAGTTGGTCCGCTGAGAAAATTCGGTGTCCTCTCGGCCCATTTAAGGCCCTTTTTATGTTCCACCCGTCCCTGTGACCATCTAGGGCTCAAATCCACTCACACATCGACTTTCCCCTATCCCTGAAAGATGTCCTCAGGCAAAAATGCCGAAACCGTGACGTTGGGCAGATCGACGACGTTGCTGATCTTGAGGTCCACCGCGACACTACAGATGACGTAGGCCTGTTCCTTAGACCAACCCCTTTCTCGCAGCAGGTCGATCATTTGGATCAGGGCGTTCCGAGCCGCCAGTGTTAGGTCCTCGCCCTCTTGGGTTCCATCCTCCCGGATGGGCATTCCCATGGTGGCGATGAAATTCCGGGGCGCGGCCCATTCCGGAGCGATGAAATACCCTGGGTGGGCGAAACGGGGGAAGATTATGTTATTCCGGGCGGCCTCTCCCTTCTGCAGATGGAATTTGACCACCGCTGTAGCGCCCATCTCGATGGCCGTGATGCAGCATTCGGAATCGCCTTGGGCAAAATGTCCGTCGCCGGCGGAATAAAGTGCGCCAGACACGTTCACGGGTATCAGTAACCGGGAACCCTTGGTGAGCTGCTTGGCGTCCACGTTGCCGCAGTTCTCTCTCGGCGGGATGGTGCGGAGGCCTTCGGAAGCGATAGAGCCTTGGGGCACCGCGTCTTCAGCATCGGGGGGAAAGGCGATGCCGCCGCGGCGCACTAGGTCGGCCTCACGCTCGGTCCATTTCTCCAACTGAGATCGAGAAGGCGCGATTCCAGCGGTACCCATGAAAGATCCATTGGGTATCCTCACACCTGGAATATCCTTGGACGTGGCCCAGCCGTCGCTCATCTCCCAGTGGGCCACGAATGGATCAGGGAACAGGTCTCGCAAGAACCCGGCGCCGGGCCGGTTGCGGGTCCAACCGTAGGTCTGAGGAATGATGTCGACGTATTCGATCTCGAGCAGGTCACCCGGCTCGGCGCCCTTTATGTAAACCGGGCCGGTCAAGGGGTGTCCCACCTTTCCGGCGAACCCAGGAAAGCCGTCAACCGTCACGCTGGCGTTCATCTGCCCGTCGGATGCGTCACGGGTCTCCAGCGACACTTCCTCGCCGGTATCCACTTCCAAGATGGGGGTGATATCCGGGTGCCACCGGTTGTGGCCCTTACCCGGATCGTCCTTCAGCATCTTGCTACGGTCTATCTCGATGCTTTTCATGAAATCTCCTAGCGGTCCGCTATCAGCGTTGAGGCCAGATAGCAGGCTACTCTAAATCGTCCAGTCGTCAGGTAGGCCTGGTGTGGCCATGGGTTTGATCATGACTTCCACCAGGGCTGCTTGGCCGCTTTCGGTGGCGGCGATGGCCCGCTGGAGCGCCGGCCCAACCTCTTCCGGGTCTTCGACGCGTTCTGAGTAAGCGCCCAGGCCCTCGGCCACCTTGCTCCAGTTGCCGGTGAGTTTGGCCATGTCCGGTGGCGGTCCGGTGGGGCTATCCATCCCCATCAGGCCTCCGCCAGTGCCTTCATTGTTCACGACTATGGTAAGCGTGGGCAGTCCCATGCGCACGGCCGTTTCCAACTCCATGCCAACCATCCCAAACGAAGCGTCGCCCAGCAAGTGGACCACCAGTTTATCTGGCTGTCCCAGCTTCGCGCCGATGGCCCCGCCCAGCGACCAGCCCATGGCGGCCATGCCACCCATGCCGAGATAGCTTCGAGGCTTGGTGGCCGTCCAGAAGGGCGACATATAGCCGCGGCTGCCGCCGGCATCGTGAAGGGCGATGGTCTTATCGAGGTCGACGATCTTTGCCAGCTCATGCACCACGCGGTATCCATTGGTGGGGGTCGCGGTGTCGTTGAAAACAGGCTCCCAGGCGCCCAGGTCCTTGTCTTTGGCCTGCTTGATCTCGGCTACGACTTCCTCTTTAAGGCCACCATTTCCCGGCCCGACTCGCTCTTTCACGGCATCCAAGATGGCCCGTAGCGCCAGCTTGGCATCGGCCAATATTGGCACGTCGGCCTGGTACTGCTTGTTCAGGTCGTGCTCGTCGGCGTTCACGTGGATCAGGCTCACGCCCTCGGAGATGGACCGACCGTCGGTGCCGTTGGGCAGTCGGTAGGAATTGCCCACCGCCAGGACCACATCGGCCTTGCGGTTCATATGCAGCGAAGCCCCGCTGGCGTACCGGCTGCGAGGGTAACAACCCATGCCCATCGATAGCGGGTGGTCCTCGGGGAAGACCCCTTTGGCCACCAGGGTTGTCGCCACCGGCATAGAGAGCAATTCAGCCAACTCTTTGGCTTCGTCCCACGCCTCGGCTGACAAAACGCCTCCGCCCAGGTTCAATACGGGCAACTTGGCGTTGACCAGCAGGTCGGCTGCTTTTGCGACCTCATCGGCAGCCGGGGCGGCCTTCCGTCCGGGGCCGACGGGCTCGTAGACCAGCGAACCATCTGGCACCTCAGTCATCAGCACGTCCTGGGGCATCTCCAACACAACTGGGCCGGGGGAGCCCGAGCGTAGTGCGGTAAAAGCCCGGCGCATGATGGACGGGATATCTTCGACCTTGGCCATGGTGCCCCGCCACTTCACCAGGGTATCGAAGATACTGGCGGAGACTTCTTGCTGGACCTCTTTGCCCAGTTGGGCCAGGGGTACCTGTCCCATCAATAGAAGCACTGGTATGTTGTCGGCGAAGGCGCCGGCGATGCCGGTGAGGGTGTTGGTTGCCCCTGGGCCGGTGCCGGTCATGGCCACGCCCACTTTGCCGGTGGCGCGGGCATATCCGTCGGCGATCTCCACACCCAGTCTTTCGTTCCTAGCGGCGAAAACCTTGATTGTCTCGGAGTTCCTGAGACCGGTCCAAAGGGGGTTTAGACCACCGCCTTGGAAACCGGCGATGTACTCAACTCCTTCCAATTCCAGGGCNCGAACTATAGCATCGGCTCCACGCATGATTCTTCTCTCTATCTATTCGAATTGACCGGGGATACCCAAGCCCNTAACCGTGCCTGCGCTGGCTCAAGTTGGGAGGATGATACGCCCGCGNCTAACGNGGGTCAACCGGCACAACTACTATCNGGGGATACCCAAANTCAGGCGCGGGTCAGGCGTGGGCNGATTTCTTGACCCGGTTATGGGCGAAGGGTATCATCCCAACAACATTCCAAGGGTGTGGCGCTCCTGCCAAAATTCGACCAAGGGTGATGAAATGCCTTCAGCCAGTGAGATGATCGTCCAAACCCTGGAGGAAGCAGGTATCGAGTACGTCTTCGGCATCCCCGGGGGCGGTACCGGGCAGATCTTCCAGATATTGGAGACCAAGCAGGACCGCATCAAGACCATACTGGTGCGCCACGAGCAGGTTGCGGCCATCATGGCGGATGCCTACGGCCGCGCCGCCGGGAAGCCCGCCGCCATCATGGGTCAGGGACTGTTCATGGGCTCCAACGCCACGTTCGGCATCATGGAATCCATGCTCAGCAGCTCCCCCATGTTGGTGATCACCGACACGTCTGACGGAGGCGCGGCCCAGCGGCCCGCCAACCAGTCGGGCGCTGGGGAATACGGCAGCATCGACCTACAGTCCATCTTCAAGTCCATGACCAAATACACCACCCTGGCCACCAGCCCCAAAGAGGCCGTTCTAGGCACGCAGATGGCAATCAAACACGCGGTGAGCGGGCGTCCCGGCCCCACAACTGTGCTCATGCGTTCGGCGGCCATCGGAGGCCAGGTGGACGTGGAATCGCCACCCTTCATCCACAACGCTTCCGGGTTCCTGAACACATCTAAACCGGCCTCCGCGCCGGTGGACATCGAGCAGGCGATCCACATACTGAGCGAGTCCAAGAAGCCGGTGATAATCGCCGGGAACGGAGTGCACGTTGCCGGCGCCCACTCGGAGCTACAAGAGTTGGCCGAGCAGTGGGGCATCCCCGTGGCCACTAGTTATAAAGGAAAGAGCGCAATCTCCGAGGACCATCCGCTGGCCCTGGGCATGGTCGGCACCTACGGGCAGGAAACGGCCAACCGAGCGGTAGGCGACGCCGACACCGTGCTTGTGATCGGCGCGTTACTACGCTCCCAGGAGACCGTGGGTGAGCGTCCTGACATATTTAACCCAAATAGGCAGCGCATCATCCAGATCGACATCGACGAGCGGAACGCCGGGTGGTCCTTCCCAGTGGAACTGGGCCTCATCGGAGATGCCAAAGTCATCTTGGAGCAATTGGTCGCAGCTTCAAAGGCGGCCACTCCGGACAACTCGAAACGCAAGGAATGGACCGATAGCCTGCCGGGCCGCCGCGATGCCGGAGGCTACCACGACCAGCCTGAGATGCACGAGGACAGCTCGCCGGTGAAGCCCCAGAGGCTGGTCGCCCAGTTGCAGGCGACCATGGAGCCTTCGACCATCTACTCGCTGGATGCGGGCAATAACCGCACCTGGATGGCGCATCTCTACCGGGCCCAGCAGGCCAACACCTTCTACAGTCCCGGCGGCACCGCGGGCATGGGTTGGGCGCTGCCGGCCGCGGTGGGCCTGAAGCTGGTCTACCCGAACCAGCCGGTGGTCTGCGTAACCGGCGACGGCGGCTACATGATGACTGTAAACGCCATATCAACAGCGGTGCAGTATGACCTGCCAATCATCTGCGTGGTGTTCAACAACAACTCCCTGGGCATGGTTAACGACCATCAACCCGAGGGTCATAAGATAGCCTCCGAGTTCTACCCCACCAACAACGCCGTCGTGGCCGAGGGCATGGGCGCCTGGGGTGTGCAGGTCAGTGATTCCAAGGACCTGCCCGACGCCCTACGAGCCGCTCAGGCATCCGGCAAGCCGGCAGTGATTGACGTCCTGATCGATCCGCGCCCCAGCCCAGACGACTGGCGGGCCGGCGCCTGGCGGGCGGGGCAGACTTAAGCGAACGGAGGCGTCGAACATGCCTGATTCACTGAACGACAAGATTACCTTGGTTACCGGCGCTGGTTCCGGCATCGGCCGGGCCACATCCCTCGTACTGGCCCGGGAAGGGGCCACCATCGCAGTGTCTGACATCGATGCCGACGGCGGAGAGGAGACCCTGAGCGCCATCAAAGACATGGGCGGCGACGGCATGTTCGTCCACGCCGATGTCTCCCGTCCCGCCGATGTTGAAGCCATGGTGGGGGCGGTCATCCAAGCCTATGGACGCCTGGATTGCGCCTACAATAATGCCGGCATCGAGGGCTACTGGGGTGGGCGTCTTCACGAATACCCCGAAGACACCTTTGACCGCCTGATAGACATCAATGTGAAGGGCGTCTGGCTCTGCTTGAAATACGAGATTCCCGAGATGCTGAAGCAGGGTGGCGGGGCCATCGTAAACACCGCCTCGGCCGCGGGTCTGGTGGGCTCCCGGCGGCTGTCGGTCTATTCGGCCAGCAAGCACGCCGTGGTGGGACTGACCAAGTCGGCGGCGCTGGAATACGCCGCGGACAACATCCGGGTAAACGCCGTCTGTCCGGGGATCATCGATACACCCATGATGGACCGCCTAGTCGAAGGCCGGGACGACTACGCCGCAGCCATCCCTACCCGCCAACCCATCGGCCGAAAAGGCACCCCCAACGAGATCGCCGAAGCCGTAGCCTGGCTCTGCTCCGACGCCGCGTCATTGGTCACCGGCCTAGCCATGGCGGTGGACGGGGCTTTTACGGCGCAATAGGCCTTGAACCATGTACGGCCCATCGCCCGACCCGTCGTTCCGGCGAAAGCCGGAACCCACTGATGCAACCACCCAAGACCCTGCATCCAACTAATGGCATGATAGCCATGACCATGGTGGCTGAGTGGATTCCCGCCTACGCCGGAATGACGAATGAGGCCCCCACGCCTACATCGTTGGACTGACATTCCGCCTGGTGATAATATGTCCCCAGACTCATTCGCAGACTGAATCGAAGTGATTTTCCGGCCCGTGTCTGACGGGCTGTTCCAACCCCGGAGGCCCCTTTGGCGGACTTATTGCAAATAGTGGACCTGGCCGACTCCGGCCAGGTGCAACTTTCTTATATCAGCGGCACTGAAGACGTGACCGCTCCACCGGCCAACTTCTCCTTCCCGCTCACCGATTCCGAACTCGCGGAGATGCGCTGGTACCTCAGCGAGTACCCGGAAAACACCTTCGGCGAGGCTAAAACCCGCGCCGAAACGGTCGAGTCAGGTCTCAAGGACCTGGGCCGTCTCCTGTATGAAGCCGTGTTCGGCTGCAGCGATGAGGCCCGGTCTCTTCTGGAAACGGCCAGCCAGGCAGAGCAGACCCAACTATCGATCGTCTCCAGCCGGTCCGAGTTCCTGGGTCTCCCCTGGGAGCTCCTGAACGACGGCGGTGAAGTTTACCTGGTCTCAACAATTGCCGGAGTCTCGCGGCGTCTGTCTTCCGAGCCGTTGGAAGATTTCTCCGGCCAACTGCCCACCGACCAACTGAACGTTCTGCTCCTCCTGCCTCCAACTGGTGAAGGGTCGGGCAGCATCGCCACCGAGGCTCTGACTGCCCTGGAGTCGCTGTCTGTGTCGGCCGAGTTGGACTGCCTACGTCCTTCTTCCAAAGCCGACTTACAAGAACAATTGGCCCGCAAGCCGAGGCACTACCATCTCGCCCACTTTGACGGGTTCACCATTGATAGCCAAGGCATCTGCATGGAGGACGGCTCCAGCGGTGTGGCGTCCATCGACGCCCCCACATTAGCGGGACCGTTAACCGAGGCGCAAACTCCCGTGGTCCTGATCAACGCATCTGCTTCCAGCGCCTTGAACGACGTTATTTCATTCGCCGCCGGGTTGGCCCAGAACGGTGTCCCCCAAGTTGTTGTATCGCCACTCCCCATAGCCGGAGCGGGCCGGGTTCTCTTCTGCGAGAACTTCTTCAAGGGACTAAGCGGCGGCACGCCCATCGCCGAGACCGTAGCCACCGTCCGCGAAGCCATGAAAGGCCATCCCCAGCGCCCCTCCGCCACCGGTCCCCTTGTGTCCTGGGATTGGACGCTGACAATGGTGTTTGAAGGCCGGAAATATGCGCCGGCAGCCATCGTGGCGGAAGAAGAGACAGCGCCGGTCCCGGGCATGCCCCGGACTGAAGAGGAACGCACTGGCAACGAGCTGCCCCAGGGTGGCCCCTACGGGCTCATCGGCCGGCACGCCGAGATGTTGGAACTGGAGCGCCGGTTTACGCAGTCGCCCGTGGTGCTGCTATCGGGAGATGTGGGCGCCGGTAAGTCTGAGTTGGCCTTAGGCCTGGCCTCGTGGCTGCATAAGACCGGCGGACGCCCCGGAGGTGTCTTTTACTCGGCCTTCGAGGTTGGCGCCGGACTGGAGCGGGTGCTACATGAGATTGGCACATCCCTGGCCGGGCTGGACTTCGCCGACATGCCGAACGAAGACCGGCGCACCTGGGTGCTCAATTATCTGAAAGAGAACCCGGCTTTGCTGGTCTTCGACAGCCTGCAGAACCTGTCCGGATTCCCCACCGGCGCGCCGGGCCTTCTGGACGACGGCGAGATGGCTGACTTGGACGCCTTCATCAAGGACGTTTCCCAGGGCGGTCAGACCTGGACGCTGCTGGTCAGCCGCCGCGGCGAAGAGCGTTGGCTCACAGCGCCCCACGGAAGGTACCAGCTGGGAGGGCTGGCCAACGCCGACCGCATCGTTCTCGGCACCAGGCTGTTGGAAGAGGCCGGAGCCGACCCCATGCGCCTAGGACCGGAATACCTGGAGATACTGGACCTTGTGGTAGGGCACCCGCTGGCCATGGAGATTGCCCTACCCCTCCTGAAAGACGTCCCAGCTTCAGTGTTAGTCGGCGAACTGAAGGCCGAACTTGAAAAGCACACACCCAGCCCAGACGAAGAAGGGCGCCCCTCATACCTGACAGTAGTCATGGACCACGCATTTACACGCATGACCCACCGGAGCAGGACCCACCTGCCCTTCCTCTCGATGTTCCGCAGCCGGGTCATGATGGACATCCTGACCCACATCACTGGAGAAGGCCAGGCCTACCGCTCGGTGACCGGCGAACAGCTTGGTTACGGCGCCTGCCGGACTCTGCTCCGGACCGCACGGACCAGCGGGTTCCTGGAACCGATCACCCCAAGCGTCTACCAGATACACCCCTCTCTTCCCTGGTTTCTGGGCCGCAGCCTCTACCGGCAGTTCCCCCAAAGCGCCATCCAACAACTGGAACACGAGGTCGTCCGAGTCTACGCCGACACCGCCGACTATTTCATGGAAACCCTCTACGAGAACCAGGACGCCGGCACCACCGCCATTCTTGCTGAAGAGGGCAACATCACCCAGGCGCTGGCCCTGTCTCTGGAGGCTGGCCAGTGGGAGAACGCCCAACTGCTGGTCCAGCCTCTGGCCCAGGTCTTCAGGATGCAGAAGCGCTATCCCGAGTTGCGCCGCCTCCGCCGTCAGTTGCTGGAAACAACAGGCGTCACCGCCGAGGAAGCCGAGGAGTCGGGTGGCATCCAGCTTTGGCTGTACCTGATGGGTACCGAGGCCAGCGAATGCATCGAGACCAAGGAGTTCGACCGGGCCGACATCCTGAACCAGCAACTCCTTGAGTACCTGTCGAACAAGGAAGACGGCGAGACCGACCCCCGCACCGCTGCGGTCTTCCATCAGATGGGCCAGGTAGCCCAGAACCGCTGGCAGTTGGAAGAAGCTCATGATCTCTACACCCAGTCCCTGGCGATCATCGAGGGTGGGGAAGACCAAGAGCCCATCGCCGACGACTACTACGGCCTGGGCATGGTCTGCCAGTACCGCCGCCGTTACACCGAAGCCAAAGAATGGTTCAGTAAAGCCTTGGATATCCACCAGCGGGTGGAAGACGCCGAGGAGATGGTCAAGGACTACCGCTCGCTGGGCCTATGCTCTCAGTACAAGTTCGAATATGACGAGGCCGCCAGTTGGTATCAACGGGCCCGGGAGATACTGGAGGAGAATCGGGACGAGGAGAACGCCGTATTGGTCTACCACTCCCTGGGCACGGTCTGTCACGCCCAATACCAGTTCGACGAAGCCGAGAACTGGTACCAACAGGCGTTGTCGGTCAGCGACCGCATGGGCAACCACTCCCAGATGGGCATCGAGTTTCACCACCTGGGTCTGGTGGAGCAAGCCAGAGATATGTTCGTCGGCGACGCTGAGCACTGGTACATGATGGCAATCCAACAGTGGCAGGAGATCGGCGACCGCCGGTCCGAGGGCGACGAATGCCGCCAATTGGGCGTGCTATTTCACGAGCAGAAGGAACTGGACAAAGCCGAGGAATGGTATGGCCACGCGAGGGATATATTCGAAGAACTCCAAGACCTGAACCGCATCTGCCGCACCTACGGCCAACTGGGCATGGTGGCCGAGGAGCGGGACGACATCCCCGGCGCGCTGCTGTGGGCCGGGCGCACCTACCAACTGGCCGAGAGCAACAACCTGCAAGTGCTGGTCCAGGTCAAAGCCCACCTGGCCCGGCTGAAGGAAAAGCACGGCGACGACAACTTCGCCGCCTGGTGGCGGGAGTTCGCCGATGAAGACCCGCCTACCGATCTAGACGTGGACCCAGAAACGGTCCTCTAACACACCGGAGGCAGTAGTTGGCAGTTACATCCATCGAAATCAAAGAACGGAGCCCCTACGCCGAAGGGATGACCTTCGGCGCTACCGGCGCGTACGAACAGTTGGAGGGTACGGTCTATTTCGCCATCGACCCGGTAGACCCCGCCAACAGCCTGATTACTGACCTGGAATTGGCGCCTAGAAACGGGGCTGGGTTGGTCGAATTTTCGGCTGACTTCCGGATGTTGAAGCCCGTGGACGCGGAGAAGGGCAGCCACAAGTTGTTCTTCGACGTGGTTAACCGGGGTAACGTGCTGTCCCTCCGGCGTATAAATAGCGCGCCGAACAACGACCACATGGATCCGGGCAACGGGTTCCTGATGCGCCGTGGCTACACGCAGGTCTGGTGTGGCTGGCAGCACGATGTTCCTGTCGGAAATACAGGCGGCTTGTGGTGCTACGTCCCCGAAGCCGCCGGCACCAGAGGCCGCATCGCCGTGACATTCCAGCCCAACGAACCTTCCACTACCCAGATGCTCTCCGACCGAAAGCATCTGCCCTATCCCGCCGACAGTTTCGACCAGCCCAATGCCGAGCTCAGCGTCCAGGACTACGCCGACGGACCCGCCACGATTATCCTGCGTTCCGATTGGTCATTCGGACGGCTGGAGGACGGCAACCTAGTCACCGACGCCAGTCACATCTGCATGGCCAAGGGGTTCGAGCCGGGCAAGGTCTACCGATGCATCTACGCCACCGCGACCGCGCCGGTTGTGGGGCTGGGCATCGCCGCAGTTCGGGACCTCATCTCCCACCTCCGGTATTCAGATGCCGCGGACAACCCCTGCGCCGGCGACATTCAACACGCCCTGGCCTTCGGGTCGTCCCAGAGCGGCAGATTCCTTCGCCACATGCTCTATCTGGCCATGAACCAAGATGAGGGAGACCGGAAGGTATTCGACGGCATTATCGCCCATATCGCGGGGGGCCGCCGCGGCGAATTCAACCAGCGATTCGGCCAGCCTTCCAACCTACTGGAGTCCAGCGCCGGCAGCGCCTTCCCCTTCACCGACATCGATCAAACCGACCCCGAGACCGGCCAATCAGACGGCCTGCTTTCCCGCCTGACTGCCCGAGCCAAGGTCCCCAAGATTTTCCTAACGAACACCTCCAGTGAATATTGGGGTGGCCACGCCGCACTGACCCACGTCGACTCGACCGGGACCAAGGACATCAGGCCATCGGACTCGGTGCGCATCTACCACTTCTCTAGCACCCAGCACAATGCCGGAGTGCTGCCCCTGGGACACACGCAAGACACCGGCGCCAGGGGTCTCCATCCCTTCAATTGGGTGGATTGGAGGCCCCTGATGCGGGCGGCGGTGGACAATCTAGATGCTTGGGTTACCAAGGGCACGATGCCTCCGGCCAGCAAACACGCCCGCCTGGACGACGGCACCGCCGTGCCGTCTGAATCACTGGAAAGCGTATTCCAAGCCTTCCCCGAATTCGGATTCCCAGACCATCTGCGGCATGTGACCCGATTCGACTTCGGACCGAACGAAGGGATACCCGAGAACCTGCCCCCGGTCACCGGCAACCCCTACCCGGCCCTGGTGTCCAATGTGGACGCGGACGGCAACGACTTGGCCGGCATCCGGCTCCCCGATGTGGCGGTCCCCTTGGCCACCATCACCGGCTGGAACCTGCGCCACCCGGACACCGGAGGCTCCGGCCAGACACATAAGACCATGGGCTCCACCGTGCCCTTCGCCTTCACCAAACATGAGCGTCAAGACACTTCAGACCCCCGTCCCTCGGTGGAGGAGCGCTACGCATCCAAAGATGACTACCTAGATAGAGCGGAGGGTGTGGCGAGAGACCTAGTGTCAGAGGGTTACCTACTGGACGAAGACGTTCCCAGGGTCGGCCAGATGGCCGGAGAACGATACGATCTGCTTGAGTCCCAAGTTATACAAACTCAGCCCGCCGGAGACTAGAATCACCTGAATGGAATCAAACCTGGAGAGAAGAACATGAACATCGGAACATCGGTGCCCCTGCCGGCCTACACCATCGACCCGGCATTCATGGCCAAGAAGTCCGAGGACTTGGGCTTCGAGTCCATCTGGTACGCCGAGCACGCGGCAGTGCCCGTCCATAGTGATAGTCCCTTCCCCGCCACCGGCGGCGAGATTCCCTGGACTTACTCCCACTTCACTGACCCATATATCGCCCTCGCCCGGGCCTCCGGCGCCACCAGCAAAATCATGCTGGGCACCGGCATCACCTTGGTGCCGGAGCGTAATCCGCTGCTCCTAGCCAAGGAGATCGCCAGCCTGGACCGTTTCAGCGGCGGACGGTTCCTCTTCGGCATCGGCACCGGCTGGCTCAAGGAAGAGACAGAGATGATGGGCGGCGACTTCGAGCACCGCTGGACCCAGACGCGCGAAGCCATCGAAGTGATGAAAGAACTCTGGACCAAAGAAGAGGCCGAGTACCATGGCCGGTATTTTGACTTCCCATTGGTCAAGTCCTACCCCAAGCCGCTTCAGCAGCCCTATCCTCCGATCATCCTGGGCGGCATGGCCAAGAACGTGCTGCGCCGGGTGGTGGCCCATGCCGACGGTTGGCTGCCCAACCGGGTGACGCCGGCTGACGTTGAGGAAAGCCGCAAGAAGCTGGACGCCATGGCCGCCGAGGCCGGTCGCGACCCCAAGTCCATCACGATCTCTGTCTACGGCCAACTACCGGAACACGACGTCGTCCATTCCCTGCTGAACGCCGGCGCCGATCGTGTGGTGGTCCGTCCCGAGCACGTGGAGACCGAGAAAGAGATGGGCGAGCAATTAGAGCGCATGGCTGAAGCTGTTCTGAGATAAGTAGGCGGTAGTCACAGCGATGCCACGCCTCCCCGACGTCATTCCGAACGTAGAGAGGAATCTCGTTGCTGGCAGGAAACCAATTACTGGTCTCGCGGGACAGTTACGCCTTTGAAGTTGGACAAAGAGATTATTCTCCTTCTACGAAAGGATCAGAATGACAGATTAGGGGCGGCCTTCGCACAACGAGAGCCTGCCAACCAACGATTGTTGCGAGTGTACAACTCGCAATCGCCCATGATTACCAAGCCCCTTTAATCCTGAGAGGAAAACAAATGGACCGCACCACAGAAATGCTGGCGTCCTATGTCTGCCGGTTCAGCTATAAAGACCTGGGGCCCAAAATCGTCCACCAAGTCAAGCGAACGCTTGTGGACACTATGGGTTGCGCCATGGGCGGCTTCGTGTCTGAGCCGGCCAAGATCGCCCGGGGAATGGCCTCATCGGTCACCAGCACCACCCCTTCGCGTGTCCTGGGTACCAACGAGTCCACGTCGCCCGACATGGCCGGGTTCGCCAACGGAGTGATGGTGCGGTACCTGGACTGCAACGACTCCTATTTCTCTCCCGGGGGTGGGCACCCCAGCGATATGATTCCAGCCGTGCTGGCCATGGCCGACCCCATGATCGCTGACGGACACACCGTCATAACGGCCATCGCATTGGCCTATGAGGTCTTCTGCCGGCTGTCCGACCAGGTGGTGGCCGGAGACCTGGGCTGGGACCAGGGGATGTTCAGCGTCATCGGCGCCGCCTGTGGGGCCGGCAAGGTACTGGGCTTGGATCACGAGCAGATGGGCCACGCCATTTCCCTGGCCGTCACGCCGTCTTTGCCCCTGGCCGTAACCCGCAAGGGAGAACTCTCCATGTGGAAGGGCTGCGCCAGCGCCGCCGCCACTCGCTCCGCCGTCTTCGCCGCTATGTTGGCCGCGGAGGGCATGGGCGGACCAAACGAGCCCTTCGACGGCAAGAACGGACTCTGGGAACAGGCCGTGGGCAAGCCGGTTGAGATCGCCGATTTCCCTTTGGGCGGCAACCGGGGCGATGACGACCCCTTCCGCATCACCCAGACCATCGTTAAGAGCTACCCGTCCCAGATCCACACCCAGGCGCCCATCGGCCTGGCCCTCGAACTGGGCAAAGAGGTGTCGCTGGCCGACATCAAGTCCATCCATATCGACACCTATCATACCGCCGCCAGCAGCGCCTCCAGCGAGCCCGAAAAATGGGACCCCAAAACCAGAGAGACGGCCGATCACAGCATCCCCTTCCTAGTGGCCGCGGCCTTCCAAGAAGGCGCGGTGACCCCCGGAACCTTCACGCCCCAGGGAATCGCCGACGCCACTAAGCGCGAAACCATGTCCAAGATGACTCTGTCGGAAGACCCGGAATTCAACGCCAAGTTTCCCGCCGAGTACAACTGCCGGATTACCGTCACCGATCAGGCTGGCAAGGCTCACACCGCCCACACCGCATTCTCGAAGGGCCACAAGAACAATCCATTGGACGATCAGGAATTAGAGGGGAAGTTCCGCAGTTTTGCCGCCGGGGTGCTCTCAGACATGCAGTGCGACCGGGTATTGGAGACCATCTGGGCCATCGACGAGGCCATCGACATGGACGATCTCTTCGACGGCCTGGTGGTGTAACCGGCTGAATGTCCACCAACGCAGAATTCAGGTCTATGTTTACTGAAGAAGTCCGGAAACCCGAAGAGGACATCCGGTTAGACCGGGCCGCCCTCTATCTAGCCGGGGAAGAATACCCGGAGATCGACGTCCAATCTTATCTGGCCGAGTTAGATGCTTTCGCCTCCCAGATCGCTCTTAGAGAGATTGACGAAACTACTCCTGCTGACCTTGCCCACGTCATCGCACGTTATCTTTTCGATGAAGTGGGTCTGCACGGCAATACCGGCGAATACTACAGCCCCGAGAACAGTTATCTGAACCGGGTGCTGGAGACACGCACCGGGATACCCATAACCCTTTCGCTGATATTTCTAGAGGTGGCACGCCGCATGGGCCTCAAATGCTCAGGAATCGGGCTGCCGGGCCACTTCATCGTCGGCCTGGACGACGCGGGCGAATACCTAGACCCCTTCAACTCCGGCACCCTTCTATCAGCCGAAGATTGCCGCACGCTGGTCCAGAGGATGTCCGGCGGACAACTGGAGTGGACCGACCGGTTCCTGGCCCCATACACAAAGGGCGATATCCTTTTTCGGGTCCTCAATAATCTGAAAAGCGTCTACATGCAGAGCAAGGGATACACGAAGGCAGTGGGCGTGATCCAGCGGATGGCGATCATCAGTCCCGGCCAGCCGTCGCTGTACCAAGAACAGGCTTGGTGCCACGCCCAGCAGCATGAGTACCGGCTGGCGATCGGGGTGCTGGAAGCCTATCTGGAAGAAGCCGGCGAGCCAGACGACGCCAAGCAGATAAAAGACCAGATCACGGGCCTCTGGGCTTCTCTCAGCAGGTTAAACTGACGCGATGGTCAAATCTAACCGGAAACATACACCGTATATAATCATGGGCATGAAACTCATGTCTGAAAATTAGGCTCTCGACCGGTAATCTCCCTTAAACACTGGGTTAATCCTTTGACCGCCGTTCTTGGAACCCTAATTATCCGGCTGCTACACTGGGCGCACCGCCAACCCGGGTGGTAAATCACCGGCGTGAATAGTGTGGTGCGCGTGTTGTTCTTAAAAGCCGTTTTCCGTAAGTTCTACGATCTGACCTGTGAGATTTGCGGCTGCGAGATGGTCGAGCGGAGTTGCAAGATCAAATGCCCCAATTGCGGATTCACCCGCGACTGCTCAGACCCCTAATGTCAGATTCAAAGCCGGTCTCGATACTGGTCCTCTTTGACCGCAAGAACTCCGCGATCGAAGATTTGGCGCGGTTCGCGGCGATGGGCGTGGAACTAGCCGGCGGCATTGTCAACCTTAAGCGGACCACCGAAGCCACTCAAGCCGACCTGCTGGCCGCCGATGGGCTGCTGCTAGGTTGCCCAAACTGGAGCGGAATAACCGGTTCACTAAAGTCGTGGCTGGACGACCAAGGCGATCTCTGGGAAGACGGCTCCCTGGGCGGGAAGCCCGCCGCCGCGTTCACTTCAGGCTCCGGGCAACACTCCGGCCTAGAGATGACACTATTGCAGATGCTGCATTGGATGCTGGCCTGCGGCATGGTGGTGGTGGGAATACCCTGGAGTGAGCGGATGAAAACCTCGGGTTCCTACTACGGCGCGACGGCCGTGGGAGAACCAACTCAGGAAGACTTGTTCCAAGCCCGTGAACTGGGCGCCCGTTTAGCTGGTGTTGCCGCCAGACTAGCTAAGAACTAGTCCGCAACCGGGTGGCTAAGCCTAAAAATTGTCATTCTGAGGTGTCAGCCGAAGAATCTCTTTGTTAAATCACCAACACTGGTGCAGAACAAAGAGAACCCTCTCCTTCCGCGGAAGGGCCGGGGTGATAGCGACAGGCGTCTGCAGGGCTAAAGTTTTGAATAGGTATCTACCCACCCATCCTGATGGAACTGTCCGACGCCTAGCCCCCAACCGGGTGAGGCCACCACTCCGGGTAGCTCCGGAGCTTCAGGTTCCTAAAAAATTGTGGCTGGACTTCCACCGCCAATCGCATGGCTGCTTCCATGGGCTCCCGGATGGAGAAGTGGGCTTCTTCCGAGGTTCGCATCTTGAACAGATGATAGCACTCCCGCAGGTTGAACTTGCTAACGACCCGTCGGTTGTGGGCGTGGGTCACCAGATACTGGGCCGCTAACGGCGAAACTTCCCGCACCTTCCAATAGACCTCTTCCACCGGACGCATTGCCTGTTCGAACTCCGACTCCAATCCCGCTTCAGCCACCACCGGAGGTATCCGGTAGCCATGGGCCACGGTCAATGGCTGGGGCAGGTAGGACATCATCCGGTGCCGCTTGAACTCCCGGTATGCGCCATAGTCCAGCATGAACTCGAAGCTGTAGTCCACCACTTCAAATTCACGCAAGGGAGCGTCATGGGGCCCCAGTCCGGCGGCGCTCTCGTCGATGATTGCCTGTCGGGATTCGGGACCCAGGTCGTTCACCCGTTCCCAGACCTGTTCATACGGCAAGTTGGAGTGGCGGTAGAGCAACGCCGCGGCCAGCTTCTCTTCGCCCTTCCGGTCCCAGTGGACCAGCCGCACTTCCGGAGGTCTCACCCCCGACACCGCGCCTTCTGCTGCCGGCTCTTCACTGGGAAAGCCAGACCTGCGGGCCTGGTCCAGTTGGATGCCTGAAGCGTCAGCAAGGTAGTCGATTTTGTTGGCGTATTTGATCAGCGTGGGAGTGATCAACCGCCCCTGTTCGCTGACTGCCTCCCCTAGACGCTGTTCTTCTATGAGTCCCGATGACAGCAGCTTGGCGATGGCGTGCTCCAGGGTTCGGGCGTTGGCGGTGACCCCTACGTTGGTTAGCGTCGCTGCCGGCAGCACCGCCCGGCAATGGTCGGTGGCCACCCGGCGCAGCCGCATGTTGTAGGCGCCGTCCCGCTCTGAGGCGATTCGGGGGGTGGTTTCCCTCAAGTGAACCATGCAGCCTCCGATCAGCTTCATGTACCCCAGAAACAGTCCCTGGCAGGCCGCCACGTATTCTTCCCGCAGGGCCGGATGCTGGGCCAGCTCTTCGGGGACGTAGTAGTAGTCCTCGGGCATCACCTGGTAACGGGATGACTTCTCCGTGTAGGACGCCAGCCGGTTGTCCTCAAGGGTGTCCACCGCCAGCCGGGAAACGTTCTCCACTGCCAGGTGCACGACAGCGTGTTCCGCCACCGAGGCGTGGCCGTAGCCCAGCACCCAGCGCTCGTGAAAGTCGGCCGCCTTCTCCTGACTGACCTGCTCGGCGATCTCATCGAAAGCCTCTGGCCGCCGGGAGGTCATGGCGAATGCCACGGCGATCTGTTCTTCGCTTAGGTCATGGGCGTCGAGTGGATATACACGCCTGGAATAAAGTTGCTCGGACGCCCTGGCGTCATTGCTCTGGTCGGTCATTGGACGGTGAAATCTCCGGCGTATGATTGCGGACTAAGTTGCTTAAGCTATTTGCCTGGAATCGGGCATGGCCGGCAAGGACGCGGCATCCCAACTTTATGTTAATTGTGGCCGCCCAACCGCCATTAGACAAGGGGTTGGAAGCAGTGAAGTAAACTCCCCATAAAGCGCTCATCCTAGGTTGAACAAACGCCACCTGCATCCATCTCAGCATCAGGCGTTGGCGTACTCTCAATCAGCACTTGGCCCGACCAGATATCCAGAGTAGTCTAGATTGTGTTGTGGTGGAGACGGAGGAGATTCGAACTATCGTTATTCTCCAGGTTTCCGAGACTTCAAACTCTCATCCGCTAGTTCAACGCGAATATTAACGGTCAACTAAGTGTTCGATCGCCTGGGGCGCTGCTATATGCGCCCGTTCCAACAACTCATCATGAGTCAAGATGACTATTGGATGATCGATGATTGCCAACCCGTAGTCCGGGTTGCCCCGCATGCGGGACATGGCCCGGGCTTGACTGACGAAAGGCCGGGTGGTCAGGACCACCGAGGGCGTACCCAGCAGCTCGGTCTCCATTGCGTCGTGCACACTGCACGCGGTGCAGGACCCTCATTCGGCAGTGGCATGAATTGCCACATCACACTTGGCGGCGAACTCCTTCAGCGCCTCAGAGCTAGCGGGCCACTGGTGGCTGCCCTTGTTGTATTCCACGGTGCCTTTAATGTCGTACATCTCTTTCATGATCGCGGCGATCATCCGCAACAACTCTTCAGAGTGAGGTTTGTTGTTGGACAGCAAGCCCAAGGTTTTTCCGTTCAATGTAGGAGGGCGGGGCGCCAGGAGCGCCGGACCATGCTCGTTCTCATCTCTGGGATCCAGGGTTACCAACATCTTCTCAAGGTTTGTCATTTTCCAATTAGCTCCTTACCTCGATCTTTCTAGTCACCGACCGACTGTTGCCCCAGGAACCGATGACGTCTATGTAGACCCCAGCCGCGCCTCCGGCGGCAACCACAGTAATCCGGCTGGGGTCGGCCACACAACCGACAAGCTGGTCTTGGTCGGTGAAGTTTTCTGGATGTTCCACGCGCCGCCAAGCGATCCATTCCCGTGCAGGTAGCTGGGCTTTTTCCCAAAGGAACTCTTGTATTTGCTGCCTGGACCAGCCGGCTTCATTCACGTATTGCATCACCTCAGGGCTTAGAACCACCAGGATCTCTGAGATAGACGGACCCAGTCCAATCATGGCATGAGCAACGCTGGCAAGAAATGAACCTGGGTCCTTGCCACCGTAGACGCTTACCTGAAGAGGTGAGTAGGCCGCGACCACCGTCACCGTGCTGGACCCGCCATCAAACCCCTTA
>NZVX01000087.1 GCA_002698265.1 Chloroflexota bacterium | reverse complement strand
CGAGAAGGAGGCAGGGAATGTCACTAAGGCAGATTGCTAAGGAATTGGGGATCAGCCCGGCCTATCTTTCTTACATGCTCAATGGGAAGAGGCCCTGGCGGAAGGATCTGTACCAGCGTTACATGGGGGTTGTTAACACTTTTGTTAACAGTGAAGGCGACGGTGTTAACAGCCAAACGAAAAGACCTCCACAATTGACGGTCTCTTCAGGCGTGATAACTGCTGGTGGAGGTGAGGGGAATCGAACCCCTGGCCCCCTGCATGCAAAGCAGGTGCTCTCCCGCTGAGCTACACCCCCACAATTGGGTCACCTAGAAATTCTAGCATAGCATTGGGTCCTATCAATGCTCGTCCCCGCTTCGTTTACGAAAGTTACACGTTCCCGGGCAGGAACATTGGAAATGCTTCAGTAGATGCGCTAGGCACTAGTGCCTCTCCGTCCAGCAGCCACTGGCCAGCTGAGGACGCGCCAACGAGCCGTACGGACTCATTCACAATCAGACCCAAGACCTCATCCGTATCGTGGGCCGCAGCAACCTTCCTGGAGACCTCTTGAAGCGCGATAGAGCGTTCCCTCTCCTGCTCCAATTCTCACAGTAGCTGGTTCTTGCTTTTTCGCTGGTCGTTCATGCCGTATCTGCCTAGAAGGTTGCCGGATTGTGACATGATTCGGTAATTCAACGCACCGAACCAAGCCGATCGGCCTCCCTTGTTCCTTGATCTTAAACCGTGTGGTAGGCTGGGCGATGCAATACCACCAGGAGCTATACCCATGATTATCGACACCCATACCCACGTAGTTAGCAGCGACAAGGTCAAGCACCCACTGGACCCGGGCGCGCGGGGCTGGTCCACCGAGGTCAGCAACGACGTCGAGGACTTGATCGCAGAGATGGACGATGCCGGAGTCGAGTGCGCTACGCTGGTGCAGCCCAATGCCACCTACGCACTGGATAACACCTACCAATGCGACAGCGCCAACCAGTACGCCCCGCGCACCGTGTCTGTGGGGATACTGGACCCGGCCGCGCCCGACGCCGCCGACAAGCTCTTTTACTGGGTGAACGAGCATGGCATGTTGGGCGTACGGCTCCAGAGTCAGGCCGATCCTGACGACCCGAGCTGCGACGCGATCTGGCAGCGTGCCGAAGAACTGGGGGTGCCGGTATCCATCGGCGGGGGCGGCCAGCCGGACAAAGTTAACCGGATGCGGAACATTGGGGCCCGGCATCCCAACGTGCTCTTTGCCCCGGACCACTTCGCTGGCTGGAGCGGCTCTGACGACAAACCCGCCATGACCGCCGCTTTGGAGGAGATGGCCAAACTGCCCAACGCCCATCTCCGTGTTTCCAGCACCAGCCTGGGTCCGTACATCGACCTAAGCGATTCCGAGAAAGACCTATTCAGGCGGGTAATCGTGGCCTTCACACCGCAGCGGGTCATGTGGGGCTCCAACTTCCCGTCCTCCAGAGACGGCGGTTACATCGGCCAGTTGGTGATCGCCCAGAGTGCGCTGGACTGGCTATCAGAGGAAGACCGCGATTGGATCATGGGCGGATCGGCCCACAAGCTCTGGCCGATGCTGCAGGCCGCATAGAAGGTCAGTCCCCGCGTTATTCCCGAAGAAACTGTTCCTGCAATTGGATGAATTCGTCGGTGCGGTTGACCCTTCGTAGCAACGCCGCATCGGCTTCGCGGGGCGCCAGGTCCTCGACTGCACCGCCGTCCTTCAAGTGCTTGAAACTGTCGTAGATCGCCTGTATCGCCATCCCGAAAGCCGGGTTACCGGCCATCAGTATGCTCACTCCGTTGGCGGCCAGGAACTCCCGGTCGTTGGCCATGCCGTCCGGCGGGCTCAAGACAGTGAGCGGCAGCGGAGTAGCCTTGTGCACCGCTTCTAACTGGTCCCTGGTCTTCAGACCCGCCAGCCGGATGGCGTCCACCCCGGTCTTTGAATAAGCCTTGATCCGCCCAAGGGCCTCGTCCAGCGGGAATTGGGCCAGAGCCGTTGTCCGAGCTACTACGGCGGTCATGGGGTCGGTGCGGGCCGCTAAGGCCGCCTCCAATTTGCCCACCTGTTCCTTTTGGGAAAAGAGTCCAAGATCTCCTTGGTTGAAGCGAGTGGGAGGGATGGCGTCCTCGATCTCGATGGCCGAAACGCCTGCAGCTTCCAACTCCTTTACGGAGCGGACCACGTTCACCGCGTTGCCAAATCCGTCTTCCCCGTCGTGCATCAAGCTCACATCGGCGATGCGGGTGATGCGCCGGCAGACGTCAACCAAGTCCGACATGTTGACCAGGACGATATCAGGCACGGCCAGGTTGGCTACCTTGTGGACAGAGCCGGACAGAAAGCAGACTTCGTAGTCCAGCATGTGGGCTATTCGGGCCGACAATGGATCAAAGATATTGGCGGCCAGTGTGCAATCGGGACGGGAAAGTACGGTGCGAAACCGCTCGCGGGCAAGAGACATATTGGTCCCCCTTTTTGTGACCGAAAAGTTCGCGGTATTATCACATTAATCAGCGTGGCCACGAGACGTAAAACGCCTCGGCCAAGTTGGCCAAGTCGTTTTAATATAGCTTCGGGTCGACAACGGGATATCTTGGTTTTCTAGGGCAATCCTTGCAGCTCCAGAGCTTTAACCACCCGGTCCACGGCGATGGAGAACGCGGCGGCGCGGTAGGTGATCTTGTCCTTTGCAACCGTGTCCCTCACCTCGCGGTAGGCCCGGACCAATATCTCTTCCAACGCACCGTTGACTCGGTCCAGATCCCACGGGAATCGCTGGATGTTCTGCACCCATTCGAAGTAAGAAACGGTCACACCGCCGGCATTGACCAGCAAGTCGGGCAGGCAAGGAACGCCTCGGTCATTCAAGATCGCTTCGCCGCCTGGGGTCACTGGGTTATTGGCGCCTTCCACGACCATGCGAGCCCTAATCTTAGCGGCGTTGCCAATGTGGATGGCGCCGCCCAAGGCCGCCGGAACGAGAAAATCACACTCCATCTCCAGCAGCGCGTCGTTGGTGATATCTTCGGCGCCCTTGAACCCGATAACAGTGCCGGTGCTGTCCATGTGAGTTTTTAGTTGCGCCAAGTCCAATCCCTGGGAGTTGTGTATCCCGCCGTTGACGTCGCTGACGGCAACCACGTTACATCCACTTTGGTCCAGGTAATGGGCCGCCCAAGAGCCCACGTTGCCGTAACCCTGGACCACGATCTTGGAGTGGTCCATTTCGATATTCAGGTCTTTGGCCACTTCCTTAATCATCAGAGACACGCCGCGCCCGGTGGCCTGCTCACGGCCCCCCGAGCCGCCCAACTCTAGGGGTTTGCCGGTGACAACGCCGGGAGTGTAGCCATTCTCTTCGGCGTAGGCGGACATCATCCAGGCCATAGTCTGGGAGTTGGTCCCGACGTCTGGCGCCGGGATATCCCGGTTCACGCCGATTATCTGGCTGATGGAGCGGGTGAAGCGCCGTGTTAGGGCTTGAAGCTCGCGGGCGCTCATCTTCCGGGGGTCGCATTGAACCCCGCCTTTTGCTCCGCCGAATGGTATGCCCACCAGAGCCGTCTTCCAAGTCATCAAAGCGGCCAGCGCCCGGATTTCTTCTTCATCCGCTTCGGGGTGGTAACGGACGCCGCCCTTGTATGGACCTCTGGACCCGTTGTGCTGAATCCGGTATCCGATGAAGACCTCCAGATCGCCGTTATCCATGCGGACCGGAATCTCCACCCGCATCTCCCGATCCGGAGTGCATATCAGGTTTCTCACCTCATCCCGTACGCCGAGTTGGTCGCAAGCCTGGTCGAAGTAGCGGGTCACCGCCTGGAACGGGGTCATCTCTGCGATATTGGCCATGTGATCACCGGTATCTTGTTATCGTCGTTCTTCTCAGATCACCTATTGTAATTCTTTAGATACCATATTGCCCCGGCGGCATGAATGTGCGTACCCGACGCCGGAGCAAAATATGGCGAAGCCGGTCAATCTTCCCCGAAGAACCGCCGCCGGATAGGTTCGTCGATGGGATGGTCTGGTCCGCTGGCGAAGGTGTCCAAGCGCCGAGTGGGGTCTTCCGCCCATAGCGGCAACACATGGGCGCGGCGGGCGTCGGCCTCCGGTCCAGTCTCGACCAGCACTTTTTCATTCCAGGATTGAACGGTGTTACAGACGGTGAAATACCGGTCATGCTCCTGTGCATAAGCGTGACCAGCCTCATCCCAGTCATCGTGGCTGATCAACTGGTCGCGCAACACCCTTACGTCCCGCAGTGTGAGCGATAGGCCCTGCCCCCACATGGGGTCGGTGGCTCCGGCGGCATCTCCGATCAGCGCCACGCCACCACAATACGGGTGTTCTGCCCAGGTTGACGCTGAATTGAAAGAGGCCAGAGGGCCCGCCGGGACTGCGTCTGCGAAAAACTCAGCGGGGGTCCCTGCCTCTACAGACCAATCAATGAAACGCTGTATGTCTTTGGCGGCGCTCAACTGCTCACCCCAGGTGGTCGGGTAACAGAGGTAGGCCCGGACTTTCCCGCTGCGCTGCGGGAACAGCAATGCGTTCAAGCTCTTGTGGAAGATCCGGAAGTTGTGGGTAGTGTCATCCGGCGCCCCCATCTCATCGAGCAGCAGGCCCGCGCAGAAGGTTTGATCGGGGTTTTCGCTGGTCTGGAATCCGCCCCAACCCCGGGTCCTCGAGTATCGTCCATCCGCTCCCACAACCAAACGGGCGGTAAATTCTTGTTCTGAACCGTCAACGGTCGCGAGCACGGAACGGGAACCCTGCGTTCCTAAACCGCTGACCCTGGCGCCTCGTTTGACGGTTGCACCGGCATCCAAAGCGCCTTGAAGCAGGACCTCTTGAACGTCCGGGTGAAAGAAGTTGAACCTTGGCGCGCTCGGCTCCGTTGTAGTTCTGAGATGACGCCGGACGGGTGCGTTGTTTCCGAAGGCCGCCTCAAGATATTCGATGTCCCATCCACCGGCGTCCTTGAGATTCTCATAGATACCCAGTTCCATGGCCTCGCAGACACCCCAACTAACCATGGCCTCGCCCCGAACACGGTCTCTGAACCGGGTCTCCGATTCCAGCACCAACACCCGCGCCCCGTAGTCTGCCATGACCTTGGCCAGCGCCGCACCGCCCAAGCCCCCCCCGATGGTGATGATGTCGTAGTTGTCGACGGCCATTTAATGGATTACAAATGGAGAATCTAAGTCGCGTTGTGAGTGCCTTCTATTGAAGCAGGAAACCTTCGTAGCCGTTGGCCGCCACATCATCGCGCTTGGCCCGCATCACCGGGGCGGTGTCCGGCGCGGTGAGCAATCCCCGTGCCTTGCCGGGAATATTGGCTCCTACGAACCAAGAGTCAGCCTGGGAGCGTAGAATCTTGGCGCCGGCATCTGCGACGTGCTGGGTCCATTCCTCTTCGGCCTGGGGCGAAGCTGAGATCAGCGAGTATTCATTGTCACGAACATAGGCCATGGCTTCGGTCACCCAGTCAACTAGCGGCTCGGCCGCCCGGACAAAGTTACCCACCGATGCCTGATTGATGGTGAAGAGATTCGGGAATCCGGCGCTCTGAACACCCATGTAGGTGCGCGGGCCGTTGGCGAATTTGTCCTTCAAAGTCTGCCCGCCCTCACCTCGGATATCGACCCGGTTCAATGACCCGGTCACGGCATCAAATCCAGTGGCGAAGACGATAACGTCCAGATTGTATTCGGCATCTTTCGTCTTGATACCGGCAGGGGTTATACGCTCAATCGGCGCCTCTCGAACGTCGACCAGCAGGACATTGTCTTGGTTGAACACCTCGTAATATCCGCTCTCGCAGGGCAGGCGCTTGGAGCCAAACATGTGGGTCTTGGGCACCAGCATCTCCGCCACTACCGGGTCATTGACCCGCTCGCGAATCTTGTTGCGGAAGAATTCCGCGTAGTCCTCGTTGGCCTCCCCAGGCATCATGACGTCGTAGAAGTTGGACAGCCATTTCGCGAAGCCGGATTTCTGCCACAGCCTTTCGTACTGCTCCAGCCGTTCTTCCGGTGTGACCGACATTGCTGACCGGGGGTCGAATTCGTGGACGAACGACCCAGGTGTCTCCAGACATTTCTTGAAGATCTCCGGGAAGTTCTCCTTGATCTCACGCTGGGTCTCATCGTCGATGGGGCTATTACGGAGCGGAGCGCAGAAATTGGCCGTGCGCTGGAATACGGTCAGGTGCGAGACCTCTTTGGCGATCTCCGTAATGAGTTGCACGCCGGATGCGCCGGTGCCGATGACCCCAACCCGCTTTCCGGCGAGGTCGACTCCTTCCTGCGGCCATCGACCGGTGTGGCAGGACACGCCCTTGAAGCTATCTTTCCCCTCGAATTCCGGCACGTAGCCGGCGGAAAGGATGCCAACCGAAGTGACCAAGAACTGACCCCGGGCCCGGTAGCCGTCCTCCATGACGACTTCCCAGCGGTTTTCGTTCTCGTCGAATACCGCTGACATGACACGAGAGTTCAACCGGATGTCCCGGCGGAGATCGAACTTGTCGGCTACGTAGTTAAGGTAGCGCTCATTTTCGGGCTGACCGGAATAATGTTCTTTCCAGTCCCACTCCTGGAGCAGTTCCTCGGAGAACGAATAGCCATAGGTATAACTCTCAGAGTCGAACCGGCATCCCGGATAGCGGTTCCAGAACCAGGTGCCGCCAACGCCACTGCCTTCTTCGAACGAATGCGCTGAGAATCCAAGCTGCCTGAGACGCCACAATGCGTAGAGTCCAGTGACGCCGGCGCCGATGATAATCACGTCATATTGTTCAATCTCTTCGGCGGTCTGGGATTGTTGTTGTGTACTCGTCATCGATCACTCTCTTGATTGGTCGAATCATTGATCGGTTCGATCATTCCCGCAGGACTGGACGGGTCTGCTCCGCACATGCAACGGGTTCAGTGAGTGTATTATGGCTGAACGTATTTGCCTTTACAATAGTGCGGTTGCATAAATATCACAGGAACTGCAAACAGTGCGCCCGAATGTGTTGGCAACCAGCAAAAGTGGGACACTTTTGTTAAGGAAAGATCAAGGAGATGTGGCAGTGTTGTAGGACTCCCTGGGCAGGTGGTTGTAGCGTTTGCAGCTGGCCAGGGTCTGAGTTTTCACCTTCCGTCTCTTGATCAGGATCCCTTTCTGTGGGCCGGGGGAGATTACCTTTCTACCTAGCTGTCCCGTAGCGCCTTATAAACCCGGTCAGCAGTGATGGGGAGTTCGAAGACACGGCAACCCACGGCGTCGGCCACGGCGTTGGCGATGGCGGCCGCGGTGGCGTTGTTGGCCAGCTCGCCAATGGCCTTCGCCTCGTAGGGGCCCGCTCCTCCTCCGGTCTGGATCAGCACTGTCTCCAGCGCAGGAATGTCAGCCATCGTTGGCAGTTTGTAGTCTCCCATGTTGCCGTTCACCACCTGGCCGCCGTCGGTGACGAATTCCTCTGTGACACCCAGGCCGAACCCGGTGATGACCCCACCGTCGATCTGTCCCTGGTGGGCCAAGGGATGAATGATGGTGCCCACATCGTGGGACGTGATCAGCCGCAGCACCTGGACCTGTCCGGTCTCGCGGTCGACGTGGACCTCAGCTACCTGGGCGCTGAAGTAGGTTATGTCGTCCCGCTCTTCGGCGTCGTGCTCGACAGTAACGGTGAGGGGCCGCGCCGCGCCGTCGGAGATGGCTTGTTTCATCTGGTCGCAGGCTTTCATGATCGCCCCGCCCTCGGTGTAGGTCACGCGGCTCGCTCGCGGTCCCTCGTCGTAGGGCACGCTATCCGTATCGCCAACACGCACCCGGACCTGATCGACCGAAACACCCATCTCGGTGGCTACCATCTGTTTCTCGATGGTATGGGTGCCTGTGCCTATGTCCACCGTTGGACTTATGACCGAGAACGAACCGTCCGCCTCGGCCGTCAGCA
The DNA here is from genome assembly GCA_002698265.1 of Chloroflexota bacterium. Taxonomy (GTDB): domain Bacteria; phylum Chloroflexota; class Dehalococcoidia; order Lucifugimonadales; family UBA3495; genus UBA9611. The sequence goes on along the minus strand of NZVX01000087.1, from coordinate 3,984 downwards.
CCGCACCGGCGACACCGCCGCCGATCTGGCGGCCGAACAGCGCGACACCCCGGCCATGGTCCGGCCTGTCCTCGGGGTTGGCCCATCCGGCGGCTGCCAGAGCAGCGTCCATAACCTCTCGGATATTGAGAGTATATATGGGCCGGCCAAGTCCGTCTTCGTCGCCCGGATTCATCAGGTTTACCCTTCTGAACTCAGCTGGATCCATACCCAATTCACGGGCCAATAGGTCGGTGTGGCACTCCAAGGCAAAGGTGTATTGGTGGGCGCCCGGCGCGCGGAAGTACCCGCCGGGCACGGTGTTGGTGTAGACCTGCAGAAACTCGAATAAGGTGTTGGGTATCCGGTACCCCCCGCCAACGTAGTGATGGGTCGAGAGATAGGCTCTAGGCTTCAAAGCCCCGTAGGCCCCGCTGGCGTGCACCGTGCGGACCTCACGGGCGGTCAATCGGCCGGAGCGAGTCACACCCGATTTTACGGTGACGAATGTCGGGTGGGTCGGGTTGCTGGCGGTGAGTTCTTCCACGGAGCTCATCACGATCTTCACCGGCCGGTCGGCCATCTTGGCCAGAAGATAGGCGATGGGCAGGTCGCGCGTGTCGCCCTTGCCGCCGAAATCGCCGCCGATGGACGTCACATTGACCCGGATCAGCTCTTCGTCCAGTCCAAGGGCCTGCGCCATCTGCCGGCGGGCTCGAAACGGCGCCTTGCTGGCGCACCAGGCCTGGATTCGCCCATCATCGTCTATGTCGATAATGCTGGCGAAGGGCTCGAGGTAGCCCTGGTGCCGGCTGGGGATGGCGAACGAGTGCTCAAGAACAACGTCTGCTTCCGCGAAACCCTTTTCGAGGTCGCCCTTGGTCCAAAAAAGCCGCGTCTGGCCGTTGTGGATGTCCGGCGCCAGAAAGTCCTTTGGTGCGCCCTCGTAGGCAGACATATCATCGTGGAGCAACGGGGCGCCGGGTTCCATGGCCTCCATGGGGTCAAAAACCGCCGGGAGAATCTCGTAATCGACATCTATAAGAAGAAGCGCTTCGTCTGCGGCTTCCGGTGTCTCCGCGGCCACCGCGGCCACGCGGTCGCCGATGTAGCGGACCTTGTCCCAGCAGAGTACGGGCAGATCGCGCAGGACTTTCCCCTGGAGAAAGCCACGAGCGTCTTCTCCGGTGACGATCGCCTTGACTCCGGGAACGGCCCAGGCTGCTGTGGTGTCGAAGCCCCGGATGCGGGCGTGGGGGTGGGGACTGCGCAGTATCTTGCCGGTCAGCATGCCGGGCAGGGCAACGTCGGCTGTGTAAACCGTCTCGCCGGTTACTTTGTCCGGACCGTCGATGCGGCTGATCGACTGGCCAATGATTTCAGACTGGAAGACCATTTGTTTTTCCCTTAGAGATTACTGCTTATTCTGCAGTCGGCGTNTCCAACAANTATAAGGTGGGNGGGGAGTGCGCCTTTAGCTTGGGTTATNAGATCGGAACGTATGATATACCACGCACCTGAGGCGAATTGATGATGTCCCACATAGCACTATGCATCGAATGAAAACATGACTTAATCATGTCGCTATTGTCCCAATAGATTGGTTGACCCACTTCGAAGAAATAATCTTTTCCCTGGTATCGCTTGGTCACGTCACCCCCGCTCCTCGGCAAATATTTGCCATTCGTATGCTGGGCGTTTCTAACCAAACGAACTATATCGAATCGATCTATTCCAGGAGCCTTTAGCTACCCGCCAGCCAAAGACCCCATGGGGTCCCAAGCGGGCAGGACGATGGGCTCAAGGTCCAGCGCCTTCTGCAATTCGGGGAGCAGGTATTCCTTGGGAACGGCGATCTCAAACATGTACTCCGCGAACCAGGAGTCATTCATCAGGAAGAAGCCTTTGTTGCCGACCTTGTCGTCCCAACTATTCTCAACTCGCCAGCGGCGAGGCACGCCGTCCACCACGTCGACGCCGGTGAACATCATGGCATGGGTCATGGCCGTCTGGTGGTACTCCAGCCGAGTCGCTTTATCCATGGAGAAATCGGCCCCGTAGACGCTGGCATAGTCGAAAAGATCGGCGTCCCACAGGCCTAGGTCACGGTGCATCTGCTTACCGGTGTCACATCCCATCCAGACGGGTTTACCGTCCTCCAGCATCTTCAGGGTGATGTCCTTCATGAGCTGGATATCGACGTTTAGATACCTGATTGCCGGGGCGTCCACCACGTTACCCAGGTATTCCACCGTAAATGTTGCGCCTTCCGGACTGGTCTCCCTCGGGTCATGGACTAGACTGACGTAGTCATGGATGTCGGTCTGCAGGTATTCACCAGCGAACTGCAGCGGCGTGAGCTTTCCCGACCGGGTGAACTCGCCGTCTTTGTCCTTCCACTGCCAATCGACTTCCGTGGGCGGAGTGCCAAGGTGGATGCACAAAACGTCGTAGATGACTTTCAGCGTTCTGTCTTTGATGGCGCGCAGTTCGTCCAGACCCGATTCACCGGCGTAAGCGTCTCTGATGCGTTTGGCGCCCTGCCGCGTTTGATAGTTGAGGCTAGAATTCATGCGCGATGAATTGGCTGAACTCTCGGTCTCGGGCATAGAAGTCTTGGGGACGACGCCGTGTTTGGCCACTAAAGCCGTAAACATATCCCATTGGCCGCCGTCTGATATGGGGTTCCGTAGCAAGAAAGCAACGGTACGGTCATCGGCAGGCCGGCCGGCGGTCTCGATGATCGCTTCCAAGATGAAATTGGCCCGCTCCAGCTTGTCCCAGAACATCAGATAGTTCTGGCTGAATTCGAACTCCTTCACGTTGAGGACGTTTCTGGTGTCGACCCGACACAGGTTCAGACCGGCGAACATCCAGCAGCGGCCGGACCGGGCCTGGTTTGTCACACCCCAATCGTCCAGCACGATGGAGAAGGAATGCGGCGATTCAGTGACGATGGACCGGCTGAGGGCCACATCGTTCACGTCGTGCTGGGTCACAACGTTCTGCACCAGCCGCTTGGAAGGGTCGGAATCAAAGCTTTCCCGATAGCCGCTGACAGCCTCGTAGGTCAGGGCTCCGGGGCCGTTGGGCTGGGTTCCATTACTCATTTTGCATCACCTGGTCCTGAATCGTGTTAGAAATAATTTACTACTTGTCGCGCTGGTCCCGGCCTTGATGTAGTCTACTTATTGGCGACCCAGGCGGCTACCCGTTCCCCAATCATGATCGTCGTCGCGTTGGTATTGGCGCGGATGACGTCGGGCATGATCGAAGCGTCCGCCACCCGGAGGCCCTGGATGCCGTGCACCCGGCCGTACTGATCGACCACTGCCATCGGGTCGGAATCCGGTCCCATCTTGCAAGTGCCGGAAAGGTGCTGGCCGATCCAAACGTTTTCCAACATCCACTGGTCAAGGGTCTCATCCGACTCCAGGTCCGATTCAACCGGTGAGATCAACTCTTCCACTATATCTTTAAACGACTCGTGTTCCATCATGTCAATTATGATCCGCACGCCCTCCCTCAATCTCTCGCGGTCTCTGGGCGCTTCTAGATAGCGGCAATCGATGAAAGGCTGCTCCTTAGGATCAGCGGAATTGAGCTGCAGTTCACCGGCGCTTTCTGCCAACTCGAGCATACAGGTGAAGCGGATGCCCTCCTCAACCAGCGGGTCGCCGCCCAGCGGGGTCGAGAATGACGAAGGGAAAATCTGCATGTCATTTCGGTTTTCAGAGCCGCCGGCCGTGTACCGCAGAACCGTTTGCAAACGGGGCGCGTCCGGGTCCAGCGGAAAATCGTCTTTGGTCTTAACCCGCACCGCCACCAGCGGATGGTCGCGCAGGTTTTGTCCAACGCCCGGAAGGTCTGCCACGATTGTGATGCCTTTCTCCTGAAGATGCTTCGCCGGACCGATTCCGGACAGCATGAGGATCTGAGGTGATGCGATGGCCCCGGCGGAGAGAATGATCTGCCCGGCTTCCATCTGGAATATCTCGCCGCCGC
>NZVX01000086.1 GCA_002698265.1 Chloroflexota bacterium | reverse complement strand
GAATCTGCCAATCTACACCTTGGCAGGCCCTCCGCTTCACTCAGGGTGACAATAGTGCTAGTGGAGGTGGGCTCCTGGAGGATCAGTGCGGGATAGTCAAAGTATCCCTTCTCCCGCCGCAACAGGGGAAGGTTAGGATGGGGCCACGGCTCTAGACCAACCAAAGCGCTGTTTGTGAACTATTCGCCCCCAACCCAACCCAACCCCGCAAGCGGGAGAGGGGATTTTTGGTTCACCCGGAAGCCCCTAAACTAATCCCCCACCGGCTCTACAATTGGCTGCACCAACACACTCCCCTGCGGCAGTGGACCGGGCGGAGTGGCAGTCAGGACCATCACCGCGGCGAAGGCCACTATGATTCCGAAGGCGGTGAACGGCGTCTCGTAGCCGCCGGTGGAGTCGTACATGAACCCCGCGATGATCGGCCCGATTGCCTGTCCGCCGATCTGTGCCGGCAGGGTCAACCCCCGGATGCTGCCCAGGTGCAGCCTGCCGTAGTAGTCGGCCCAAGTTAACCGCAGCAGCAGATGTATCCCGCCGACGCCGACTCCCAGCAGGAACCCCATGGGTATTCCTGTGGATAGTGAACTGCTGAAGCCTGTGCCGATGGCGCCCACCGACATGGTGGCCGCCGCGACCGATAACAGCACCCTAAGCGGGACACGCCGGGCCCAGAACGACCAGAACACGCCGCCAGGCACCTGTCCGAATGCAAAAGTGCTGGCGGTTAACGCCGCCAGATGGGTGGGCACACCCTGGCCGATGTAGTGAGGCACTTGGTGCAGGCTAATCCCGGCCTGCACCACGAACCCGAATACCGAGAAAATCGCCAACAACCAGAATGCCCTGGTCGCCAACGCTTGGCGCACGGTGTAGTTGGATTCAGTGTTGCTGGCCGAGGGCGGTGCTCCCGCGGCGGCGACATCACTGGTGGGTACAGTTCGGTGGTCTTTCTCCGGGTCGGCCTCCAGTCCCATATCCTCCGGCCGGCGCGCCATCAGCAGCAACACCGGGATGATACCGGTGCTCAGGGTAAATATTCCCACGGCTAGCCACGCCGTCCGCCAACCCCAGCCGTCGATCAATACCTGTGCGATGACTGGGAATATGGTTAGCCCGATGCCCTGGATGATTCCCATGTAGGCCAGACCCATGGGCCTGCGGCGGATGAACCAGTTACTCACTGCGGTGGAGGTCCCCAACTCCAGCGGGCTGGAGAACACCGCCCGGCCAGGAACGTACAACGCGTAGAATGTCCATATGGGAGAGGTTAGGGAGAGGCCGATGGCGCACAGTCCAACAACAGCAGAGGAGGCCGACAACAGCACGCCGGAGCCGTACCGGTCGATCAGTCTGCCGGCGAAGGGTGAGACCAGGAGCCCGAATAAGGCCCCCAGGCTGACGGCGCCGGAGAACTGGGCCCGCGACCAACCGAACTCGTCGGTCATCGGGACCACGAAGACCGAAAGGGTAGCCACCGCCATCACCGGCCGCGCCCCAAAGCTGGGCACGGAAGCGACGGCCAAAATCACCCACCCGTAGTAAAAGGGCAACCGTTGGGCCAACCGGGCGCGCAGTCCTGCGAAGTTCAACGGAGGTCACCGGGCGTGGCGGCTTTGGGCGAATATGTAAGGACCATATTGGGCTGGCCTAGTCCTTGGGAAGAGGGTCTCCCAACACGTGCATCAACCGGTTGGCCCAGCCAAACAAAGATGCCGACAGCACAAGGTCCAGCACCTCACCGATGCTGAGCTCGTTCTCGATCAGCCGCTCCACGTCCTCTTTCGTAGCTACGGACGGGCACTGGGAGAGATTGGTAGCGAAATCCAACAAGGCCTTTAGGCGTGGGCTGATGGGGGAATCTTCGTCATCGTTCTCACTCGGAGAGAAGATGGCATCCATGACGGACTCGTCTTTGGTCAATTCGTTGTAGCGGTTGGCGTGGACTGCGGCGCAATAGATGCACTGGTTGACCACTGAGGCCGCCACCGCGCCCAACTCGGTCTCGGCCCGGGACAGACCGCCACGGCTGTACATGATTCCGTTGAAGAGGGGCGTGCGTTGCTGGAGCGTCTCCGGGTCCTGCGCCAGCACCAACGTGTACTCGCCGATCTTGGTGTTGGAGACCGTTACTTTCATCGCCGCCAGTTGTTCGTCCGTGGCGTTTTCCAATATGACTGGGGCAACTCGGGGCTGCCAGAAGGGAACGACAGTGGTGAAGTCTTTGATCGGCTCGCTCATGCTACCTCAGCTATGAGCCGCAGCCCTGCGACCACCCGCACCTGGTAGCTGATGAAGGCGATCAGTTCCGAGAGCCTGACGATATCCGCATCGTCCAGACCCACCGAACGCAATGCCGTGATATCTCCTTCCGTCGCGTCTTTAGGGTTGAGCGTCACCAGGTCCGTGTGCCGAATGATCGCCTTCAACCGGTCGTCGCCGCCACCGTTAAACCCGGTATCCGCGATCTGCTGGCTGCCCACGCCAAACATCGTTTCATAATGCCTGGTCAGTACCGGGTCGTTGTTTCGCTTGGTAATCCGGCAGGCCAGTCCGGCCCTCTCGGAATGTGTCAGGCTGCCCGTTTGGTTGGGCCGGAGTGACGCCTCATGAGAGTTCTCGGTCAGCTCCAGGATTTCCTTGCGCAAGGTTAAAACAGCGGTCAGCGGACTGCCGGCGGTGATGCCCGCCGACTTGGCGACTACAGTCTCGAATATATCCAACATGCCTCCGTATTTATGGGACTCTAAAGGGATCCGTCGATAACTATGTCCAGCACGGCCGGTTTTCCAGATGCGACTGCCCGCTGCACCGCCGGAGCTATCTCAGACGGGTCGGTTATCCTCTCTCCGTGCACCCCCATGCTGTTGGCGATGGCCGCAACGTCGAAGGGCGTCGGGAAGTCCGAATAAGGGAGGTTCTCGCCGGCCGATTCCTTCTGCTGGAGTATCTCCCGCTGGTACACGTCGAAGTTCATCTTCAAAACTCGGTACATGCCGTTGTTGCAGATGACGAAGATGCAGGGGATGTTGTCGTTGGCCGCCGTCCAAAGCCCTTGAATGGTCATCAGGGCGCTGCCGTCTCCGATGATGCCGAACACCGGCTGGTCTGGATTGGCGACCTGGGTGCCCATGGTGACGCCGATGCCGCCTCCGATGGACTGGCCCCGGAACCCTCTAAGGTCTCCCCGCTTCTGGGCCTGGAAATAATGGCGCATGGTGGCGCGGTTGCTGATGGAATCGTCCACCACAATGGCGTTGTCCGGCAGGGCCTCGGCCAACTCAGACATCATTCGGGCCGGGGTCATAGGATTGTTATTCCATTTGGCGATCACCGAATCGTCGAAGGCCTTCCGCTTCTGGGCCGCCGCAGCCACTACCTCTATCCTCCGGCCGTCGACCTCGTTCTCCAACTCCGGAGTCAGAAGAGGCTTGATCGAACGGATCAGTTCCTCGATAGCCAGACCGCAATGGGAGACGATGCCAACGTCCGTGGGCTCCGACCTTCCAGCGCGGCCGGGGATGGGGTCGATGTGGACTAACCTGGTGTTTTCGCCCAGGATGATGTCTCCCCAGTAGAACAGCTCGTCCATGGCGTCCATGCCGATGGCCAGGACCAGGTCGGTCTGTAGGAGTTCTTCCCGGCTGCTGGTGACGCGTAGGGAATGATTGCCGAAGAATTGAGGATGGGTTGTCGGGAATGACACCTCGGCGCCCCGTGACTGGTGGACCGGGAACCCCATAAGCTCGGCCAGTTCCACGGCCAGGTCGTTGGCGTGGTCCTCCGAAACGCGGTCCCCCACCATCATCATCGGCCGCTTGGCGGCCATGATAAGTGACAGGGCGGCTTCAATCCCTTCTGGGTCGGGGCGGTAGGAGTCGTGGACCTTACTGGAGGGCACGATGTTCATCTCCGCCTCACCCTCCAGGGCGTTGGCGGTGAAACCGACATAGACCGGCCCTTTGGGGTGGCTGTTGGCCTCATGAAACGCGCGGCGCATGACTGATGGGATTTGGTCCGGGAGGTTCAGCTCCACCGACCATTTGGTGACCGGACGCACCAACTCGGCCAGGTCGGTCTTGGTTTCATTGATCTTTCGGGCGTCGTAGTTCGCCGATAATACGACCATCGGTGTTCCCGTGTTGAGCGCATCCAGCATCAGTGCGATGCCGTTAGCCAGCCCGCTGTCCACATGGAGCATCACGCAAGACGGCTTCTCGGTAGCCCTGGCGTAGGACTCACCCATGCCCATGGCCACGCTCTCTTGCAGCGTTAGGATGTATTGGAGCTCCGGGTAGTCGCCCAGCAAGTCCATGATTGGAGCTTCGCTGGTCCCAGGGTTGCCGAAGACGTGCTTCACACCCTCCGACTTAAGCATCTCCAATACGGCCATTTTTCCGGTCATCTTTTGCGGCATCTAATTAAACCCTTTAAACCTTCTAGCCAAGTTTGTTTACTGGTTGCTTACGGTGCAGCCTGGACCAACTCGATCACCACGTCGTCCGGACCCTCGATGTAGGCCAGTCTGATCCCTTGGGGAGTCACTGTCAGGGGCAATATAACCCGGATGCCCTCAGCTTCAAAACGGTCCATCTCCGATTCCAGGTCTTCCACGTGGAAGCCGAAGTGTTCCAGACCCAGACGATTGAGCTCGGGGACGGCTTTTTCAGGCGAGGAATTTGGCGGCTGAGAGGATATGTTCAGCCGCGTCGGCCCGCCGACCTGCATACCGATTGTGATTGTGCCCGGCATGACTTCCCGCTCAGAAATTATCTTGGCATTGAAAATCTTTTCGTACCACGCGGCCGATACCTTGGGCTCTTTTGCCCTGATATGGACGTGGTTGATGGCGTAATCCATGATTATTCTCCTTTCTGTCCGCTGGGCTTAACGCCCGCGCGCTCACTCTGGTTTATGACCGAATGTTAGCGTCGGCAGATGGCCCTTGTCCACCACTGGCCTCGCCGCCAGGTACATCGTTGACCGAGATCTTAGATTGGCATGTCATTTATGAAGTCTGTATACTCGGCAAAAGGCCACACGAGGAAATGCATGGCACGGACCTTCCGCCTGGCTTTGGCTCAGATCAACCCCACGGTAGGGGATATCGCCGGGAACACCGCCAAGATTCTGGACTATCTGGAACGCGCCCGGGAGGCCCAAGCCGACCTCGTTGCATTTCCCGAGTTGGCCATCACCGGCTACCCTCCCGAAGACCTCCTCTTCAAGAGATCGTTCCTGACCGACAACGTGGCCGCGATGGAAAAAGTAGCTGCGGCTTCCCAGGGCATCGCCGTGGTCCTGGGCTACGTGCACATCGTCTCGCTGGAGCGTCAGTCGGAAGACGTCGGGCCGCAGGTCACCAACGCCGCCGCGCTGTGTTATGGCGGCAAGCTGATCGACACCTATCACAAGATTTTCCTCCCCAACTACGGCGTCTTTGACGAACAGCGTTACTTCCAGAAGGGCTCGGAATGCCCGGTGTACACGATCGGGGGAGTGGCTGTTGGCGTCAACATCTGCGAGGACATCTGGTATCCGGTGGGCCCGACCACGGTCCAGTGCCAAGCCGGGGCCGAGCTGATCGTCAACATCAACGCATCGCCCTTCCATGCGGGCAAATGCGCGTTCCGCGAAGACATGATCGCCCAGCGGGCCTCGGAGAACAGCCTGACTGTCGCCTACGTGAATACAGTTGGCGGGCAGGACGAACTGGTCTTTGACGGCGGCAGCATAATCTGTGACCCCGCCGGCGGCCTGGTTGCACGGGGCCCCGCCTTTCAGGAATCGCTGTTAATAACGGACTTAAGTTTTCCCTCCCAGGCGAAAGAAAACCCGGCGAACGCCGGCGCTGGAGTGGGCACTCCTAAGACCATGACCGTGTCGGAGGCAGGCGCTGAAATCAAGTCCTCTCTGGAAGCTCAGACCATCTTGGACGCCATGAACGGGCCCGAGGAGATCTACCGGGCCTTGGTCATGGGCACCGGCGACTACCTGCGTAAGTCTGGTTTCACCAAGGCGCTGATCGGCCTGTCGGGCGGCGTGGACTCGGCGCTGACGGCTACCGTGGCGGTGGACGCGTTGGGCAAAGAAAACGTGGTGGGGATCACCATGCCCTCCCGTTACTCGTCCGAGGGCAGCATCAGCGACTCCAAGAAGCTGGCCGATAACCTGGGCCTAGACCTGTGGGAGGTGCCCATCGAGCCAGCCCACCAGGCCTTCACCGACATGCTGGCGGAGCAGTTCAAGGGCACCGAGGCTAACGTGGCCGAGGAGAACGTTCAGGCCCGTGTCCGGGGCAACGTGCTGATGACGGTGTCCAACAAATTCGGCTGGATCGTGCTCACTACAGGCAATAAGTCGGAGATGGCCATGGGCTACGCCACGCTATACGGTGACATGGCCGGCGGCTTTGCGGTGCTGAAGGATGTTCCCAAGACCACGGTCTACGAGCTGTGCCGATGGCGCAACCAGCAGGGTGTGGGTTTTGGGACGATGGATGACGTGATCCCCGTGGCGATCCTCGACAAACCGCCCAGCGCTGAACTGCGGGAGAACCAACTGGACGCCGACAGTCTGCCCGACTACGAGGTGCTGGACCCGGTAGTCGAAGCGTATGTGGAGGACGACCTAAGCTATCAGGAAATGGTAGCGCAGGGAATGGACCCTTTTGTTGTCCGGCAGGTCATTGCCGCGGTGGACCGCAACGAATACAAGCGCCGCCAGGCCCCGCCAGGCGTCAAAATCACCCACCGCGCCTTCGGCAAAGACCGCCGCCTCCCCATAGTGAACCGCTACCGGCAGCATGAGGGTGGGTAGGCGGAGTAAGCCTACGCCGAGGGATCGCCCTCTCCCTAACCCTTTCCCAGGGGGAGAGGGGATTCTCGGTCAATTTCCTCTAGCCAACCCCGATCCTACTCCCCAACCTCCACGATCATCTCAACCTCCACGCAGCTTTTGCGGGGGAGGCCGCTCATGCCGACGGCGGAGCGGGCGTGGCGGCCCGAATCTCCGTAGAGCTCTACTAACAGGTCGGAGGCACCGTTGCCGACCACGAAATGACGGTCGAACTCGGGGTCGGCGTTGACCATCACCAATAGCTTCACAACCCGCTTGACCTTATCCAGGTCGCCCAATGCTGCCTTGATGGACGCCAGGCAATTGAGCATGGCTAGTTTCGCTGACGCATAGGCTTGCTCTTCGGTCACGTCGCGGCCTACTTTTCCGGCGTTCAGCACCGTGCCATCGGGCTTGCCGGCAATGTGGCCGGCCACGTAAAGAAGGTTTCCGGTCTGTACCGCCGGGAGGAAGTTCGCAACCGGAGTACCCACCGGCCCCAGTTCCAGACCCATCTCTTTCAGCTTCTGTTCCGCTGCCAAAATTCACCTCCAACGCCGTCGTCGTTCGCCGAGACTATTTATCCAGGGGATTATACCCGGAGGGGTTTCGGGAGCGGCTCGATACAAGTCACTATCGAAGATAAAATACTGATATCACTGGTTTATCAATTGACAGGGGTACGCGACGGGCGCAGAATGGGCCTTGGCCATGATAAAACCTAAAAACAAAGGCGCCTTTGGCCTTTCGAGCCCGGTTCACTACGCCTGGGTCGTCATTGCTATCGCGGCTGTCATGCACATGGCCGGAGGGTCCATCCGGCAGGCCTTCGGCGTGCTCATCGTGCCTCTGGAAGAAACCAGGGGTTGGAACCCGGCGACAGTCACGCTGGCCTACGCCATGGCCAGCATCACCGGAGCCGTGCTCGCCCCCCTCAGCGGCTACTGCACCGACCGCTACGGGGCACGCAAGGTCATCTTGGTGGGCGTCGGCACATTCGCCATCGGCGCCTTGATGACCGGAGTTGTCTCTCAAGTCTGGCACCTGTGGATCTCTTATGGACTGTTCTTGGGTGTGGCCAGCGCTTGCTTCAACGTCCCTATAATCACCACTGCTTCTTATTGGTTCCGCACACACCTGGGTTACGGGGTGGGTTTTCTGCAAGCGTCCCACGGCCTTGGACCCGCGGTGATGGCCATCGTGGTCAGCGTCCTGATCGTGGGCGCATCGTGGAAGACAGCTTTCTGGTCCATCGGCATCATTGGCGGAATAATCATGTTGCTCTTGATGGCCTTCTTCCGGAACCAGCCGTCGGAAATCGGGACCACAGCCTTTGGCGCACCCATGTCCGAGAGTCCGCAACCCGCGCGGGACCCGGTGCTTGAACAGCTTCGGCTGAAGGCCTTCCGCTCCAGCATGCAGGCGACAACGACCTTCTGGAAGCTAGTTTCGATACATTTCCTAGGCTGCGTCAGCCACTCCATAGTCATCATCTACATCATTCCCATCGCCGTGTTGGGTGGCATGGAAGAGGTTGCCGCCGCCGGAGTGCTCAGCACACTAGCCCTGGTCAGCGTGACAACCAGGTTCCTGACACCAGTGATCTCCGATTACATCGGCGCCAGGGGGACCATGGCCACCGCCTTCATATGGCAGGGACTCCCCGTGCTTCTGCTCTTCTGGGCACACGAGCCGTGGCAGTTCTACATGTTCGCGGTAATCTTCGGCATCGGGTACGGTGGCGAAGGCTCGGCGTTCCCGGTGATCAACCGGCAGTACTTCGGGCGCGGCCCCATGGGTTCGTCCTTCGGGTGGCAGCAACTGGGCGCCGGTTCGGGCATGGCTCTGGGGGCTTGGGTCGGCGGCGCACTCTTCTGGATCTTCGATTCTTATACCGCGACCATCCTCGTCTCGACTCTAACAAGCGTTGCGGGCGCCGTTGTAATTATGTCCATGGAGCCTACCGGGCGTGTCCTGATACCCGATTGGGAGGAGACCATTACCGCTGTCCCTGCGGCGGCCGACGACTAGCCAAGCCAGGGATATTGGCGAATACTTTCGATAACAACTATCAACCCCGACCGGCTGTCTCCTTTCAGAGTGTTCCTATATAGTCTGTAACGGCAATCCACGGCGGACGAATATTCGTAGCTAACTTAGACCCTTTGTCCCTTGGCACCTTCCCTAATTCAACGTGGAATCAACGCAGCGGGAGATGGATATAAACGATGGCGATCGCAGCAGCGTTCTCGATGATGAGCGCTTTCTTCATGGGCGGCCTGTACGTGGCCGGAGCGTTGGGCGCAATCGCGCTCATCCTCATGAAGTTCTTCAATATCTCCAATCCCAACCTCTGGAACATCATGGGGAACCGGGCCTGGGAAGGCAGCACCAACTTCATCTTGATAGCCATTCCGCTGTTCATCCTGATGGGGGAGTTGGTCCTCCGTAGCGGTGTTGCCGAGCGGATGTACAACGTCCTTTCCCGCTGGCTGGTATTCATCCCCGGTGGTCTGATCCACAGCAATATCGCCTCATGTGCCGTGTTCGCTGCCTGCGCCGGTTCCAGCGTGGCCACAGCGGCCACTATCAGCAGGGTTGCCCTTCCGTCCTTCCGACAACGGGGCTACAACGAGCGTCTGGTCATCGGGTCTTTGGCCGCTGGAGGGACCTTGGGCATCCTGATTCCCCCGAGTATCGGCCTGGTCTTATACGGCCTGATCGTTGGTGAATCGATAGGCAGGCTTTTTCTAGCGGGATTCATTCCCGGCGTGATTCTGGCCGTCGCGTTCATGATCATGATTGTGATCGCAGCCAAGATCTGGCCGGGGATCGCGCCCAAAGAAGAGATAGTTACTTGGCGGCTGCGTTTCATTGGGCTATTTAGTCTGCTGCCGATCGGATTTTTGATCTTCGCGGTGTTAGGGAGCATCTACTTCGGGTTTGCCACACCTACCGAAGCCGCCGCCGCTGGAGTGACTGGGGCATTCGCCCTCACCCTGGCTGGGAATTCGGGAATGTTGCTCCTTAGCCTGTTGGCGGGCCTCGTAAGACGGTTTCCAGTTCTTCCCCGTGTGGCGAAGATCCGGCTGGTCGATTTCCAGAGCGGCAGGCCGGTGTTGCCGGGCGATATACGCAAAAACTTCGACGACATGGTGCGCATATTGAAGGAGTCTTTCCTATCTATGGCCCGCACCTCAGCCATGATTTTGCTGATACTGATGGCGGCGTTCACACTACAGTTCGCGTTTGCGGCCGTCAGGATATCGGTGGATATGGCAGAGTGGATCGCCGCGTTCGAACTCACTCAGTTACAATTGATTCTGGTGTTGGTGGTGTTCTATCTGATTCTGGGAACGTTCATGGAGAGTTATTCCATGATGCTGACCACCCTGCCCATTCTGATTCCAGTATTGAGCGACGCCAATGTGGACAAGGTCTGGTTCGGCATAATCATGGTGATCCTCCTTGAGGCCGCCCAGATCAGCCCGCCTCAGGGTATGGCCCTTTATGTGCTCCACGGCGCACGGCGGGACTCCGACAAAGAACTGTCGGAGTATGAAGGTGCGTTCGTCCAGTCCGGCACCATCAACGACGTCTTCGTGGGTGTATTGCCGTTTATGGTATGCATGTTTGTGGTCATCGGTCTGGTGATCGCATTTCCAGAGCTGGCGACCTGGCTCCCCGACCAAGCCAAGGGCGGGCGTTAATTACCCTAATATAACAACCGGTCGAACAGCCCTCTAAGAGAAAGCCAAAGATGCGCCAGTACGCCATAAAACGGGTCGCCCTTTTCATTCCAACAGTCCTTCTTTTGACCATCATCGTATTCACGTTGATGAGCATCATTCCAGGGGACACGGCCCTGGCCATCCTGAGCGACGGCGAAAGTGGCTACACCCAGAAAGAACTGGACGATCTGCGGCATAAATTAGGCACTGATCGCCCGATCGCCGTTCAATATGTAGATTGGATCGGGGGCGCCCTCAAAGGTGATTTCGGAGATTCCACATGGTTCAATGCCCCGGTGATGACAGAGTTGAAGACCAGGTTGCCACGGACCCTTGAGTTGGCGGTGCTGGCCATCATGTTGGCGGTGGTGTTATCCGTGCCTTTGGGGATACTCTCTGCCATTCGGCCGGACAGTTGACTGGACCATGTCGCTCGGGTTTTTTCGCTGGTCGGCGTTTCGATACCGAATTTTCTATTTGCCGTCCTGATTATCCTGTTCCTAGTGCGTATGTTTGGGTGGTTACCGCCGCTGGGCTATGCGGAGTTATGGAACGACCCCGGGACCAATCTCAAACAGATGGCGTTCCCCGCGTTGGCCTTGGCCCTGTACGATATGGCCTTTATCGCCCGGGTCACCCGGTCGTCCATGATGGAGATCCTAAGGGAGGACTACATGCGGACGGCCCGGTCCAAGGGATTGTCGGAAAAGACGGTCGTGATACGCCACGGGCTGAAAAACGCGTCGTTGCCGATACTTACGATGACCGGATGGCAGTTCGGACGGTTGTTTGAAGGTGCCGTCATCATCGAGACGATCTTCCTGATTCCTGGCATGGGCAGGATTCTCATCGAGGCGGTCTTCCAGTTTGACTTCCCCATGATTCAGGCGGTGATCGTGATCATCGGAGTAGGGATCTTGACCATAAATCTGTGCGTTGACCTGCTCTACGGATGGCTTGACCCCCGGATTCGATATAACTAGGTCTTACGACCGAGTATCGATTCCATAATGCCCTGACGGATGGACCATCGGCCAGGGCATTTTAAATTCAAGTGCAACCCAGTAAACCCGGCTGTGCCGGTGGCGCTAGCTTGGGAGGCGAACTATGGCTTCAACTTCCACCAGGAACTCGGGTCGGACCAACCCGGCGACCACCACTGTGGAACTGGCTGGCGGGTCCTTGGGCCAAGTCTCTGACCGGACCTTGCTGTAGCCGGGGTAGTAGGCGATGTCGGTGATGAAGCAGGTGATCTTGGCTACGTCCTCCATCTTGCCCCCGGCCGCGGTTACGACCGCTTGAATGTTGGCCATTACCTGACGGGTCTGGGCCTCGGCGTCTCCCTCACCCACCACCGTCCCGCCGCTATCGGTGGACACATGTCCGGAGACGAACAGGAGATCTCCGACAACGACCCCCGGCGAAAGGGCTGGGTTGGGAGCGGNTCCAGGCGGAATCACAGGTTTTCTTTCTGGCATGACGATACCTCCAGNATGATTTCTTTCCAGNCGTACGTCCGAGGGTANTNGNGGACGNGCGAGCCCACATTATACATACNTGNGGTAGTTAAGGGGGGCGGCTCCACNGGCGGCTACGGAATAACGGCGGCCCGTAGGCGCATGACCGAGGCGGTTGACAGACCATCCTCCCTACCTGTCATTCTGAGGCGGGAGCCGAAAAATCTCTTTGTTACTGGGAATCTACGACACAGGAGCAAAGAGACCCTTCGTTTCACCCAGGGTGACATATGGCGGGGCGGTTGAATTCGGGATCCGGGTGGAAAGGGGGTCTGGGAAGCTCTGCCTAAAAGGCGAGAGAGGGAGTCTAGCTGCGGGCGGAGAGGGGCGTGATGCTCTGGTCGCGGGTTACAGAGATGCATCCACGGACGCCGTCCAGTTTGGAAAAGAGCTTGTCCAACTGGTCCAGGCCCGTGGTATGGCAGGTGAGGCTCAACGTCACGGTGCCGTCGGTATAATCGCCCGTGACTACGGACGCTATGTTCACTCCTTCGTTGGAGACCAACGCGGTCACGTCACGCAATAGCCCGACCCGGTCGTAGGCCTTCATCATTATCCGCACCGGATAGAGCTGCCTCTCCTGACCCCACTGGACGTCCACCAAGCGCTCCGGCTCATCCTCATGCTGGACGCTTGGGCAGTCTTGTTTGTGAACGGTCACTCCGCGGGCGCGGGTGATGAATCCGATGATCTGGTCACCGGGAATGGGGTTGCAGCACCGGCCGAGACGTATCAGCAGGTCGCCGACGCCCAAGACCGTGATGCCGGAGTTGGGGCTGGACAGCGGCAATTCATTATGCCGTTGGGCCAACGGCGGTTCGGTCTCATGACCTATCTGGGCCAGACGGTGGGACAACAAACTCGCCGCGATGTTTCCAGAACCCAGGTTGTCCAACAGGTCGTCCATGGAGTCGACTTTAAATAGACCCAAGATGGTTTTATCGTCGATCTTTTGATTGAGCCGGCGCAGCTCACGCCGCAGCACTTCTTTGCCCCGCTGGATGTTGGTGCCGCGTTCTTGTTTGCGGAACCAGGCGCGCACGCTCTGGCGGGCGCCGGCGGAACGGACGTAGCCACGGTTGGAATTCAACCAGTCTAGGCTGGGACCACGGTCCGATTTCGAATTCAGTATCTCGACCGTGTCGCCGTTCTCCAGGGCCGTGTCCAAGGCAACGAGTTTGCCATTTACCTTGGCGCCGATGCAGTGGTGTCCCAAGTCGGTGTGGATCTTGTAGGCGAAGTCCACGGGAGTCGAACCGGAGGTCAACTCAACGATACGGCCTTTGGGTGTATAGACGAATACCTGGTCGTGGAAGATGTCCTGTTTGACCGACTCGATGAATTCAGCGGTCCCGGCGACTTCCCGCTGCCATTCAAGCAGCTGGCGCAGCCAGGTCATCTTTTCCTCGAACCGCTGGTCGCTGGAGTTGCCCTCTTTATAAGCCCAATGGGCCGCCACGCCGTATTCGGCAATCCGGTGTAGCTCGTAGGTCTTGATCTGTACTTCCAGAGGCGTGCCGCCTTCGCAGATGACGGTAGTGTGTAGCGCCTGGTACATATTCTCTTTGGGATTGCCGATGTAGTCGTCGAACTGCCCGGGGATGGGATGCCACTTCTGGTGGACCACGCCCAGGGATCTGTAGCAGTCCACTGTCTCTTCGACCAGCACCCGCAGGGCGAAAAGGTCGTAGATATCGCCGAACTGTTTGCCTTGGGCCTCGTATTTCTGCATCTTGAGGTAGGTGCTGTAGATGCCTTTGGGCCGGCCGATAACTTCGGCGGTTATGCCGTACTGGGCGAGTTCGTCTTGAAGTCCGGAGGAAACTCGCTCGATGTATTCTTCGCGCTCGGTGCGCTTGGAAGACAGAATCTTGGATATCTCCCGGTACTTCTCTTCGTTGAGATGTCGGAAGGCCAGGTCATCCAACCGCCACTTGATCTCCCAGATACCCAGCCGGTGGGCCAAGGGGGAGTAGATGTCCAAGGTCTCCTGGGCGATGCGCCGCCGCTTTTCGGGAGGCAGGGCGTCCAGGGTGTTCATGTTGTGCAGGCGGTCCGCCAGCTTGATCAACACCACCCGGATGTCCTCCGCCATGGAGACCAGCATCTTGCGCAGGCTCTCGGCGTGGAGGGACTCAGCGTCGTCCATGAAGTTGGCGACATCATCAGCCGGGGGCTGGAGCTTGTCGTCCATGCGGGTCAACTTGGTGACACCGTCCACCAGCTTCATCACTTCCGGACCAAAGCGCCGGTCTATCTCGTCCAGGGAAACATCGCAGTCTTCCACCACGTCATGAAGCAAGGCGGCAACGATGGTGTGCGTGTCTAGGTGGAGGTCTGCGAGAAAGAGGGCTGTTTCCAGGGGGTGGGCGATGTAGGGCTCGCCGGATTTACGGGTCTGCCCTGTGTGGCATTCTTCGGCGTAGATGTATGCCTGCCCCACAAGTTCGGTGCTGTCCTCGGGCAGGTAGGTGCCAACCCTCTCGATAAGGGTCTTAGCCGCTTCTGAAGCTACCTTATCCTTAGCTACCACTGTGGTTGATGATAATACACGGGCCTGATCAAAGTCTAGACATGGGGTCGACTATGTCGGCCTCGCATCAGTCAGGGCGTCCCTCCTTTCGTAAAGGGGGATTTTCGTGGCACTCATGGAGCCAAACATCGGATTCCATGCGGGGGCTAAATCCCCCAACCCCCCTTTACGAAAGTGGCGCTTTTTATCTTAGACGGGCAGAGGCAACTCGCTTAGGTTGTCCGGCAGACCGACGTCGAAGGCGTTGATGTTGAAGGCTAGGGATGAGTAGTAGCCCATGAGATTGGTCAGTTCCACCAGGCCGCGAACGCCGAACAGGGAGAAGGCCGCATCGTAGTTGGCTTGGCTAACCTTGCGGGTCCGGAATAACTCTCGTCCGTATTCGATGACCGCTGACTCTTCAGCAGACAACGCGGGGAGGTCTTTCTTGTCGCGCAGGTTGTCAACCAGTTCGTCGCTCAGGCCTGATTGGCGGCCGAAGGCGGCGTGGGCGTTCCAGATGAACTGGCAATCCATCTCCCGGGCGGTCAAGATCATGGCCAGTTCCCGCACGTTGGCGGGTAGGCTGGACTCGTCGCCGCGGATGTAGGCCCTGAACTGCTCGCCCCGCATGGCGAGTTCTGGCACGTTGATCATGATGGAGATGGGCCCGATGTCCGGCACGCTGCCGCGTTGACTGACCATTTCGTCGAAAGCGGCCAGTTGGTCTTGGGGCACGCTCTCTCTGCTGGCTGTAGGTATTCTCGCCACTTGGGCCTCCTGGATCGCAGATTTTTCCTTTGCCGATTCCAGACGGGCACCTCATGATACAACAGCCGTGCCCGATCGGGTGCCGGGTCACAAGTGTGGCAAGCCATCCCAAACTGAAGTAATCTTAACGAACATGTCTTCGATCGACTCTAACTCTGACACCAACCCTGGCCCATCTGATCCCACCTCCGACCGGAGGACACCGCTATCACAAAGCCCCAATTTTAAATATTGGGTTTTCGGCGCGTTGGCAATTGGCATCTTCACCTCGGTGGTTGACCATGGCAGCGTCAACGTGGCGTTGCCGACCATCGCCGATGAGTTCAAGACCGATCTGCCCACCATACAGTGGGTGGTGATCATCTATGCCCTGACCATCGCCGCATTGCTTCTACCCATGGGGCGGCTCGCGGACCTGGTCGGCCGAAAGAAGGTCTACATGGCCGGAACGGTGGTGATGGCCATTGGCGCCGTTTTGTCTGGGTTAGCGCCGTCTTTGGAGGTTATTTTCCCCGCACGCGCCTTGCAGGGGGTAGGGGCCGCCATGACCCAGGGCACCGGCATGGCCATAATCACCGCTGCTTTTCCGGCAAACGAGAAAGGCCGGGCAATCGGACTGTTCATGACTATGGTGGGAGTCGGAGCGGTTGCCGGCCCCGCCATCGGTGGGTTGGCGGTCGACGCATTCGGCTGGCGGGTAGTTTTCTTTCTTAGCTTGCCACTGGAAGCCGTTTGCCTGGTGGCCACGGCCTGGGTGTTGCGAGGTTGGTCTGAGGAACGAGAGGCTGGCAACGCCCGGTTCGACTGGTTGGGCGCTGCATTATCAACCGGAGTTCTGGTGGTCTTGTTGCTGGCGATGACCACCGGCAATAAGGCCGGTTGGTTGTCGCCGGTTATCATCGCCGCCTTTGCCGGGGCAGTTATGATGCTGGCCGGGTTTATCTGGTGGGAGCTGCGTACCAACGCGCCGATGCTGGACCTGAGGTTGTTCAAGGGCAAGACATTTACGCTGGGGGTCTCGGCGGCCTTTCTGACCTTCTTGGGCTCATCGTCGGTCATATTCTTGATGCCATTCTATCTGCAGGACGTTCTGGGCTATAGCGCGAAGGTGGCCGGCTTCGTTGTTGTGCCCGGCGCCATCTGCATGGCAGTGATGGGGACGATCAGTGGAGTACTCTCCGACCGTTTCGGATGGCGTCCGTTCACGGTTGGCGGCCTAGCTTGCTCGGCCACAGGGCTGTTCATCCTGTCCCGTGTCACCGAGGATTCTTCTCTGTTCATGGTGACGCCGGCTCTAATGCTGATGAGTACGGGAATGGGCACCTTCTACTCGCCGAATTCCAGCTCGGTGATGAACGCGGTCGGCCAGGCCAAGTATGGGGTGGTGGCCGGGTTCTTGAACCTAGTCCGAAACGCGGCCAGCGTCACCAGCATCGCCATTTCGACCATCATAGTGACTACGACGATGAACTCCTTGGGAGCCGAGCCCAGCCTGGAGGCGGTGCGCAGCGGGGCCGAGGGCGTAGGCCATGCCTTTACCGTGGGCCTAAGTTACGCGTTTTTGATCTCGGCGGGAATCGTGTTCGTGGCCATGGCGCTTTCGGCGCTGCAACGGGGGCGCGCTAGAGAGCCAGGGCCGTCCGGGCTGGGCGACTTAGGGCCGGGCGAACGGGAAGGGTCCCAGGCAGAGGCCTGATCGTTCATCGCAGGTTAAAGCGGGCTCGCTCCCAGCAGACCAGCGAACCGCAGACCCCAGAGGGTTGCTGACAACACCGTCGCCGAAATTAGAGTGTAGGTGGCACGGTTCTTCCAATCAGGCCCCCACCAACTGCCGTGGGACGGCGCCAGCCACCAGCCTCGCGCCAGCATGAGCACGGTGATCGCCAAGAGGGGCCCCGTCAAGCACTGCGACGCAGGGGCGCGAAGGCCAGCCCGGCTGAGGACCCTCCAACAAACCGAGCAGGCCCAGTGCCGCTCATCACCAGAGCAGTGGCAATAGTCCGCTGAGAAGAGCGACCAAGGGTTTTTAGATGTGGAATGGGTTCATGGGATTGTGTATCGCCGCTACCTAGGTTGTGAATCGAAGGACCCTTGTCATGTGTCACCCTGATCCTTCCGCGGAAGGACGAAGAATCTGCCAAGGTGCTGGTTGGCAGATTCTTCGTCGGCCTACGGCACTCCTCAGAATGACATGTTTGAATCAGGCTCTTTTCGCGGTAGAAGGAATATCAATCCCCTCTCCCTCTAGGAGAGAGTGAGGGCGGACCCTTGCTTCAACCAACTTCCTTCTTCCCATATGTCACTCAGGATGACAGGTTTCGCGTCAGCGATTGTCGTTGAACCCCCTACTCATCCACCAGCGTCCGCGTTACTT
>NZVX01000085.1 GCA_002698265.1 Chloroflexota bacterium | reverse complement strand
AGTCCAAGAATCGTTGGGGGTCATCTACAAAGAATTTGTAGCCCTAAAAGAAGCCGAATTGCGGGAATTCCGGCGCCAAGTAACACCATGGGAAATCGACCGATACTTGACACTCTTCTAGCGAGTATTCGTCAAGGATTGCAAGGGTGTTATTTCGGTAAACAACCGTTGAACCCGGATCATCGCAACCTCAGACAGCTACTGCCTCCGCAGGGCAGTTACGGAATCTGCTGAATTGGATTTTGAAGTGCGTGGCATGGCCGTTCTATACGGTTGGTTGAGTATGTTTGTGATGGTTGGTGTTAATCTGAGCAATTCGGTTGGTTAGCAAATCTGTTAACAAGAGCAGATTCCTATAGGCTGGGTATCCAGGTTTCCTAAATCGAATCGAGGGTGCGAACGACCCCGAAGGCACGGTTTATGGATGAGCTAGGTGGTCCGACTTCCTTCCCCGGAAGGACACCGAGAGCGGACCGAGATGATCGGTTTTCTAAAAAACCTGCTCGGGTCCAAGCCCAGCCCACTAATTCCCCTCAAAGAACCGGCGCGGGTTCTCCACCATGATCTGGTTAATGGTCTCCTCGGAGACGCCCATGTCCAGCAGGCGCGGGAGCACGTTGCGGGTGATGAAGTTGTAGCCGTCGGGGTTGTATTTGATGCGCTCTTCTTGCACAGCCAGTCCGTACCGGGCCTTGGGCACGGAGTGGTCGTGTGAGAGCATGATCCGATTGGTGTGGCCGGCGTCGATCAGCTGCTTAGCCAGTTGGGTCCGTTCCTCCCAGTACGGCGTTCCCGGACGGCGTCCGCCGGGAAATCGGTCTAGGCCCAACCAGACACCCTTCCTCAGTAGACCCAACAGGTAGCTCATGTCCATGTCGTCGTTGCTGTGGCCGATGTAGACCCGGTCCATATCGACACCCTCGTCTTGGAGGATGCGGACCTGCTCATCGCCCACCCGGTCCGGCGACCAGGTGTGGGTGGAGATGGGGACGCCGGTACGCACCTGCGCCTGGCCGGCCGCCCTAAGCACCACCTCTTGGGCCGGCGTGACCCCGCCCTCGTCGCTGGCGACCTTGATGATGCCCGCCTTGATCCCAGTCCCCTCGATTCCCACTTCGATCTCCCTGACATAAAGGTCCGCGATGACTTCAGGGGGAAGGTCGGTAAACGGCCGCGGCACCGCCAGGTGGTTTCCAGTGGCGGCGACTATGTGCACGCCAGTGGCCTGGGAGACCTCTTTCATCATCTCGACATCACGTCCCAGGTCGATGGTCGTTACGTCGATAATGGTACGGAGTCCCTCCCGGTGGGCCTCCCGCAACGTCGCTTTGGCCTGCTCGATGACCCCCGGACGGTCAACGAGTTCAGGAAAGGTGCGAAGGATGCCGGCGGCGTTGGTGGCCAGGTGTTCATGGCTCAGAGTGAAACCGAATTCCGATGTATCCACCGGCCCCAAAACTGTATTTACGGCTGCCATAGTGTTGCCCCCTCTAATTGTCTCCGTGACATTCTAAAACAAAAGAGGGAAGGGGGATGGCGTAGTCCATTCGCCGCCGGGGCCTGCCTTGTGTGGTTCGACCATGCGTGGCCCTCCGTTACAGGGGCACACTCTCATCTGTCATCCTGAGTGGAGCGAAGGGTCTGCCACTGTGATGCTTGGCAGATTCTTCGTCGGCCTACGAATGACAGGTGCGAGGGACACACAGGATTGCCGAGATTAGGCGATCGGCAACGCCTAACTACCACGCCTTGCAGTCCAAGCTATAATTGCCGTGCTGCACATAGCCTCTAGAGGCCCCAATGAAATATGACGTGATAATCGTCGGCGCTGGCTCGGCCGGCTGCGTTCTGGCCAACCGGCTGTCGGAAGACCCAAAGCGTTCTGTGTTGCTCCTGGACGCCGGGCCCGATTACCCGGACATGGACCTGATGCCCGACGAGATTAAACACGACCATAACCAGCGGGCGTCAGAGGCCGACGCTCCCCACAACTGGTCATTCCACGGGACAACAGACTCCCAGGGCACCCGGACCGCTGCGGTGGCCCGGGGCAAGGTCTTTGGCGGCACCAGCGCCATCAACCACCAGATCTTCCTGCGGGGGTTGCCGGGGGATTTCGACCACTGGGCCGACCTGGGCAACGACGAGTGGTCCTACATCAAGGTCCTCCCCTATTTCCGAAAACTGGAAACGGACCTGGATATCGCAGGCGACTTTCACGGGACGACCGGTCCGATCCCGGTAACGCGGCACAAGCAGGAATCTTGGCTTCTGCTGCAAAGGGCCTTTCACTCAGCTTGCTTAGCCGCCGGATACCGCGATGACCCGGACATGAATAGCCCCGACGCTGAGGGTGTAGGCGCAATCCCTTTAAATTACGTCGATAGTATCCGGGTCAGCGCGGCCATCGGCTATATCAATCCATGCCGCAACCGCCTCAACTTGACCATCAAGCCCAACGTGACCGCCCACCGGGTCATTACCCAGGGCAACCGGGCCGTGGGGGTATCAGTCGAGAGCGGCGGCGAGATGTTCGAACTCTCTGGAGAAATGATCATCCTCAGCGCCGGGGCAATCGCCTCCCCGCAGCTACTCATGCTCTCGGGCATCGGGCCCAAAGACCTCTTGGACGGGTTGCGGATACCAGTCGTTCACGAATCTCCCGGCGTGGGCCGCGGCATGAAGAACCATCCGGCTGTATCGCTCCGGTACAAGCCGGTGGACGGTTACTCGCTGGAGCCCGGGTCTCCCAGGAATCAACTGGGATTGCGCTTCACGGCAAAGGACTCCACTTTCAAGAACGATATCCAAGTGCAGACCCTCACTTCAGGGCCGCTGGGCCACGAAGCCGACGAGATACGCGTGGGTTGCCGGTTGGAGTTCCCCCAAGGCGGGGGCGAGCTATCCATCACATCATCCGACGCCAACGAACAACCGCGATTGGACTACCGGTTTTTGGAAGACCCTTCCGACAGGTTACGGCTGCGGGAAGCGGTCCGCGAATGCGCCCAGCTTTTCGAGGACCCAGGTTTCAAAAGGGTGATTGACTCCCGCATCTCGCCCACAGAGGAGGAGATTGCCTCGGATGAACTGCTGGATGCGTGGATCGCCGGTACCGTGTCCATCGCCGGTCACACCTGCCGCACCTGCAAGATGGGCCCGGCGTCTGACCCGGAGGCAGTGGTAGACCAATATTGCCAGGTACGCGGCGTCGAGGGGCTGAGGGTCATCGACGCGTCGGTGATGCCGGAGATTCCCCGGGCCAACACTAACGCCACAACCATCATGATTGCCGAGCGGGCGGCGGATTTGATCGCCGGGTTTTGACCTACCCACCAACCGTGTTGAATAGCGGCAACCCTTTCAGCAAGGCACGGTGCTGCTCATGGTAAGTCAGCCCAGCCAGACATTGATCGGCCGCCAATGCTCTGGTGATTACCCTGCGGACTGCGGGCAACTACGTTTCCAACATCCTCAACAAGACCGCCACTGTCAACCGTACCGAAGCTGCTAGTTACGCTCATACACACGGATTGGAAGGACCGACCTCCGAAGTGGGAGGCTAACCGCTTCTTCCATGCGGAAGCGTGTTTTAGTTCAGGTGGTAGACCCTAGTTGATTGCCACCTGGCGATAAGAGACTCCGGTCTGGGGGTCGAGGTCCACCACTGTTACCTCTCCAGCTCCGAGGCTCCCGATGGGGCCAAGGGGGCAGCCTGAGTACACAGCAGTCACGTTTCCTTGGGAGACGTCAACATGGCGGTCCCAGTGGCCGAGGGCTAGGTAGTGGCAACCCGCGTCGGCGACCTCCTGGGGGTAAATGGGCGAGGACCTCTGGTCTCGGTCTTCCGGAAAGTGAAAATGGCCATGGGCCAAGGCCACCAACCAGTTGTTTTCATCGGGCGACGGCATCCCTTCCAACGGTTTGAAAGCCGGGGTGTGCATGGGCATGGCCCGCCCCCAGAGATCGATGCCCAACCCCGGAAAAGATAGCAACTCACCCTCGATGCCCTTGAGAACAAATAGATTGTCGGGCGCATTCTTGAAAGGCTCACGGCGGTAAACCGAGGTTTCGTGAATCAGGTCGTGGTTTCCTGGCAGTACCACAGCCGGCTGCTGCAACCGGCCCATCTGCTCTAGGAACCACTCCAAAACCTCGTCCGAGACACGTTCGTTGTCGAAGATGTCGCCCACCATGAGCAACATGTCTCCGCCGTTATGGGCCACCGCGTCCACCACGGCGGCCACGGCGTCGGCCGACTCGGGGTGCCCGGTGGGGTCGCCCAGGTGGGTGTCAGAGGTATGTATCAGGCGTAGTTTTTTGTTGGGCATATTATTAATTTAGGATAAGGGTGATCAGAAGCCAGGTACAAGTCACCGACCTTTAACGTTGTTCAATATTTTAAGACTACTGAATCGAACGGTCCTTCGACAAGCTCAGGATGAGCGAGAACGGCATGATTTCCGTGAGCGGGACTAAAAAGCGAAAACGAGGTTTCCTCTCGCTCATGGTGAGCCTGTCGACCCACTGTTTGTCCCGATTCTTAACTCCCCAGGACCCCGCGCTCTTTCAGGTCGGCAATCTTCTCCGGCGAATAGCCGGCTTCTTCCAAAATCTCCTCGTTGTGCTGGCCCAGCATCGGCGGAACACGGCGGATGGTGGCCGGAGAATCAGTCAGCTTCAACGGAGACCCAGGGAATTTCAGGTTGGGAATGTTGGGGTGGTCCACCTCAGCGATCATGTTGCGGGCCAATACCTGGGGGTTTGAGACCACATCTGCGACTGTGTTGATGGGGCCGCAGGGCACGCCCGCCTCGACGATCAGATCCACCCAGTGAGCGGTGGTCTTCTGGGCAAATAACGCGCTCAGCTCGCCTACGCACTCGGCTCGGTGCTCCACGCGGTCGGTGTTGGTGGTGTAGCGGGGGTCATCCAGCATCGCGTCCTGGCCGATGGCGCGGCACATGCGCTCCCACAGCCCCTGGTTGGCGCAACCGATGATGAACTGGCCGTCGGACGCTGAAAAGCTCTGGTAGGGGACCAGGCTGGGGTGGCCGGAGCCCATTCGCTTGGGCTCAACTCCCGTGCCCATGAAGCCGGTGGCATGGTAACTGAGCGCGGCGACTTGCCCATCCAGCAGGGCTGATTCCACCCACTGGCCCTTGCCGGTCTGGTCCCTCTGCCGGAGGGCGGTCAAGATAGTGCCGTAGGCCATCATCCCGGTGAACAGGTCGACGAGCGAGAAGCCGATCCGCAGTGGGCTGCCTTCCGGGTCGCCGGTCAGACTCATCAGGCCGCTGTAAGCCTGGATCAGCAGGTCGTAACCCGGCATGTCGGCCATGGGCCCGGTGCGCCCGTATCCCGATATGGAGCAGTAGACCACTCCAGGATTGGTCTTCTTGATCGCTTCATACCCCAGCCCCAGCCGGTCCAAGGTCCCGGCCCGGAAGCTCTCGATCATGACATCGGCGTCGGCCGCCAGGTCCTGGACGATCTTGAGTCCTTCCCGTTCTTTCAGGTTGACCGATAGGCTGCGCTTGTTCCGGTTGAAGGTGAGGAACTGGGTGCTCTCGCCGTTCACGAAGGGCGTCCATTTGCGTGTCTCATCGCCGCCCGTTGGTTCTTCGACCTTTATGACCTCCGCGCCCATGTCGCCCATCAACATGGTGCAGAAGGGTCCGGCCAGAGTGCGAGTCAGGTCCACTACCTTGATCTTATCCAACGCCGCAGCCATATTATTTCTCCTGAACTATCGGTTTAGCTGGGGATATCAGGCGTCCAAATACGCCTGGGCGATTATAGCATGAGCCCACGCAAACCCTTTTTACCTGTTGTTAACCGGCGTTGACCGCCTGGGCAGCCGGTGCTAGCGTGGACGTGAAATGACCCAACAGCCACCAAAGGTAATGGTCCTGGGTGGGATAAACATGGACCTGGTGTTCTTTTCGCCCAGGTTCCCACGGCCAGGAGAGACGGTCGTCGGCGACCGGTTCCTCACCTACGCCGGTGGCAAGGGCGCCAACCAAGCCGTGGCCGCCGCTCGAATGGGGGCCAACTCCGTCATGGTGGGCCGGGTCGGCGGAGACATGTTCGGCCCGCAACTGCTGGACGGCCTAGCAGCGGCCGGGGTGGACATCTCCGGAATCGGCGTCAACACCAGCGAAAGTTCCGGGATAGCAGTGATCGGCGTTGACGAGACGGCCCAAAACTGCATCACT
Source organism: Chloroflexota bacterium (assembly GCA_002698265.1). GTDB lineage: Bacteria > Chloroflexota > Dehalococcoidia > Lucifugimonadales > UBA3495 > UBA9611. The sequence goes on along the minus strand of NZVX01000085.1, from coordinate 12,031 downwards.
CAGATATTGGGCGCCAACGCCACCTGCGGACCGGCCGAAGCCGCAGCGGTCAAACGCGGTCTGCCCGGAGCATCTGCGTTACTGCTCCAGTTGGAAGTCACCCCAGAGCTGTCCTTGGAGGTTGCCCGGGAAGCCAAGTCCCAGGGTGTCATGGTGATACTGGACCCCGGCCCGGTCAGGCCGCTGCCCAAAGGACTACTTGGTCTCTGCGACGTGATCACGCCCAACGAGACCGAAGCCGAGGCGTTGGTTGGTTTTCCGGTGACCGGACTTGATTCGGCGGCTGAAGCGGCGGCTGCATTGTTGGACCAGGGAGTAGGCATCGTGGTGGTCAAGCTGGGGGCACAAGGAGCTTACTTCGCCAACCAAAGCAGCCGCGGAATGACCTCGTCCTTCGAAGTGTACGCCGTGGACTCGGTTGCAGCGGGGGACGCCTTCAATGGCGCGCTGGCCGTCTCACTGGCCGAAGGGAAAGACCTGGAAGAAGCGGTGATCATCGCCTCGGCCGCCGGCGCCTTGTCGGTGACTCGGACCGGGGCCCAGGACTCCATGGCGGAGCGCAGCCGGGTTGAAGAATTGATACGAGATCAGCGGCCCTGAAACCGTCTCTTAAACCGCCTGCCCAGATAACCCGCCACCGGAACGAGCATCGCGCCAAGCCAGACGAAAAACGCCAGAGTGAAGAACCACCAGTAGGGCGGCCAATTGATTCCGCCCGCCATCCCGATACAGGCGATTACCGTCGCCAGCCCGGCTGACTTGACCCCGAAGCTGCGGGCCAGCCTCCTCGGCTCGACATCAACCACGGCCGCATAGACCAGCACCAGGGCCAGCGTCGTAACGATGGCCGTGCTCTTCCAGAAGGCGTCGGAGTTTGGTGTGCCCCAGATTCCGGCCAGGATCACCAGCAGACCGGCGAAGCAAGCAATCAATGCTGATTGCCACACTCGCGAATCGGGCCGCCGCTCTGCCACCCAGGCCGGTCCCAGGCTACAGAAGAAATATCCCTGGACCACCAGCGCGGTCAGCAGGAACCGGCCTCTGGTCTTGGTGTACTCGCCGAGTACCACGATGGCGATCACGATCAACACCGCAACGACTGACGTCATCAGAAACCCAAGCGCGTAGGACTTGGGCGTGATCAATCGCCTGAGATATTTCCTGAATCCTAGAATATTTTGACTCTTCCCTCCGGCTGCCTGCCGGGTATTCTGGGGATATTAGCCGCTGTCCTGAACGCCGGTGCAACAGAGCCAAGGCATATTATAATCAGCGGCACTTGTATCTAACCAAACACCCTAGATCTGCGTCCGCTTCGAAAGAGAGTTTTTCTTGACCCGCGACGATAAATACTGCCCATCCTGTGCTGCCACTTTGGATACCAAGGAGGTCTTCGGGAGCGAGCGGCCTGTGTGCCCGGACTGCGGCCGCGTTATCTTCTACGACCCAAAGGTGGCCGTCATATGTATCGTGCCTCGGGACGGGAGGGTGCTGATGATCCGCCGGGCCACCGATCTTGGCTACGGACTCTGGGGACTGCCGGGCGGCTACGTGGACCGGGGAGAGGTCGTGGAAAGCGCGGCAGCCAGGGAGGTCTGGGAGGAGACGGGGCTTGAAGTGGAGACCCGGGAACTGATCGGACTGTTCTCGGAATCGGGCGACCCGGTGATGGTGGCAGTNTATGCCGCCANGGAAACGGGAGGCANACTNGCGGCAGGGCCGGAGGCGTTGGAAGTCGGTTTCTTCAACGTCAGNGATCTCCCTGAACTCGCCTTCCCGCGAGACCNCGNAGTCTTGGCCAAATGGCATGGAAGTCTCGATCACACCGTCTGAAAATACAAACGCCGCCTGGTAGGATCAACCAGGCGGCGCGCTGAAGAAGGGAGTCTTTTTTATCTATACGTTATGTTAATTAACATTCTACCTCCGGTCAAGTTGAAAGGGCTCTGATGTTGAAGACGAACAAAAAAATGCTTCACCCGGATGAATCAGGGTGAAGCGGTGGGAGATAGGAGGGTCGCGATTCCAACCCTCCTATCATTATGTTAAGCAGCCCTCCCAATCACGGTCAAGCCATTCATTGAAGGGCGATTAAGTTGCCCTTTAGGCACATCTCCGGACGTGATCAGGCGATGGTCGCGATCACTTCCACCTCTATACGGAAAACCGGGTCTGCCAGCCCGGAGCAAAGAATCAGGGTGCTCACCGGCAGGTCATTGTCAGGAACGAACTTGGACTTGATGACGCGGTATTCCGGTATATCTTCCCGGTGGGTCATGAACACGTTCATCTTCATGATGTGATGCATGTCGCTGCCCACCGACTCCAAGGCCGCTTGGACATTCTTGAACGCCTGCTCAGCCTGGGCGGCAAAATTCCCCTCACCCACGGTTTCCCCTTTGTTGTTCCGGGCCAACTGGCCGGCGACGTAGATGGTGGTACCGTCTTTGACCACATGACTGTATCCGGGCGGGTTGGCCAGCGCCGATGGGTTGCTTCTCTCGATAGCCATTGTTTTATCCTTCGGGTCTGCTTTTTGCCGGACCTGGTCTAGTCCGTAAGAATTATGTAGACCCCTTCAGACGGGGTAAGGTCGACGTGGGCGTGGCCCTTTCCGGTGACATCATCCATCAGCCGGATGTCACCGGCCCGGAAGATCTGCTTGGCGCCGTCGCTGGTCGTGATCTCCACTTCACCGGAAAGGTGAATGATCAACCGGCGCTCGGGCAGCGGGTGCAATGGCATGTCTCTGGTGCCCTCAAACTCCTGGACCTTGACCTCGCTGACATTGGTCATGGCGCCCAACTCGGGGTGGTCCGCTAATTTCAGTTCCTCGATATGGCTTTCGCCGTCACTTCCCGCGAAAATCCGGTACATTCCCATTTGGCTCCTCCGTATGGCAGCACCATATTTTTACTATTACGCCGACTCTCAGGCGGGGTATTATGCCAGAATCCAGGTCTAGGGGCTGCCTGCCGACCTGCCTCCGTCCACCATGTAGACGCCGCCGGTGCAGTAGCTGCTCTCGTCGCTGGCGAGAAACAGCATCATCTTGGCCACTTCTTCAGGGTCTCCGTAGCGTTGCAGGGGGATGCGCGCCGAGTAGGACTGCTTGGTCCTTTCGACCGTCACCTCGGAGTCGTCTGCCGCCGCTACTCTCATCTCCTCCAGCGAGCGCATCATCCTCGTCTCGATGGGGGCTGGGTTAACGGTGTTTACGCGGATGCCCATGGGAGCGCATTCCAGAGCAGCCGTGCGCATCATGCCGATTACGGCATGCTTGCTGGTAGTGTAGGCCGACATGCCCGCGGTCCCGCCGATGCCGGCGGTGGATGAGGTAATCACAATGCTGCCGCCGCCCCGCTCACGCATCACCGGAATGACGTATTTCAGTCCCAGCCAAACTCCGCGCACGTTGACCGCCATGACCTGCTCGAACATATCCACCGGATAGTCTGGGATGGGCGAAACGATTCCTTCTATCCCGGCATTGGCCAACAAGATATCGATGCCGCCCCAACGTTGGACGGTCTCATTGACATAGCTTTGGACCTGTTCGGGCTGGGTAACGTCGGCCACGACGTAGCTTGCCACGTCCTCGCCCAGGGACCGCACCACGGACTGCAGCGCCGCCTCTTCGCGGTCAACCAACACCACCCGCGCACCTTCAGCGGTAAATTGCCTCGCCGCCGCCTGGCCGATCCCTCCGGCCCCTCCCGTGATCACCGCGATCTTCTCCGCTAACCGGGTCATGCTACACCTCTCGTCGTGGGTATTCGAGTGCTAATCTGGTATCTAGCAGGAGTCATTATGCCAGAAAAGCAATGTGGCCTACGCCAACTCGCAAAGACCGAGCGCGGTTCAGATCAAGGAGCCGGCCCGGAAGGCGGTGCAACGCTTCAGGTGGGGTTTTCTACCCCGCGAAAAACTGGCTTGTAGTCGCTCGTCAACGAGGCTGCGACAAGCCGGTCCGTTATCGGTCCGTTAGAGGCAATTTGGCGTGTTGGCAACGAGCAAAAGTCGGACACGTTTGTTAATGAGAGATCAAGGGGATATGGCAGTGTTGTAGGACTCCCTGAGCAGGTGGTTGTAGCGTTTGCGGCTGGCTAGGTTTTGAGCTTTCATCTCCCTTCTCTTGATTAAGACCCCTTCCCGCCTCCCGATTGACAACACGGCTTAGTCTGCGCAAAATGGCCCCAATCAACACTGGATTCCACAAAGAATTACATCCGGAGGGATTGATCATGGCTGGAAAGACTTTGATATATGTCGGCGCGGAAGCGGACGGTCTCTACCGCAAGGAAGAGTCGGACGGTAAATGGGAAAAGTTGGCCAAGGGTATGCCACCCTCGCCCCAGGTGCGGGCCATCGCCATCCACCCCGACGACGCCAAGACCATCTTCGTGGGCACGCAGCGGGGCGTCTATCGCACCAAGAACGGCGGCGATAGCTTTGAGCGCATGAACATGGCCGAAGGACGTCACGTTTGGGCCATCAAATTCCATCCCAACGACTCCAAGACCATGTTCCTGGGCACGGAGGGCAGCGAGGTCTTTAAGTCCACCGACAGTGGTGAGAATTGGGAGCATCTGGCGACAATCATCAACCAAGATTCGGTCCAGATGGCCTTCGCCACCCGAATATTGGGCATCGGCATCGAAGCAAAGAACCCTGACCAGATGTACGCCGCTCTGGAGGTGGGAGGCGCCGCTCACAGTTCCGACGGGGGCAAATCTTGGACCATCGTGAACAAAGAATTCGACGGCGATGTCGACCTGATGGACCTGCACGGTGTAACCGTGGGCGCAGCCGATTCATCAGCCGTCTTCATCTCCAACCGCACCGGTGTGTGGCGGAGCCGCGACCGCGGCGCCAACTGGGATAACCTGGACTTTCCGAAGTTCACCGAAATCTTCTACTCCAGGGGAGTTGAGTCCGCGCCCAACGACCCAGATACTCTTTACGCCTGCGTGGGCCTTAATTTCGGCAGCCAGCAGGGCGGTGTCATGCGTTCCACAGACCAGGGCGACACCTGGGAACGGTTCGACAAGGGCATCAGCCCGTCCAGCACCACCTTCGGCATAGCGGTTAACGAACACGCCCCGGACCAGGTGTATTTCTGCACCAGGCAGGGTGAGGTATTCGGCACACGCGACGGCGGACAGACTTGGTCTTCCCACGTGTTGCCCGAGATGGCCGGCAGCGTCAAGGCCATCGCCTGCTCTTCGGCCTAGTGACCGACTCGATTACTAGCGACCCGGTGGCGGCTGCCAAGGCGCTGGCGCCCCAGATCAAGGCCGCCCGGGAATACATCCAGTCCGAGTGTAGATTTCCAAGACCGCTGGTCGAGGGCTTGGCCCAGGGCAACCTGTTCCAACTCTACGTGCCAAAGTGCATCGGTGGGCCGGAGACGGACCCAATCACGGCCTTCCGGGCAGTTGAAGAGCTCTCCAAAGCGGACGGCTCGGTGGGATGGTGTGCCGCCATCGCCAGCGCCATCTCCATATATGCCGCCTGGCTCCCGGCCAATGTGGGCCGGGAATTGTTCGGACAGCCCCTAGACATCAGGGCCGCCGGGTCGTTCCGGCCCACCGCCGATGCCCGGAAGATCGACGGCGGCTACAAGATCGGCGGCCGTTGGGATTACGTCAGCGGATCCGACCACGCCAATTGGCTGGTTCTGAACTGCAACATCATGGACGCCGAGAGCCAGATCTTAGACGCGCAAGGCGGCCCAGTCACGCAGATGATGATCGTCCCCAAATCAGCGGCCGCGGTTGAGAAAACGTGGTCCACCTTGGGCATGCGGGGCACCGGCAGCAACGATGTGATTATCGAAGAGGCGTTTGTGGCCGACGAACACACCTGCCTGCTCTACGACCCACCAGCCACGGANGGCCCACTCTACNACCGNCGAACGGTGACCGCGCTCAGNTGGATCTTGGTCGCNGCCAATGCCCTGGGGATGGCGCGNGGAGCCATGGACACCTTTGTTAGGCTGGCCACCAACTCNGGTACGACCACCACGCCGGCCCTGATGCGGGACCGCACATCTGTTCAGACAACGGTGGGCGAAGCAGAGGCGATCATCGGCGCGGCAAGGGCTTACGTGCTGGACTCGGTCGGGTNCTTATGGGAGGGGGCTTGCCACGGCGTCGCTGACCCCGGGCCCCTGGTCGTCCAGGCCAGATTGGCCATCACCCACGCCATGCGGGAGTCGGTCCGCGCCGTGGACCTGCTCTACTNCGCTGCCGGAACGAATGCCATCCACGAAAGCAACAAGCTAGAGCTCTACTTCCGNGACCTCCACACCGCCGGGCAGCACATCGCCGGTCTGCACTCCAACTACGAGTACGGCGGCCAGGNCNTGCTGGGACTGCCACCGGAGGCTTCGGGCTGGTAACCGAACCGATCTAACTCAAGCTAAANCTTTCCCACCAAACTTTTCAACAGGTCATTGGANCTGGCCAGCGAAGCTTGTTCGTCGCNACCAACCGGGAAGACAGAAGCCAGGAAATCGGTGGCTCCGGCATCGGCNTAGGCTTTCAACTGCTCCGTGACATCTGCTTCGTTGCCGATCAACGCCACCTCTGAAGGCCCTTCGACGCCCTCAATATCGAGCATTCTCCGGTAGTTGACCAACTGGCCGTAGCGCTCGTAGGTCTTGGCGGCCTGTTCTCTNGCCTCGTTAGCGTTATCGACGACAGCCANGGGCATCCCAACGCAGATTCGCGGCGACGGCCTGCCCGCAGTATCGGCCGCCCGGTTGATCCGAGGGGAGACGTGGNACTCGATGGTCTTTGGCCCCGCCATCCAGGTAAACGTGCCGTCGGCCTGCTCGCCGGCGATGCGCANCATCATGGGTGCCAGAGCCGCNACNATCACCGGCACGTGGAGCGCGCCCGGTACCTGAAACTGCGCCTTCACGCTGAAAAATTGGCCTTGGAAGTCGACCTTGCCGTCGTCCAGCAAAGGTCTCAGAACGTTCAGGTACTCGCTCATGTTTTGGGCGGGACTATCGTAGGAGAGCCCCATCACNTCTTCAATCATCGGGCGGTGTGACAGCCCCACNCCCAGGGTCATACGGCCCTCGCAGGCGATCTGAGCAGTCAGGGCATGTTTCGCCAGTGCCATAGGGTGGATAGGGAACATGGGNACAACCGCAGTCCCCACNGCGATGCGGCTGGTTTTGGACGCCGCCAATGACAAGGCCAACAGAGCATCAAATCCAGGCCCCGAAGAGACCTGCGGCAACCAGATGCTGTCGAACCCATCATTCTCNGCCTCGACAACTTCCTGGACCAAAGCAGAAAGTTCGACGGCGGCGCNTCTGGCTCCGGTGATCAGTCCAATACGCATAACCACTCCATTAAGAGGCGATTAGATGTAGACCACCCGATTCAATCAATCTCCACCAGACCTAGGCAGCCTCACCCATAAAAACCCGGTTGCGCCGGCCTGGTTAGGGACGGACCCAGGTTTCGGACCAGGCTAGGCAGGCGGAACTGCTATCCTTGTCGCCGCGCCGGTCAGTGACCACCNCGCCAGAGGCCACGTCGCCGTTGATGGTCAACTGAGACTTTCTGGCCGGGATGAAGCAGCTATAGACACCGTGGGGGCGNCCCTCTGNGCTGCCTGCGGGAACCACCAGCATGTAAGGCTCCATGAAGTCGTACCAGCTCATGGCGATGTCGTCCTCGTCGCTGATGATCGTCTCGGTCCAAAAGGAGCTCGCGTCGCCCTTCTTGGCGAATTCCGCGTCAATAATCTGTATGTTCAGATCGGCGAAAGGCGGGTGGAGCAGAGATTCGATCTCGTCTTGAAGCCAGCGGGCAAGGGCGATGTTGTCGGAATAGATCCGGACATCGCCGTCCGTGAGGTCGCTTTCCAGAAACAAAACATGCCCCGGTCCNCCGGGAGACCACAAAACCCGCCAGTGACTTGCCCGGGTCGTCTCCGCTTTGGTAGACGGGTCTGAAAGCCGGATGAAAGAGTTCTCGCCGGTCAGGCGAATCTTGTTGGGGTCGGTGGGGTTGGTGGTGGCCATGCTTAGGTCTCCTTTGATTGTCTGTTGANCAACGGTGGTGTNACTGAGATTGAGAGTGGCGACATGGTAGCACTCAAAGGGGTTCCGGGCTACTCAAAATGGCGATCAAAACCCTAGAGTTGGCCAACCTGCCAAGCCGGGCGTCGACATGTGTTTCACGTTCCTCTAACGTCTCCTGTAATCTGAAATTACTGGCCCTTGGCATAGCAAAGCCTTTCAGATGACGGTATTTGTTACTCTTTTGTTCGAAAGAGGGAAAATCGAAGAAGATTTTAGTGTTGGCAACATTCTTGGTGGCATTAACTGGGNTTACGCTGGTTTCCTATGCCAGCAGAGCAACCCATGTGCAGCTTGAGACTTTCCAGATCCCTGAGGTCGTGCCCAACACAACCCTGCCCAATGCTGAGTCAGTCCGAGGATCTAGTGGCAACTTGTTGCGAAGTAACGACAGCACCAAGGCCATAATTGCCACTCAGAAACTACCGAACGGTACACCTTCTAGTGGCATCTCACGCATGTTTACGGCGAGGTATCGATACTCTGGTCCGGCAGCACGATCGTCAATGGAGCCAACGGCACCACCCATTTGAACACGACGCTTCCCGAAGGCCAGGCAAATGCGCCTGGTGTCATATTCATCGGACATGGCCTTCAACCAGGTGCGGCCGGTTCAGTGTCCGCACAGCTATGGGTTCGCAGCCACGGCGCCCCTCAACCTGGCAATATTGAAGCCCAGACCACGACGCCGTTCGGCGGCTGCACCGATTCCCGGAATCCCGATCCCCGGCCGACTGACTATCCGTGCTGGAATCCCCAACGCGCGATCTTCAACTGAGTCGAAACATCGATTTCCCGACTTCGAAGAGTGGGTGATCTTCAGGATCACCAAACGGGCCTGAATACCTAAAAGGTACGTTTTGAAGGCCCCGGTTCGAACCGGGGCCTTTTTCATTCGACGCCGTCGCATCGCTTCCATCAGAGAACCAAAATCCCCTCTCCCGCTTGTCCTTCCTCGGGAGGAGGGGACAGTTAGATCCGACGTGGTCGAGACTTTCGACGGAGTCGGAAGTGGCAGCGGTACTTCAACGTGATAACACCCGAAATGAAAAGTGGCCACCCTTTAATCGGGTGGCCACTTTTGGTGCGCTTAACTGAATAAGACCGGTTAGTCTTTGGCGGGGAACCAGTCCTGCTTCCAGGGGAAGTCGCCGTTGGCGTCGTCGTAGGCGGGGCCGCCGGCGTCAACCCGGTTCCGGTAGGGACTGGTGATAGGCTCGCTGTACGGGTAGATGCCGCCTTCGTAAGCGCCGGCGCCGGTCTTGAAGTGCCGGGCCTGTTCCGCGGTCTCCACGAAGGGCATGTTGATGTCGTAGAGCGATTCCAAGGACTTGGGCCGAGGTCCGGCCTTGGAGACGTGACCGTAGAGCTCGCGTCCCATGATTCGCTCGGCGGTCCAGACACAATCGATCAGCTTGTCGATGTCCACGCCGGTGGGGACCCCCATGTCGTCCATCATGTGGAGCAGGTCCTCGGTGGGGGCCATGCCCGTGGAACGGCCGTTGCCGCAGTAGGGGCAGCCGCCGAACCCGCCGATGGTGCCGTCAAGTTCCAGTGTGTCGTCGGGGCCAAGTACCCGCATGGCGGCGTAGGCCGATGCGATGGCCATGTTGCGGCCGTTATGGAGATGCAGGCGGATGTGGTTAATCTCAGGCCACATTTCCTTGACCCGGTAGACACTCTCCTCGACCTTGGCCGGCGTGCAATGGCTCATGGGGTCGCCCATGGATGCGCTGCGCACATCGATTCCGACCTCGTCCCACATGCTGTGCTGACGCTCCAACATGGTCATTAGGTTGTCCACCGGGAACTCGCCCATGAAGTTGGAACCCCAACTGGCGTTGGTCCCGATTCCGGCCTGTTTGATCTGTAGTTCTTGGGCCTGGGCGACGACCTGGGGCCAGCGCTCCATCTCTTGCATCTGGGAACGGTTGGTGTTGCGGCGAACGAAAACGTCGCACATGTGGACGTTCAGCCTGGGGTAGGCGTCGCGCTCGATGGTCAGCGGGGGAGAGTAGGCCTTGGCCCGCTCCACGCCCCGGGAGTTCAGCGCCAACGCGGTGTAGGTGACACCGGGCTTGGGCTTGAATTTGGTTACGATCTCGTCGATGCGCTCCATCTGCGGGGTCCACTTGGGACTGACGAAAGAGCCAACCACGATCTGTTGCAAGCCCGTCTCGGACAGCATGTCCAGAAGTTCGACCTTATCTTCAACGGCGATCTGGGAGTCTTCGATCTGCATGCCTTCGCGCATGCCCTCTTCCTTGTATTTCACTATCGGCCAATCTGGCATTGGAGCCTCCTTAGTTCGGTCGTGTTTGAATCGGCTTTATTCTACCGTATTTGCGCATCACCTGGCTGCGGCAAGCGCACCGAATCGTGGCGCCCATCAAGGGCGATTCCAGTTGGCCGGATTGTATGGCGGGGGCAGATTCATGTCAAGAAATGTCGAGGGCTTGGAGCATATCGGGGCTGCGGCGACACTAACCGTGCTAAACGGGGCGCGGAATGTTTCCACTCATGGCGCGGCCCCACGAACTACGATAGGTCCGCAGGTCTACCAAAAGGTCGATATCGCACGGGATAGGTGATGTCGATATTTCCGTCAATTCGCATTCGCAGACCGGTCCTGATTCCCCATTAACTGGCCGTGATGAGATAATACAAATAAGGAATATTTGTGCGGTGGTAGGGAAGTGATCTGTGGCTGAACACAGACTTTATATCGACGAACCCAGCGATCATATCTACAGAAACCTCGAAAAGCTTGATAGGCATTATCTTGGTCTCACTGGCGTCTTGATACACCAGGCTTATTACAATCCAACGGTTCCAGATGGATTAGAGGAACTTAAAAAGAGATTCTTCACGTACGATCCGGACCGACCGCCGATTTTGGTTAGACCGCAACTCATCAGCAAGAAAGGTGCTTTCGGCGTTTTAAGAGAGGTTCCCGTTAATGAAGAATGGGAAAGTGCTCTACTCTCTTTTTCAGGGGGTTGAGGGCGCAGATTTTTACGGTGGTGATCGACAAGAAAGAGCACCAGGAAAGGCATAGTGAGGATACCTGGAATCCCTACGATTATACCTTCGGGGTACTACTCAATCGCGTCAGGGGTTGGCTGAACTTACGGGGAGCGACTGCCGACATCATGCCAGAAGCGAGGGGGTCCACAGAAGATAACCAGTTACAATCTGCTCTTGTCCGACTACATGTTGAGGGGCTAAACATGGCAACTGGTGAAGATTACAAGCAAGCGTTTCCTGACGAAGATCTAAAATTCAGTAAGAAGGAGCACAATGTCGCAGGTCATCAAATTGCAGACCTAATCTCGGCCGATCAGAAAATGCTTACCGTTCAGGAGTATGAGAAACCTTTGGCATACCCGATAGGACCGTACGGCTTGAAAATCAACAGAGCAATTAAGAGGGAAAGTAAATCAATATGGGCGGTATCTTTTAGGATAGCCCAGAAAATGGAAAAGACAGGCTTGAAACCTGCCTTCACCACGCTGGCACTCACGGGCAATCCGCTTTTATTGTAGTAACTAATCCCCCGTTATTCAATTATTTACTGACAGTTTCCATCATTACTACCGCACTACCGTCAAGAATTTGATGTCCACCATCACACGATGATTGTTGGCGCATTCATTCATATTATTCGCAGCCTACCGTGGACATTCGGTCCTACCTTGCAGGGCGTGAAATTAACTTCAACCGGTGAGTTCATTCCGCAACACCCTCATATTGACACCCATTCCACACCCCTTCTATAATTCCCTAGTTCCCCGTGCATCCGAACCACGGGTAAGGCAATTAACAACTGAATCATCTAGGCACGTAGGGGAGCTCGGTTTAGCCGGGCTGAGAGGGCGGCCTTCAATGCCACCGACCCTTGCGAACCTGATCTGGGTAATGCCAGCG
>NZVX01000084.1 GCA_002698265.1 Chloroflexota bacterium | reverse complement strand
TGGTTCACGGGACTATAAAAACCTATCAGTACGCACGGTAGCAAACTCAAAGACCGGTGGGAGTGACCCCGTGTCAGTTCGACTCTGACCTTCGTCACCAGGTTTTTAGGAACGGAATTGGCCCAGACTTCATCGAAGTGGTCTGGGTATTTTGCTATCGCGCCCACGGATTACCCGTCGGTCGTTTCTCCCTCAGCTACTCTTTAGAAATAGTACCGGGTCACGGTCTCAGCGACGCAACCCGGTTTTTGCTGACCATCGATTTCTATAGTCACTTCTGTGACTACTTGAAAGCACTCTTCGTTGATCTGATCGACACCCGCAAGCTTGCTCCGGGTCCGAACTTTTGAGCCTGCAATCACGGGATTTGGAAAGCGGACCCGATTCAGTCCGTAATTGACAGCCAGCTTCAGACCGGGATACGGTGGCCGGTCGGCATCGACGTGTCCGCTTAGATGAGGGATCAGAGCCAACGTCAGAAATCCGTGAGCAACGGTGCTTCCGAAGGGTGATTCTTTCGCCGCCCGGTCCACATCAACGTGTATCCACTGTTGGTCTTTTGTCACGTCGGCGAACCCTTGAATCATCGTCTGGTCCACGTCTAACCAATCACTCAAATGGGTCTCTTCGCCCAGCCTGCCGGTAATTTCTTCCACCATTTCTGCTACAGCCATGTCCCTCTCCTAGTTCACGAATGCTTTGCTGGCATTCTACATCCTCCCGGCCACGGTCGAGCGGCCCGCTGTTGCAAAGACAGCCTGCGTCGGTCAGGATTGCAAGGGTTCAGCAACCAAAGATTCGAGGGTGACCTTGATGCCAAGAGACTCTGAAAAAGCCGACGTTATCCTGCATGCAGGTAAAGTCCTCACAGTCGACGCCGATGACAGCATCGAACATGCAGTCGCCATTCGCGGGGACTCGGTTCAGGCCGTGGGCAGCGACCAAGACGTACTCGCTTTGGCCGGACCCGACACCAAGACCATCGACCTGCGGGGAAAGACAGTCATCCCAGGCATCATCGACATACATGCCCACATGGACCGTGAGGGCCTGAAGCGGATTAATCCCTCCCTTGAGGGCGCAACCTCGATCCCAGAGATTTTGAGCATCATCGAGCAACAGGTGGCCCAAAAGCGTCCCGGCGAGTGGGTGGTCACCATGCCGGTGGGCGAGCCGCCCAACTATGCTGACGTACCAGAGAGTCTAAAAGAGAGGCGGTTCCCCAACAGGTGGGACCTCGATAAGGTTTCGCCCAACAACCCCGTCTACATCCGGGGCATCTGGACCCCCTGGAACGTCCCTCCGTCGGTGGCTATCGCCAACAGCGCGGCGTTGCAACTCGCCGGCATCGACCGCCACACCCAGTCGCCCGATTCCAGCGTAACCATCGAGCACGATGACGACGGCGAACCCACTGGAATCTTTGTCGATACAGGTAGGTTCCCATCGGTGGAATTCACGCTTATGAAGGTCGTGCCCCGTTTCACCCATCAACAACGCGTGGCTGCGCTGAAGGAGTCCATGCGGCTCTACAACGCAGTGGGAACGACTGGCACCTACGAGGGCCACGGTGTAGCCCCGGAGGTGATGCGGGCCTATAAGGAAGTTTGGGACGCCAGGGAGATGACCGTCAGGGCCCACCTTGTTCTGAGTCCTGGGTGGAAAACTGTCGCCCAAGCCGCCCAAGAGATGGAGCGATGGGCGCATTCTGCTTCGGGCTGGGGTTTCGGCGATTCCATGCTCCATGTGAGCGGATACTACATCCATTACCGCGGCAGCGAATACACCGCCCGGGCCAGGACCGCAGAGCTTCCATTTACCGGCTGGGCGGGCTTTGCTCAGGGCTACAACCCACCTGCCCGTTTCCGCCGGCTGGTCAAGCTGGCAGCCCAGCACAAGCTCCGGGTCAACACCATCGTGGCCGACTGTTTAGCAGAAGTGTTGGAGGTCTTTAAAGACGTACACCGGGAGATTCCCATCGACAAAGAGCGCTGGATGATTGGCCATGTAATCGAAACTTCTTCCGAGCAATTACAGTTGATTCGTGAATTGGGCCTCATCATCGAGACTATCCCCCTGACCCATCTGTGGCTGCGCGGCAACCGGTTCTTGGAGGAACCCGAGGCCGCGAATCAGGCCGTAGCCCACCGCGATTACCTGGACCAAGGAGTCAATTTTGGCCTGGGAACCGACAACAAACCATACAGTCCGTTTCCCACTATCTGGGCGGCCATCGCTCGGCAAGAGCGCACGACTAAGAAAGTTCTTGGGCCGACACAGATCATCACCCGGATGGAAGCGCTGAAGGCGATCACCATGGGTGGTGCCTACTTCTGTTTTGAGGAAAACAACCGGGGGTCTCTGGAGGGGGGAAAGCTGGCCGATCTCGCGGTCTTGTCTGACGATTACCTTTCCGTCCCGGAAGACGAAATCCCTGAACTGAACTCGGTATTGACCATGCTCGGCGGCCAGGTGGTCCATTCTTCGGGAGATATTTAACCAAAGGCGATCTCCGCCCAAGAGCCGGGCTAGGTGTAGAATCGTCGGCAACAGATTGCAAATCGGGCCGAGAAGGGCGGACTAAGAGTTACCCAATCAACCAGCAACCCACCTACCACAGCGCCGTGACTTCTATGATCGCCTACGGCAACCGGGTCCGCGGGTTTCTTGCCGTTCCGGAAAACCAGCCAGGCCCCTTTGGTGCAGTGATACTGGGTCACGAAAGGTACGGCCTGGTCCAACACACTCTAGACCTGGTCGCGAAGTTCGCCGCCTACGGCTACATCGGCTTGACCCCCGACATGTTTTCGCGGTGGGGCGGGGACAAAGAGGCCCTAACCCGTGGCGACATCAGTGTGAGGATCTCCGATGTGGACATCAGATCCTACATGGGTGACAGCCTAGACCACCTGCTGACCCACCCCCAAGTGGACCCCGACCGAATCTGCGCTATGGGGGTCTGCCAGAGCGGCGATTATCCATTGGTGTTGAACAGTGCGCCACGAGATAGCGGCCAACATCGTCATCCACGGCGGAGCGCAGGCCAGCAAATGGGAAGTTAATCAAGAAGGCCCGAGCCTTACGAGTTCATCCTGGAGCGAGTCCAAGCGCCGGTCCTAGAGATCTGGGGTGAGGACGATCAGGTGGTCTCGGTGGAGGACATGCGGAGGTTGAGAGACGTCCTGGAATCCAACCGAAAGACCTATGAGTTCGCCCTGTTCCCCGGCATGCCCCACGGCTGGATGAACTCCACGATGCCGGGCCGCTATCGTCCCAAGGAAACGGAACAGGCTGGGTCTATGATTTTGGATTTCATGGATCTGGTACACGCTGGAGAGTTTCCCGACGACCGGGTGATCTGGCGTTTCCAGTCCAACATCGCCCCAGACTATGATTTCACCAAAAAAGTGCGCCTGGCCTGAGATTGGCCGCCTGGCCGGTGGAGGCTCCAACCGCAGATGGAAGATGGCATAATCAGGGATAAGTCCCAACGAACTCAAATACCAATAATGTTTCAAATTTAAAGAGGGCGAAAAACATGCCAGGTCTGGAAACAGGAGTCCAATTCCATCTGCCTACTTATGCCCACGTGCCACTGCCGCGCCTGGTCGAACTGGCCAAGAAGGCTGAATCGAAGGGCGTCGGGCAATTCTGGGTGACCGACAATCTTAGGAGCCGTAACAGCTTCGTCGTGCTGGCGGCGTTTGCCAGTGTTCTCAAGGTGAAGCTCGGGACTGCCATCACGGTCCAGTACTTCCGCAATCCAGTTGATCTGGCCGACATGGTGGCGACGATCAGCGAGTTGATGGATGGACGGGAACTAAGCATCGGTCTGGGTTTCGGCAATCCCAGGACCTACAATTTCGTTGCTACCCCCAAACCCATCAGCTTCTTGCGGGAGACCTCTCAGAGCCTGCGCCGGCTCCTGAACGGCGAAGAAGTAAGTTTCGCTGATTATCCAAACCTGCTCGACTATTTCAACTTCAATCCCAAAGGGTTGTTCAAGCTGAATTTCAGCGCCAAGACCCCGGTCCTCCAATACTGTGGCGCCAACGGCCCACTGGGCCTGGCAGTTGGCGGACAGGACATGGACGGCCTGATATTCGGCGGCCATTATATGGCGGCCTTGCGCACCGGACGTGTGCCCGAACACTTGCGAATCTTCAACGACGCCGCCAAGGAGTCCGGAAAGGGCGAGGATATCCCAAGAGTCGCGGAGATCAAGATATCTCTATCGAAGGACGGGCAGGCAGCCAGAGACTTCGTTAAAGAGAGCTCAGGAAGTCGGATCTTGAACATGTACCGCAGGGGCTATAGCCATGAGGATATCCAGCGGTTGGGGGTCGATCTGGAGGATGCGGACCAACTGAACCAGGCCGAGAAGGCCGGGGCGTCCGCCGCCGAGTTCGACGACCTGGTCACGGACGACATGGTCGACGCCATCTTCATCGCCGGGACGCCCGGTGACTGTCTGGAACGCATGATTGAAGTCCAAGATACCGCGCGAGAACAAGGCTTCCACCAGTTGATGTATTCCGAATTGGGACCGGACATCGACGAAGCGCTCGGCCTGTTGTGTGACGAGATAATTCCAGCCTTATAACTTCTGGTCTCAAAACGGCCCACGATTACTGCTTGGCGATGATAACGGACGGTGAGCCGTTGTCCGGAAAAATCACAGTGGCAGCGATCGTCTTGTTGGGAACCTTGATGAACTTGAGGCACTGGGCTGGAAAGGTGACGTAGCTGGTCCTGCGTAGCGGCAAGATCCAGCGGCGTCCCAAGCTGCATTCCACGGTGACTATATTGCTCATTCAGCTTTCCCTTGAACCATGTGTCTATGTCGACCGCCAAGAAGATCGCTCAGCCGAGAAACTCGCAGTCTGTGAGGTCCACTTCGTAGCGACAGATGGGCAGCCCTGTTTCGAACGAGCCGTCTGGGTTTAATGAGACCACGATGTCGCTGGTTGGTTCACTACGGATTTGGAGTTGCCGCGACGAATAGGTATCTCCCACCTGGGTGGAATATGGTTCAACCGGACACAGCGGCCCGATCTTTACCGAACCGGCCAGCGTGCCTGTCTCGTTGCCGGGCACAACAGTGGCGAACTCTTCCGGCAAACAGGCCACGATGGTCAAAATAATAAGCCCGGTCAAGAATGAAAACGATCTGATGCTCAAGATCTGATCCTCCAACAATCCAATTTAAATATACTGCAATCATCAAGACGGACCAGAGGAGCCAATAGTTCCCGGACCAAACCAACTGATGCGAGGGCCCAAATAGGTGGCTACGCCGTCCTAGGCACGTGATAAGCTAATTGGAATCAGACACGCTGATCGTGGATCGAAGGCGCCCGGATTCCAAAAATGCAGATGAAATTGTTCCCATTGGCAGTCCTATTGGCTTTGTTGGCCGTCCTGGTCGCCTGCGAAACTGAAACGGGTATCGCCAAGGAGATCGCGGACAAGGAACCAGAGTTGGTAGTTTCGGCTGCCCAGATGGTCGCGGACTACGAGGAAAGCGAGTCCGCGGGGGACGAGAAGTACAAAGGGAAAGTAGTCTTGGTCACGGGGGTTATCAGCACGATCTACCGGGGCATCCTTCAGACCCCATACGTGGAATTGGAAGCCGGAGTCCGCTGCAATTTTAGCGACAACGAAGACGCCGTCATGCTTAAGCTTGAAGAGGGTCAAACGGTCTCGATGAAAGGCCAAGGCGACAGACTGCTGCTGGGCGTCGAACTACGGGGCTGTACCGTAGAATAACCGTCTCCGAATCCGGTTTACTCCTCCCGATCTGAAGGCATTCATCAAAGCCTGGCAATGGACGGATATTGGCCCTTGCAGCGTTGAATTCATCGCCAGTGGCCGATTAAACTAAGCTAAATACGGCCTTTACCGCCCAACCTGTTGGGCCGCAGGGCTCTGGGAGGCAGCAATGGTTGTCCTTGCCATCATTATCGGCGGCGTCATCGGCGGCTTGGTCGCTGTCTTCGGCACGCTGCTGGTCCGGGGTGGCCTGGGAATTCGTGTGCCTGGCGCGGTGGATCCCGAATACCGTCACCGTGAAGTCGTGAACTGCGGCATGATGATGTCCCTCGGAATGAAAGCCGGTTCGGTTGGGGCCGGGGTGGGTGCAGTGGTTGGCATCGTGGTGTACCAACTCGCCTTTTGATACTTGGCTTGCTCCCACTCGCGATTCGCGAGAGAATCTATCTAGCCTAACCAGAGATGAATGTCGGTGGAAGGCCGGCAGCGAGCAGGGATATGTACGCAGTAACGAACCGTATCAGAGTCAAGACGGGCCACGGCGACGACATGGAAAAGACCTTTGGTAAGCGGGGCGGAGTCGAGAAAGAGCCTGGCTTCAAGAGCTTTGAACTGTGGCGCCAGGAAGTCGAGGAAGACCACGAGGTATTCCTGGTGGTGACCCGCTGGGAGACCAAAGAGGACTTCAAGAATTGGACCCAGAGCGCCTCATTCAGAGAGGCCCACTCCGGAGGGCCACCGGATTTCATCTTGGGCGGCGAGTTGGCAAACTACGAAGTCAAACTCTCCAGTGAAAACTACTAACCGCCGGAGATACCAAAAACATTGCAGCCAAAAAAGTAAGGGCACGGCTTTGCCGTGCCCTTACTTTTTTATATCCAAGGCCGTTATTTGCCGTGGCAGCGTTTGTACTTCTTCCCACTGTTGCAGGGGCACTTGGCGTTGCGGCCAATCTTGCCCTGGTCCGGCTGCATCGTGCGTTTCTCGTTGCAGAAGGCGCAGGTACAGGCTGCCGGATGATCGCTGTACCAGTTGGTCCTTGTGGACATGATTTCCCAATCGCCTCGGTCTCTATCGGGGACGACACTCCCCGTACCACCATCCTACAACCCCAACTACTCCCACACAACCAACCAAAGCGCCCGTTCCAGCCTTCCCCAGTAAGCCCGGCTATGCCGGCGGTTGACGAAAATTTGGGGGATATTACAATACCTACGGTAGATTCCCTCAACTTTACGCTGAATTTGGAGTAACCATGTCCGGCGACCCGACTGGGATAGATTTTCTGCTGGCCCCCTACCGAGTTCTCGACCTGACCGACGAACGCGGCATACTGGCTGGCAAGATACTGGCCGACCTGGGCGCCGATGTGATTCAGATCGAGCCCCCGGGCGGCAGTCCGGCCCGGAACATAGGACCTTTCCACGGCGACGACCCACTGCCCGAGAAGAGCCTATTCTGGTGGGCCTACGCCGCCAATAAGCGGAGCATCACCCTGGACCTAGAGCAGAAGGACGGACGGGCCCTGATGGAGAAACTGGTCGCCGAAGCCGACTTCCTATTGGAGTCCTTCTCCCCCGGTTATCTGGAAGGGCTGGGTCTGACCTACAAGCGTCTGGCGGAGATCAACCCCAAGCTGGTCATGGTGTCCATCACCCCCTTCGGACAGGACGGGCCTTACTCCAACTATCAGGCGACCGACATCGTGGGTATGGCGCTGGGCGGGTTCATGTATCTGACCGGTGACGACGACCGCGCCCCCGTCCGCATCAGCTTCCCCCAATTCTACCTCCACGGAGGAGCTGCCGGCGCCACGGCCGCCATGCTGGCCCACACCCATCGAATGATCGCCGGGCAGGGCCAATACGTCGACGTTTCCTGTCAGCAGGCCGTGGCGAAGACCCTAGCCCACGCGCCGCAGATCTGGGACATCGAAGGCGCGATCCTAAAGCGTCAGGGCGTCTATCGCCAGACCTCCGGGGAGAACCGGGTGCGCATCAACTGGCCCTGCAAAGATGGTTATGTAAACTACATGGTCCAAGGCGGCACGGTCGCCTACAGCACCCGCGCCCTGTTGGGGTGGATGGGAGAGGACGGATTAGACACTGCCGATCTGAATGCCATCGATTGGGAAGAGATGGGATACGGGGCGATAACCCCGGAACTCATGGCCCAACTGGGCGGGCCTCTGGGAGATTTCTTCAAAGGCCACACCAGAGCGGAATTGGTTCAGGGCAGTCTCGACCGGCGGATCTTACTGTTCCCCGTAGCCACTCCGGCTGCCCTCCAAGGCCACCCGCAACTCGAAGCCCGCGGGTATTTTAAGGAACTGGACCACCCGGAACTGGGTGTCGCCGTTCAGTATCCAGGCGCGTTCATCAAATCGGGTGACGGCGTCGATATCGCCGGTCTCTACCGCAGGCCGCCCTTGATCGGTGAGCACAATCTGGAGATATACCAAGAAGAGATCGGCCTATCCCGGGCGGAGATCGAGTCTCTTAAGCGCGGCGGTGTTATATGACCGCCCAACGTGAAACAGTCAAGCCTCTGGACGGCGTAAATGTGCTTGATTTCTGCTGGGTTGCCGTTGGCCCCATGACCACCAAATACCTGGGCGAATACGGCGCCACCGTCGTGCGCGTGGAGTCGGTGAAACGCCCCGGCACCTTGCGGCGGGCCGCGCCCTTCAAAGACGGGGTTTCCGGCATCAACCGCAGCGCCTACTTCGCCAGCTACAACGCCAACAAGATGGGTATCACGGTCGACATGCGGCACCCCAGGGCCCGCGAATTGATGCTGCGCATGGCTAAGTGGGCCCACCTAGTTACCGAGAATTTCACACCCGGCACCATGGAGAGCTGGGGGCTCGGTTTCGACCAACTCAAGCAAGAAAACCCCGGCATCGTGATGTTCAGCACCTCCATGATGGGCCGGGGCGGGCCGATGGAAAAACAACCAGGCTTCGGGCCAGTGCTGTCCTCCCTGGTGGGTCTGACCAACCTGACCGGTTGGCCCGACCGCGACCCCGTCAACCCCTATGGCGCTTACACCGATTTCATCGTCCCCAGGTTCGCCGTTGCCGCCATTCTGGCCGGGTTGGATCGCAGACGCCGCACCGGAGAGGGTATCCATATAGATATGTCCCAACTGGAGACTACGTTGCACTTCTCAGCGCCGGTGCTGTTGGACTACGCGGTTAACGGACGTGAGCAGGTCCGCGCGGGGAACCGCGACCCCGGCGCCGCTCCCCACGGGGTCTTTCCCTGTGCTGGAGACGATCGTTGGATCGCCCTGGGCTGCTTCTCCGACGCCCATTGGGAAGGACTGCAACGGACCATCTCCCAAGATGGCACCGGCTGGCCCTACAACCCCGATTTCGCCACCTTACTGGGCAGAAAAGCCAATGAAGACGAACTGGAACAACTATTATCTACTTGGACCAGTTCTTGGGATGTGGGAGCTCTGATGGAGACGTTGCAGAG
Organism: Chloroflexota bacterium; assembly: GCA_002698265.1. GTDB lineage: Bacteria > Chloroflexota > Dehalococcoidia > Lucifugimonadales > UBA3495 > UBA9611. Next base: position 57,344 of record NZVX01000084.1, on the reverse strand, counting down.
TTCTGGGGTGCCCGCCGGGATGGTCAACGACTGCCGGGATCTCTTCGACGACGCCCAACTGCGGCATCGTGGCCATTTCCAGTGGCTGGACCACCAGGAGATCGGTCCCTATGCCACCGACTGCAGCGAGATGGTCTTATCGCTAAGTCCGGGCAGCCTAGACACACCTGCCCCTCTATTGGGGGAGCACAACTCCCATGTCTTGAAAGACCTGATCGGTCTGACCGACGATGAGTACAAGTCGCTGGAAGATGAAGGGGTTTTGGAGTAGGGGAAGCTGTAAGCTTTTTGCCTTCAGCCTTTGACAGCTTGACGCCGCTCCCCGAACCTCAGGGTGCTTCCCGCGATGAACAGGCTGATCGACGTGAAGCTGATCAAGAACAGGGCCATCTTGAGGTCGTCTAAGGCTTCTTGCAGGAAACCGGTAATCAACGGTCCCAAAGAAGTTCCCACCGACGTCATCATCATGGTGAACGCGAAGGCCACCGCCAACTCCCTGGGCCTGATCCTAGGCAAGTGGAACGGCACTGTCACCAAGATCGGGAAGAAGGTCCAGGCCACTCCGTTGAAGAACGATAGCACGAAAAGCGCCGTCACCGACCCTGTCAGGACCATGCCCACGTTGGTGCCAATCATCAGTATTCCTAGGACCTGAAGAATTATCCTGTTCCGGACGGGGGTGTTCGCCGCCCAAGCTATGACCATGCCACCTATTCCACCCACAACCACTCCCAGAGCTAGGATACCGCCGGAAAGCCGCAACGAGATATCGAACTCCTCCAGCATCAATGTGGGATAGAAAGCCAAGAAAGCGGCGAATGACATCGTCGCTCCGACAAACCCCAGTCCGCCGATCCACAGGTCGCGGTGGCCGAGCGCGCCCTTGACCACATCCAGGCCCTGGGGCATGACCACGTTTTCGTCGGCCTCATTTTTCCGTTCCCTGCCCAAGATTATCCACAACGCGGTGATCCCTGCGAAATACAGCCCGAATATCCGCAGCGTCATCCGCCAGTCACCGTCCGTTAGATCGAGTATCACCGGCGCCGCCACCAGTCCTGCTCCGACCACCGTCCCGAAGAGTACGTTGGACAGCCCGTTCACCAGAATAACTTCTTTCGGCGGGAACCATTGCCGTGTCAGAAGCGCCCGGGCGGGCATCTGGGCGATGTTGCTGATGCCGAACAACAAACGTCCTGCCAGCAGCACTAAAAATACTGGGGCGAAACTCTGGATAAACAGGCATCCAGTGGCCATGGTCAGGGTCGCGACGGTAAGCCACTTGGGAGACAACCGGGAAGTAGCCCAACTGAGGGGTATGGCCAATGCGATGTTTCCCCAGTGGGACGCCGAACCCAACAACCCCTGCTGGCTGGGCGAGAGATCCAGGTCCGCGCTGATAGAAGGCAGCAAGATCCCCAAGGTGTTCAACACCATGAAAGAAGAAACGCTGGAGAATAGCCATACGCTGATGACCGTCCAGCGGTATCTGCTATAGATAATTGCAGTCTGGGGAGTCAATTATGGTTAGGTCCGGTCCGGTCTGCCGCTGCCAGTCTCGAGATCGGACGACGAAATACAACGGTTCATTGACGGTATGGCATATCATAGACCCGCAATGGGCATAAATGCCAAGTTATTGATTTCAGGCGGCTAGGACCCATACCTGGGAGGACAGATTATGGAGCGCATCGGAGTTGGGTTTTCGGGGGGGATGTCGCCCAAAGATATCGTCGAGTGCGTGAAGGTCGCCGAGGACTTGGGCTATGAGTCGGCCTGGGTGGCTGAGGGTCACGGCGGCGACCAGTTCTCCGTCCTAACCGCCTGCGCGGTGGCCACCGAGAAGATCAAACTGGGTACCAGTATCACCAGCGTCTTCGTCCGCACACCGCCAACGATAGCCATGGCAGCGGCCTCGGTGGATTACTTCTCAAACGGCCGTTTCATCCTTGGAGTGGGCAGCAGCCACAAGGTCCAGGTGGAGCCGGAACACGGCTTGGAGTTCACCCGCCCCGTGCAGCGGCTGCGGGAATGCGTGGACATCGTGCGGGCAATCCTCAAGGACTCGGACGTGAACTACCATGGTGATATCTACGACATAGAGCGTTTCGACCTGTGGTTCGAGCCGCTACGAACTGAGATACCCGTCTACGTGGCGGCAGTGTTCCCCAAGATGCTCGAGGTCTGCGGCGAGATCAGCGATGGAGCGATCTTGACGTGGTGCACCTTGGACCACGCGGCAGAGGCGGCTCGGGCTGTCGGCCTCGGCGCTCGTAACGCCGGGCGCGATCCGGCTGACGTGGACGTGGCCAGCCTGCTCCCGTGCGCCGTATCCGACGACCGGGATGCCGCCCGCGACCTGATGCGCATGCCCATCGCGTCTTACGCCGGCCGGTTTCCCCGCTACCGCAAACTCATGATAGATGCTGGATTTCCGGAGGAGATCGAGGGCGTGCGGGTGGCCTGGCAGGCAGGCGACATCCAGGAAGCCCTGGACTTGGTGCCGGGCGGTCTCATCGACAAGATCGGCCTGGTCGGCACCGCCGAAGAGATCCGCGAAAAGCTGACCGGATACCGTGAGGCAGGTATCACCCTGCCCATCGTCTCGCCCAGGTTCATGGGCGAGGGCGCCAAAGAGCAAGCCATGAAGATCATCCGCGGCTGCGCCCCAGCCTGATATACTCACCCAAACTCTCGCCTTGTAACTAATGACCCTTCCCCCGTCGTCCTTCCGTAGAAAGAAGGGAAGGTTAGGTCCGACGAAGTCGAGACTCACGACGGGGTCGGAGTCGAAGATGGGGGCGCTCTATCCTCCTGAACGTACCTACCCGAGAAATCTAAATGGACTTCAACTTCACCCTCCAACAAGAAAAATTCAGAGAAGAACTCCGCGAATTCCTCACTGCTGAAGTCCCCGTGGAGAAGCAGGAGATTTTCGGTCTGTTGACCGAGGAGCAGTACCAGTTCGGCCGGGAGATCAACCTGAAACTGGCGGAACGGAAATGGCTGGCCGTGGGGTGGCCGGAAGAGCATGGTGGTGGCGGGAAAGGCCCCATCGAACAGGGCATCTTGGCCGAAGACATGGGATACTGGCGGGTGCCAAAGAGTGGCTCCATCGGCCTGGGAATCGTCGGCCCGGCCATCATGGTATTTGGAACCCAAGACCAGAAAGACCAGTATCTGCCCGCCATCGCCAAGGGCGAGGTCGAGTACTGCCAGGGCTTCAGCGAACCCAACGTGGGATCCGATCTAGGGTCATTGGAGTTGCGGGCCGAGCGCGACGGCGACGAGTATGTGCTGAACGGCTCCAAGATGTTCACCAGTTACGCCTACCACGCCAACTATATGTATCTACTTGCCCGAACCGACCCACAGGCCCAGAAGCACCGCGGCATCAGCCTATTCATCGCCGACCTCAAGACATCGGGTATCAGCCTAACTCCCCTGCCCTATATAAACGGCGAGATGGCGGCCCAAACTATCTTCGACAACGTCCGTCTGCCGTTATCGTGTTTGATCGGCGAGGAGAACCGGGGCTGGTACCACGCGATGACCACGCTGGACTATGAGAGATCCGGCCTTTGGCGCTATGCCAACGTGCGGCGGGTGTTCGATGACTTTGTCGAATTCTGCAATGGCTCCTCCCCCGACGGCGGGCAGCCCTTGGCCGAGCACCCATTAGTCCGCCACCAACTGGCCCAACGCAGGCTGGGCATGGAGACTTGGAAGCTGCTCTGCTGGAACGTGGCCTGGATGCAGAGCTCGGGAGCCGTGCCCAACTCAGAGGCGTCGGTAGCGTTTCTGTACGGCAGCGAAGAGCGTCTGCGTTTCGCCGAGATGGCAATGGAGGTCCTCGGTCCCTACGCCACACTGCGTAACGGCTCTCCCATGGCGCCGCTCTTGGGCAATATAGAAGGTATCCACCGCGAAGCCATGCATCTGCACGGCGCCGGCACCACCGAGATTCACCGCAACATCATTGCCCAACGGGGCCTCGGGATGCCCCGCTAGGGATACCGATCTATGGACTTTGGCCTGACAGAACAAGAGGAGATCCTCCGGCACTCCGCCCGCGAGTTCCTCGAGGCGGAGTGCCCTACGTCCTTGGTACGCCAAGCCGAAGAATCGGGTGAAGGCCATGCACGGGAGCTTTGGCGGAAGATCGCCGGACTCGGCTGGCTGGGTATTTCACTTCCGGAGCAGTTCGGCGGGACCGGCGGCTCCCTCACAGATCAGACCGTCTTATTTGAGGAGATCGGGCGGGCCTTGACGCCGGGCCCATTGCTGACATCATCCGTTTTGGCAGCCCAGATAGTGCTGATTGCCGGAAACGACGATCAGAAAACGGCTCTGATCCCTGGGGTCATCAGCGGTGAGGTCATCCTGACGCTGGCCAGGGGAGACCGCCTGGAGACCGCATCCCGTGACGGCGGGTTGACCCTCAGCGGCGACAGCCTTTTCGTCCCTTATGCCGGGTTGGCCACTAACATCATCTGCGCCACCCGCCCCGCAATTCGAGCCTGGCCAGATACAACCTTGGTCCTGGTGGACCCGAAGGCGGCCGGCGTGACTATGACGTCCATGGAGTCCATCGCCAACTATCCCCAGTTCCTGGTCGATTTCGATGACGTGCCGCTTCCCGATGACTCGGTCCTGGGTCAGACTGCCGAGGGGATGCAAGCCTTGGACCTGGCGGTCCGTCGGGCCACCGTGGCCCAATGCGCCGAGACCTTGGGCCGGGCGCAAAAAGTCTTGGAGATGGTGGTCGAATACGCCGGACACCGCGTCGCATTCGGACGCCCCATCGGGACTTTCCAGGCCGTCCAGCACCGGTGCGCCGATCTCAGAGTTGCGGTGGACGGCGGAAGGATGCTCACCTATCAGGCGGCTTGGAAGTTGGACCAAGGCCTAACGGCCGATGACGAGGTCTCCATGGCCAAGGCTCAGGCTGGAATGCTGAGCAGGCTGGCCACCGAGGCCGGTCATTCTATCTTCGCCGGAATCTCCTTTACCGTTGAACACGACATGCAGCTCTATTCGGCCCGCGCCAAGATCTCCGAGGCGAACCTGGGCGATACCGAATACCATCTGGACCGTCTGGCTGCACAGATGGGGTCCTGACGCGCCATACATACAAAGTCCCTTCTCCCGCGGACGGGAGAAGGTTAGGATGACGGCTTCCGCCCGCAATAGGCTGCATCGGTTAAATGCGGATAACTCGAAACGGTGGTTCGACGGGCTCACCATGAGCGGTATTGCACGTGTGTATTCGAGGGAAACCCGCCTGTACTGAGCCAATCGAAGTACCTATTTTTACCAACACAACAACTAAAAAGAGGATTCAACATGCCGGATGCCAAACCCATCTCCAGCGAAACTCTAGAAGTTCTTCGGACCATCCCGACCCAGACCCTGATCGACGGACTCTGGGTGATGGGCTGGCCCATGAGCTTTATCCACGGCGCAAAGCCACTACAAGCCGGACAGCACATGGCCGGCCGGGCCGTTACCCTCAGGTTCGTGCCCCACCGCCCTGATCTAGTGGCGGACAAGCCCAAAGGCGACCAGTCGGCCGAATACGTTGCGATCGAACTTTGCGGTCCGGAAGAGATACTGGTCATCGACGCCATGGGCTGGGAGTACAGTTCCGTGGGAGGCGACATCAAATTCCTGCGCATGATGCAACTGAAGGCTGGCGGGCTGGTTACCGATGGCGCCGCCCGGGACAGCAACACGCTCAAGGGTTATGGCTTCCCGGTTTATGCCGCCAACACCACCGCTAAACAGGGCCCGGCGGAGTTCTGGCCCTGGCAGGTAAACGACGCTATACAGTGCGGCGGAGTGCTGGTCCGCCCTGGAGATGCCGTTGTGGGAGATGATGACGGCGCTGTAGTCGTTCCGGCCGCGGTGGTTGACGATGTCATCCGCATCGCCCACGAACGGGAGGAAGTGGAAGCGGTGATCAAAGCCCAACTCGAGATCGAGCGGTGCTCGCCCGGTAAATACTATCCGTTCAACGACCTCACCTGGCAATTATTCGAGGAGAAAACGGGCAAGAAACGCACCGGGTAATCACCCGGAAATTGCCCAGAAAACAGCCGTTGAAATCCATGACGTGATTATGGAACGTATTTTACGTATATTGGAAATTGGCAAATCACCACCATGGACCTGAATGAGAATGGACCAATCAAACACAAGGCGTAAAAACAAACTCACAACCTGGCTGATTCCCGGAGCGCTGGTGTTGCTGCTATTCGTCATCGCCGCTTGTGGCGGTGGCGCCACCGCCACGCCTGAGAGTGGTGCGCCATCCGCCGAGTCCGCGCCACGGGTTTTCCCGGATGACACCGCCGCCGACGAACTGGTGGCGGCCCAAGAATCGGTCATGATTCGGATATATCAGAAGGCGCTGCCTTCGGTGGTCAACATCCGGGTCATCCAGGGCCTGGAAGGGAATGATGGGACCGGCCGGTTGCCAAACGTACCCGGGATTCCCGATGATTTCTTGGAACGGGGTGAGGGGTCAGGGTTCGTTTGGGACACCGAAGGCCGAATCGTCACCAACCAACACGTGGTGGATGGGGCCGAGACAGTCACAGTCATATTCCCCGACCGCACCCAGGTATTAGCCAAGGTGCTGGGCGGAGACCCTGATTCAGACCTGGCGGTCCTGGAGTTGTTGGAAGATGTGGAAGGTCTGGTGCCCATCGACCTAGGCGATAGCAACGACGTGCTGGTGGGACAGCTCGCCGTGGCCATCGGCGCGCCCTTTGGACAGTCTTTCACCATGACCAGCGGCATAGTCAGCGCCATCGGCCGGACCATCCGCGGCAGTTCCAGCCAGTTCACCATTCCCGAGGTGATCCAGACCGACGCACCCATAAACCCCGGAAACTCGGGCGGGCCGCTGTTGGACCGCCACGGTCGGGTTGTGGGTATCAATACCCAGATAATCAGTCGCTCCGGCGTCAGCGCTGGCATCGGCCTGGCCGTGCCGATCAACATTGCCAAGAAGGTGGTCCCGGCCCTGATCGAGGACGGCAAGTATGAGTATTCTTGGCTGGGAATCTCTGGCGGGCCGGCGGACTCGGCGACTGCCGAGCTGATGAACCTGCCCAAGGGCACCCGTGGCACCTTGGTGATCAGCGTGAGCCAAGATAGTCCGGCAGACGATGGCGGCCTCACGGGTAGCGACCGGGTTGAGGTCGTGAACGGGATACAATACGCCCTGGGTGGCGACACCATCACCGGCATCAATGGGTCGTTGATCACAGACATGACGGATCTCATCGTCTACCTAACCAATAACACCAGACCTGGCGATGAGATCATGCTGGAAGTCGTCCACGAGGACGGCACGTCGGAGGAGCTACCCATAGTACTGGGCACGCGCCCCGGCTAAAGCCCAGTCAACATCTTTTAGTCAGTCATCCCAGTCATCAATGGAGGGAGTCCAGTGCGTTCTGTCGCGGCGATCTTTACCTCGTCTGTGAAATCCCTTGCTCTGTCACGGTCCGCAACCGTCACGGTGGGCCCCAACGGGATCGTTGAAGACCGCCGGTTTCATCTGATTGACCCCGAAGGACGCATGGTGACCCAACGCCAGCAGGGCCGCTTGACGTTGGTCCAAGCGGGTTACTCTGCTGAGTCTGAAGTTCTGACCTTACAGTTCCCGGACGGCGAACGTGTTGGAGGGGCAACGGGTCTTGGCGACGCGGTCACCACCGTCATGTGGGGCCGCCAGGTTCCTGGCCGGGAGGTCGTGGGGCCTTGGAGCGAAGCGCTATCCGAGTTCTGTGGTTCACCAGTTCGCTTGGTTAAGACCGACAACCCCTGCGAAAGCTTTGACGAATACCCGGTATCAATGCTGTCCCAGGCCTCCATCGACAACTTGGGTGGCCGGGTTGACGGCGGACCGGCGTTCGACGGCCGAAGGTTCCGCCCCAATTTCCTCTTAGACGGCTGCTCTCCCTATGAAGAAGACTCCTGGTTGGGAGGCGTAGTGCGGATCGGCCCTGATCTGCGGATAAAGCTGGTGGCCCCGGACCCTCGTTGCGCCATCACCACACTGGACCCCGACACAGGGGAGCCGGACATTGACGTCCCGAAGTTGATTCTCAGCTACCGCCCCAGTACCCGCGCTCCCTACTTTGGCGTCTACGGCGCAGTTGAAGCCACCGGCACCGTATCGGTGGGCGACGCCGTGGAACTGATCCAGACGCCGGCGATCTGATCTGCTTGTGTCCGGCCGTTCGAATTTGACACCGGTACGAGCCCTGTCTACACTCGTTTCGACCGGGGAGACAAGGTTCCCTCACCGCTAAATCATAGGAATCGAGACCGGCAAATAGCCATTTAAATAGGGAGCCGAATCATGAAACCGAATAGGATCAAGCAGGTCATGCGCGAGGGCAGTCTGGCCCTAGTGAGCCACGTCGGGTTTGCCGACCCTGCAGTGGTCGAAATCATAGCCAGCGCCGGATTTGACGGAGCCTTCATCGACATGGAGCACTCGATCTTCGACCTGCAGACCGTCGGCGAGATGATCCGGATAGCCGACCTCTGCGACATCACCCCCGTGGTCCGGGTGCCGGACGAGAACCCCAAGACTATCCTGCGGCTGCTGGACATGGGCGCCCAGGGTATTCAGGTGCCCCACATCGCCGGGGCAGAGGGCGCCAGGAAGGCGGTGGAGGCCATCCGCTATCCGCCGCTGGGCGACCGCGGTGGGGCAGGCAGCTCCCGGGCGGCAGGTTACGGCTCGGTCCCGTGGCTGGAACACATGAAAACTTCTAACGAGGAGATCTTGCTGATAGTCATGACCGAAGACAAGCAGGGTCTTGCGGAGATCGCTGAGATTGCCGCGGTGGACGGCGTCGACCTGATCGCCCTTGGCCCCACCGATATCAGCACGGCTCTGGGCATGACCGACCCAACTGACCCCCGCTTGAAGGAGACATTTGAGGAATTAGCCGCCAAGGTGAAAGCTGTCGGCAAAGCCGGGGTCTACATCCCGGTGAACCATGCTGCGTGCCGGTTCACGCCCCAGGACCTGCTCAAGATGGGTGTTAATTACAGCTCGGTGGCCCCGGCGCCGCCGACCATCGTCCTGAACGCCCTGAAGGCGTCGGCCAAGAACATCCGCGAAGAAGCGGCCAAGGCGGTCAAAGTCTAGCCAGCCTGCAGGGGATCAGCCTCAACACGCACCGGCCACGGTTGGTGGCTGGCGGGTCTACCAGTTATAATTCGGGACAATATTCGGCAGGGATCAACGCACCGGCCGTACTGGCCACCGGAGTCTGCCAAGAGTCTCGGGAGATAAATACCATCAGCACAGGAAACATCATCGGTTCAGCGGTCGGCCTCGTCCCTAGGCCGATAACCGAGTCCGACTCGGTTGAACCCATCACCAAAAGAGAACGCGACCGGGATTATCTTGAGCTGAAGCGCCGGATAACCCAGGCCGGACTTCTCAACCGCCAATATGGGTATTATGCCTGGAAGATTCCCAGCGTGGTGGCCATGGTTGCAACCAGCGTCGCCGTCATGATTCTCTTCAGCGGCACGTTGTGGGTCCAGATGCTGAACGCCGTTTTCCTAGCCCTGACGTTCACGAATCTTGGGTTCTTGGGACATGATTCTGGGCATCGCCAGATCTTCAAGAAGCCCAGGTACAACGACTGGGTGCTGCTGGGAGTGGGGTTCATGACGGGCATGACGCCCAGTTGGTGGCAGGACAAGCACAACACTCACCACCGCGCGCCCAACCAGTTGGAGATCGACGGCGATATCGAGGTCTCTCTCTTTGCTTTCAGTCAAGAACAGGCAATGGCCATGAAAGGACTGGGCCGTCTCACCGCCAGATACCAGGCGTTCTTGTTCTACCCGCTTTTGATGCTCACCGCACTCAGTCTGCTCTTCGGCGGCATCGCCTACCAGATTCGCAAGGAGCGCATGCGCTATCCGGTCACAGAACCAGTCTTGGTGGTCGCCGGGTTGGCAGCTTACTTGGCACTGATATTTTTCTTCCTAGGACCCTGGTACGGAGCTGCTTTCATCGCGGTTCACCGGGCGCTGGGAGGGGTCTACATGGGTTCGGTCTTCGCCCCCAATCACAAGGGTATGCCCATGCTGGACAAAGATACCGAGCTCGACTTCCTGCACCAGCAGGTCCTGACCGCCCGTGACGTACAGGGCAGCCCTCTGGCCGATTTCTGGTACGGGGGACTTAACTACCAGATCGAGCATCACCTGTTCCCCAACATGCCCCGCAACAACCTCAAAAAGTCTCAACCCATCGTGCGGTCTTTCTTAAAAGAAAAGGGAATCCCCTACCACGAGACCGGTGTGTGGCAGTCTCACAAAGACATCCTGGGGTTCCTCCATGAGGTAAGCGCCCCCCTGCGGCAGAAGAAGTCCTGAGTCTCAGGGAACAAGACTGATAATGAGTAGGCCGCCCAAAATCGGGCGGCCTTTTTAGACTGGACAACCAACGAAAGAGGGATTGAATGACAGACCTTGAGCAGGAAGTCGACCAAGTGTTTGTGGATTATTTCAGGGATTTCAGTAATCTTGACCTGAAGGCCATCGTTTCCTATTTCCATCTGCCGTGCACCTTCATCGTGCCCCAAGAGGTATTCGTCTTCCCGTCTGCATCTGAAGTCGAGGGGTTCTGGGGGCCTCGGTTTGCTGACCTGAAGGCGCAGCGTTTCGGGCACACTGAACGGGCCGCAGGCAACGTCAGAGCGCTCAACGACGACACCGCCATCGCCAGTAGTTTGGCAGTCAGATATTCCGAGGACGGAGTTGAACTTGAGCGCAGGGGCGCAACGTTCATCCTGAGAAAAAACGGCGGCGAATGGAAGATAGTTTCGTTGGTCCATCACTCGCCAGACAACGTCATCCAGTTGAATTGATCAACCGCTCCAGACCAAAAATGGTCTGATCGGAAAGAAGGAGACACATGGACTACGGAATAGGGATCCCCTCATACATCGACGCCTGGCGCGAGGTGCAAGCTGCTGAGGCGGCGGGTTTCACCCACGCGTGGTTCTACGATTCTCAACTTATCTACAGCGACGTCTACGCGACCATGGCGTTGGCGGCCCAGAACACCAGCCAGATCAAATTGGGCACGTTGGTGGCCATACCCACCAACCGCATCGCGCCGGTTACCGCGTCGGCCATCGCAACCATCAACAAGCTGGCGCCCGGCCGGGTCATCTTGGCCATGGGGACGGGCTATACCGGGCGGAACACCATGGGACTGCCCCAGATGTCGGTCAAACGGCTGAGAGAATACACCCAGCAGGTACAGGGGCTTCTGCGCGGGGAAGATGTGCTCTTCAGAGAGGGAGACCGGGAGCGTTGGATCAGGTTGGTCCACGCGGACCACGCCGATTTCATTAACATCAAGGACCCGATCCAGGTCATTCTCGCGGCCAACGGACCCCGTGCTCTACAGGCCGTGGGTGAACTCTCCGACGGCTGGGTTACAACCCTGAGGGGAAGAAGCGATCTGGCGGGCGATTTTGCCACAATTGCCGATGCGGCCGGCCAAGCGGGCCGCAGCACCGAAAAACCCTACACGGTGGCGCTGACTTACGGCTGCGTGCTTCGGGAAGGCGAGTCTTTGACCTCGGAGCGTGTTATCGCCAGGGTTGGCCCCTGCGTCCTGCCGGGGATCCATGCTCAATGGGAAGCGACCTATGGGCCCGGCTCGAACTTGGGGATGCAGCCGAATTCGGAGATGGGAGATTCCTACGAGGCTTATATCCAAGAGTACGCCAGCACCCACGGGACGCCGTCCGACCGACTTTACCTGGACGCGCACCGGGGTCACATGGTGTTCCTGAAGCCGGGGGAGGAACAATTCGCCAACCCGGAGGTACTCGCCAGATCTCTGACGGGCACCGGGCCGGAGCTGATCGAGAAGCTGGACCGCATGGAGGCCAGCGGAATCGACAACGTGGCCATCTCGGTCACCGATTCCCAAGGCGCCCGTGACCTGATAGAAGACTTCGGCAGGGAAGTGATTGCCAAGCGGGCCTAGCGGAACCTGGAAGTAGGCCAGAGCATCGCTTTTATCGGAGTATTCATATGACCACTGGATCTGGATCTGTTAAGGGATACGTCCTGTTGCTCGTAGGCACGCGGAAAGGCGGGTTCATACTTTCGAGTGATAAGTCGTGACGGACGTGGGCGCTGGCCGGTCCCTATGGCGCCGACAGCGTGGTGTTTCACTTCGTTTACGATCCACGGAATAGCGGCAGGGTTGTCGCGGCAGTGGACCAGATGATCTGGGCCCAGAGATCCAATTCAGCGACGACCTTGGTGGCGACTGGACTTCCAGGCAAGGGCAGCTTCGGTTCTCCGGCGATTCGGGCCAGATTGTCGACCGATTATCTCGACCCCCGCGGAATCTATCTCGGCACCGCCACAGGCCAACTGTTCTACAGCCGCGACGACGGAGACACCTCGGAGTTGATGCTGGATAACCTCCCGCCGATCTTACTTTGGAAACGGGGTTGGCCGTGTGATCCGCGTTACTGGTTCCGGTACTCCGCCACGTTCTAGCCTGTTATTCTTCTCCTTCCGCGGAAGGAGAAGAACCTAATTGCACGAGAATAAAACACTGGACCGGAGCAACGAGACCCTCCGCTAGACCGAGAGCCTCAACAGGCGAGCCGCGTTTCGAAATAGCCTAGTCCGGGTCCATCCCCGCAAACCGGGGCATGACTTCCTCTGCCAGCAGTTTCATGGACTTCTCCCAGCCTTTCTGGTTGTCCAGGTTGTCGTAGACCAGCGAGAGCAGGGTGCCGAAACCGCCGCACATCTCGTAGAGGCTGAGTATCTTCTTTTCCACTGTGTCTGGCGACCCGATGAGCCAAACGTTCTCGGCCATGTACTCGGGCGTGACTGCTGAGTCTGGGATGCTGGAGTCATGCTTGATGACATGCAGCAACTGGAATTGGTCAAATAGCGGCAGTAGGTACTCGCCCCAGACCCGTCCCAGCATCCCATTTACCGCCTGGTCGTAGGCCTCGTCGTCCGAGTCGGCAACCCAGACGTCCCTGGTGATCCGCCAGTCCTTTCTGCTGGGGGTTTTGCCGCTTCGTTTTGCGCCCTCCAGAACCGCCTCCCAGTGACTGATGACGTAGTCCTCGTTGAACGCTAAACTCATTGGTATGAACCCGCGCTCTCCGGCGATCTTGAGAGTCTCAGAGCCTGGGCTGACCGACGCGACTCCGATGGGCGGGTGGGGCTTCTGAAAAGGCTTGATGTGGTGTTTCAATGTGCCGTATTGGGGTTCCGGCAGGCTGGCGTTCCAGAACTCTCCTTTGTATTCAAAGGGCTCGTCCTCAGCCCAAAGCCTTAGGATTATGTCGATCGCCTCCCGGGTCATCTCCCGGTGTTGGCCGTTCATGCCGTCCACATCGAACATGGTGTAATCGGTGGGCAGTCCACCGGAGCCGATACCAAACATGAAGCGTCCCTGGGCCATATGGTCCAGGTAAGCAACACGGCAGGCCAACTCGGCGGGATGATGGTAGGGGAGCAGGTGCACACCGGTCGCCAGGCGGATGTTCTGGGTCAGCATCAAGGCCTGGGCAATCATGAGGTCAGGGGATGGGACTGGTTCCCAAAGGGCGGTGTAGTGCTCTCCGATCCAGGCCTCGGAAAAGCCTAGTTTGTCGGCCAGTACCAGACAGTCCAAGTCCCACTGGTGGGCTTGGAAGACCTCCCGTTCGGGCGGATGGGAGGGCATCATAAAGATTCCGTATTCCATGGTCACTCCAAGAACGACATTTTCACCGGCATCCGGCGAGAGCCCCATTCTAGCGTCCCGCGGCCAAATGGCATAGAGGCAGTACAGGGATGGCGGCCGGCCAGAAAATCCAACGCCCGGATTTGCACGCCCGATGCGGATAATTGTAATACAATGACTGCTGTAGTATTCTTTATCGCGATTCAAGAGAGTGATATCCGGCCTTATCTGGGTTCAGTGTTACGACTCACGGTAAAGGCCGGTTCCGGTGTTGATTGTTTAGTCTAATGAGCATGGGCAACCCTTGGTCCAAGGCGCGCGGCGGGTTTTACGGCTGGTGGATGGTCGCCGTCAGCGGGTTCATCATGGTTATCACCGCCGTGCCTGTCTTCCAGGCATCCGCGGTCTGGGCCGTGGCGTTGGAGTCCCAGTTCGGCTGGACCCGAACCCAATTGGGCTTGGCGCTAAGCTTCACACGCGTCGAAGGCAGCCTCACGGGGCCCATCGCCGGTTATCTGGTGGACCGTATGGGCACCCGGTTCATGGTTTTCACCGGGCTCCTAGTCCTCACCGTTGGGTTCTTCCTATTCAGCCAGGTGCAGAACCTGTGGATGTTCTACCTGGCCTATTTCGTTATGTCCGTTGGACAGGGCCAGGCCGGCTGGCTCACGGTCATGACTTTGTTGAACCATTGGTTCGTGCGGCACCGGGGACTGGCGATGGGACTGGCTATGGTTGGCATGGGTATCGGCACTTTGGTCCTAGTGCCGGTCATCGCCTGGTTGATCGATCCCGATGCCGACCGGCTGGGTTGGCGGCGGACCTTGGAGATACTGGCGGTGGTTTCGCTGGTCTCGGCGATAGTGCTGCCCAAGGTGGTCCGGAACAAACCGGAGGATGTCGGCCAACACCCCGACGGCGTACCACCGGTTGTGGCCGCATCGGTAAACGAAAACTCCGGGCCTGAGTTGGAACTGACAATCGGCCAGGCATTGCGCACCCAGGCGTTTTGGTGCATCTCCTTTGGCCACGGCTTGGGTTCGATGGTCGTTCTGGCCATCATGTCTCATCTAGGGTTGTTGTTGCGGGATATGGGCTACGGAGTGCAGACCGCGGGCTGGGTAATCATGGTCCAGACTGCGGTAGCCATCGTTTTCCAGTTCTTTGGCGGCTGGATCGGCGACCGGATACCCAAAAACGTGGCCCTGTTCATCTTCACTGCGATTCAGGGCCTGGGTGTCGTTTTACTGACTCTGGGACCCGAGATGATAAATTTCTATGCCTTCGCGGTGTTGTTCGGGATCGGATTCGGGGGCCGCACGCCACTGACCACCGCCATCCGGGGCGATTACTTCGGAAGAGCGTCTTTCGGCAAGATACTGGGCATCTCCACCGTGCCCATGAACGTACTGCTGCTCATAGCAGCGCCAATGGCTGGGTTCATGCGGGACGAGCTGGGCGATTATGACATGGCCTTTTTGGTGTTGGCTGGACTGAACATGGCGGGCGCAGTGCTATTTCTCATAGCCAGAAGGCCCAAATTACCGGGTGTGGTCGAGGCCGGGACCGCCGTCCACCGGCCGTAGGCGCGGGTTTCCAACCTACCCGCTCGTTCTGAGGAGGGCTGGGAGCGTCGGGCCCAGGCCGTAATGATGCGCTCGTCCCTCCCCGTCATCCTAGCGAAGGCTGGAATCGAGGGCTTTCCCCTAGCGGCCCTGTGAAGAAGTGACCAACCTGGATTCTGGCATCCGCCAGAATGAAGAAAAAGGCCCGGCCGATACACATCGGCAGGGCCTCTTTTATTCCAACCACCGGCTCAGTAAGGGGCCGAAAAAGCCTGCTTACTAAGCCAAACTCTTGGTGAGCAGTTCCTTCAACTCCACCACGGTTGCTGCGATCCAGTCGTCGGCCCTTGCGGCGGTGCGGGCCCGGCGCTGCTGGCCGAATTCCCGGTCGTCGATGTCCGGTTTCTCGTCGCGGATGGCTTTCTCGATCTCCCGCTGTTCAACAACCGCGACTTCGGGCCGTTCGATCCAGTGGCAGATGTACTCATGGTCGGCGGTGTAGAACACCACCACCGGGATGGACATGTATTTCCCCTCTTTTAGGTACTCGTCCATGATGTCAGTGTGGGAGTCACGGGGGAAGATGCTGATGGGGATTCCCGCGGCCTCGGCGATACGGGCCAATACCGGGAGGCCCCGGATCACGTCGCCGCACCAATCCTCGCCGATGACCATCATCTTTGCGGGGCCGTCGGGGCGCTGGGCCAGCTCTTTGAACAAGGCGGCATCTTCGGCGCTCATCTTGAAGTCGTCGTAGTAGCCTTCGAACCGCGCCTTATTGACCTTGATCTGGTTCATATAACTGGGATAGTCGAATCCCTGGGAGAACCGCTCCGGGGTTACAACACTGGTCTCTCTGGCCATGGCTCCTCCAAATTCATTAGACGATTTGGGAACGATTTTGGTCTACCTGGTTTGAAACTCTGGGACGGGCCGCCGGCCCGTCAGCCAATCTCTCAACCGGTCATGCCCTCGAAGCCCACCTCCACCCGGCCGTCGGGATGAATGATTATGGGGACGGTGTCAGCGTAGTCCAATGCTGTGTCCAGGTCGTCCTGGCTCTGGTCCACCCGAATCTCTTGGTACTCGATGCCCTGCCGCTTCCAGGAGGCGCGCAAGGCGTCGCAGGCGGGGCAGACGGTTAGCGTGTAAACCACTGGGATGTCGGCCATGAAATGGACTCCCTAATCGTTGATAAGTGCCATTCTACAACGGGCGTGCACCGGTGTCATCCGGGTTGACCTCAACTTCTTGTTCCCTCTTATTCGCGTGGCTATAATGGCGAGGTTGGCCGCACTGTTATGTCAGCCAAGCGATAATTGCTAACGAACGATCAGGGGAGAAATAATGTTTGCGCTATTTGTAACGGCCAAGATCAAGGCCGGCCACCGCGACGAATTCATCGAGGCCACCATGGGCGACGCTGTTGGGTCGAATAACGACGAGCCGGGCTGCCTGCAGTTCGATGTCCACGCCGACCCCAACGACGAGAACACCGTCTATCTCTATGAGGTCTACGAAGACCGCGCCGCCTGGGAGACCGCCCACCGCGCGGCGCCCCACTACACCAAATGGCGCGAGACCGTCTCGCCCTGGTTCGACGGCGACCCCACGCGGGTAGAACTGAGCCCGATTTTCACCAAGGACAGGGGGAAAATTTAGGCTGACCAAAACCTGACTTATGCGCATCCTTCGACGGGCTCAGGAAGAGCGGTTCGTCAAAGCAGGGCACCCAGTTGTCCGCTAAAGCTAGCGAAAATACGGCATGATTTTCTCGCTGAGGAGCCTCAGAGACTTGTTGGCCTTCTCCTGAGACACGAGTCCCCGGTTGGTCAGCATCAAGTTCCTGACCCCAACGTCCCGGAGCGAGGCTATCTGCTCGGCCACCCGTTTGTATCCGCCGACTAAGTTCTCCGGTGCGTCCGGGTTGGAGGCCTCCCCGTAGTCGGCTCGTCCCAGCGGCGCCCGCTGCATGGATATCTCCATCTCGGGCGGGTTCCATTCGGCGCGGATATCCTCCAAATGCTGGTAGGCAGCATGATGCGGAGACAGAAAGTCGTCGAAAGCCTGGTCGTCGGTCTCGGAGATGTGCATCTCCCGCCAGACCCAGAGTTGCTCCAGGCTCTGCTCCACCGCTTCGTCGCTGAAACCGGCCGCCGACATGGTGTCCCGGTACAGCTTGATCTTCTCTCCCGTGACGTTGCAGGAATTGCCCCGGATCAGCACCGGCCGGCCGATCTTGGCCATCTCGACTAGCGACGCGTCGCCGGTGCAGGCCCGTGCCAACGGCGGATGGGGCTTCTGGTACGGCCGGGGCCGGACCGACGGGAACGCCACATCAAAAAACTCGCCTTTGAAGTGCACGTTGTCCTCAGTCCATGCCTTTACTAGAAGTTCTTCGGCCTCGTCCAGTTGGGCGGCGCCGAGACCGGTGGACGTCCCGAATCCGACGTATTCGTAGGCGTTGTAATTGGAGCCCCGGCCCGTGCCGACCACCAACCGTCCCCGGCTCAGGTTATCCAGCAGGGCCGTCTGCATGGCCACGCGCACCGGGTTGTGGAGCGGCAGTTCCAGGATGCCGAAGCCCAGCATGATCTTCTTGGTCTTAACGGCCACCGCGCTGGCGAACACCAACGGGTCGCCGTAGACGACCTCGCCGGTGAAATAGTGCTCGGCGAACCAGATGGCGTCCAGCCCCAACTCCTCGACTAGTTGGGCTTCGTCCAGACAGGCCTGGATCTCCTGCTCGTCCCGGCTGTCGTCAAACTTCATGGGATAAAAGAAGTGCCCGAACCGCATGGTGCGTTGCTCCTGGTGGCAGCTAATTGTGCTTAGCGGGGGTATTGTACTACTGATAGTGCCGTGTGGGGCTGCGGTCAATACCAGACTGTTTGTAATATGATGGGCGGTGACAGTTCGATCGCAGGTCGAACCCACCCGGAACGCTTCCCGATGGACGCTTGAATATGCCTAAACGGATGCTCATGAACGCCTTTTCCATGAACTGCGTTTCGCACATCCAGCAGGGGTTGTGGGTCCGCGACGACACCCGCCAGCTCGATTACACCCAGCTAGACCCGTGGGTAGAATTGGCCCAGATACTGGAGAAAGGCTGTTTCGACGCCCTATTTCTGGCCGATGTGGTCGGGGTCTACGACACCTATCGAGGCGGGCCCGAGACATCGATCATCGAGGGGATGCAGACCCCGGTCAACGACCCGGCATTCTTGGTTCCGGCCATGGCCCACGCCACCGAGAATCTGGGTTTTGCCTACACCAGTTCGGTCCTACAGACGCACCCTTTTTCCTTCGCGCGGCAGATGTCGACCCTGGACCATCTGACGCGCGGGCGAATCGCCTGGAACATCGTGACATCGTACCTGCCCAACGCCGGACTCAACTTCGGCCTCGGCGGGTTGCCGACCCATGAGGAGCGCTACGACCTGGCCGATGAGTATCTCGACGTGGTCTACAAGCTGTGGGAGGGCAGTTGGGAAGACGACGCCGTGCTGCGCGATACGCAACGCGGCATCTACGCCGACCCGGCCAAGGTCCATCCCATCAATCACGTGGGGAAGCACTTCGACGTAGCCGGACCGCATCTTTCCGAGCCATCGCCCCAACGCACGCCGTTGCTCTTCCAGGCTGGCTCCTCCACCCGGGGCCGCAGCTTCGCCGCCAAACACGCTGAATGCGTCTTTATCGTCGACTCGCGGCGGAGCCTAACCGGCGCGGCGAGCGTCATCGCCGACGTCCGGGCTCAAGCCGTCCGCAACGGCCGCCGACCGGAGGACGTCTTGTTCTTCCAGGGTCTGTCACCCGTGGTGGGCGGCACCGAGGCCGAGGCCAAAGCAAAAGAAGCCGAATACCTAGAGCAGTTCAGCACCGAGGGAGCCCTCGCCCACCTCAGCGGCAGCGTCGGCGTAGACCTGGCCGCCATAGACCTGGATAAGCCGCTGGACACCATTGACATCTGCGGGTTGCGCGGCATGGTCAAGGGCCTCATCGAGTCCAACCCAGACCAGACCCAGACCTTCCGCGACCTCATCCGCACCCGCAACGCCGGCAACTTCCTAACCGGCACCCCAGAGCAAATCGCCGACGCGCTACAAAGCTGGCAAAACGCCGGCGTAGACGGCTTCAA
Organism: Chloroflexota bacterium; assembly: GCA_002698265.1. Lineage (GTDB taxonomy): Bacteria > Chloroflexota > Dehalococcoidia > Lucifugimonadales > UBA3495 > UBA9611. The sequence goes on along the minus strand of NZVX01000084.1, from coordinate 37,864 downwards.
TCTCATCTACTCAGTAACTCCCGGCACCTTCACAGACTTCATAGATGGTGTAGTCCCCATCCTCCAACAACGCGGCCTGATGCAGACGGAGTACACACCAGGCCCCCTGCGGGCGAAGATTTTTGGGGGGGCTAGGCTGCCGGAGCGACATCCGGCGGCGGGGTGGCGGCGGGGGTGATTCAGCCTTCACTGATTTCTCAAGTTGGGCAACCGTTCCGAAATCCGACTGAATCCCTTTCCCGATTCGCGTGGAGTTGCGCTCGAACGAATATCGGGGTGCTTAGACCGCATCGCGAGATTAACTTCGGCGATCTAACGGGCGGTTAGCCCAACTTACTGGACAGAGATATCAAACTAATTTGCAAATGGGCGAGTCCAAGACCCGCCGATTATCAAAGCCTTGCTAAGGGATTTACCCTTACAACTGCACCGTCGCCGTAACCCTCGGAACATCCCCAACCACCCGAGTGGTGTGACCAGCCCCGGTCAGGTCCTCGGCTAGGTTCACGTCGCCGGCCCCCAAACGGTGGACGGTGCCGTCTTTTAGGCCGATCTCAGCCTCGCCGGAGAGGGTGATGATGTACTGGCGGCGGGGGGCGATGTGCCAGTCGCTGAAGAAGCCGGGCTGCTGGGCGCGGAAGATGATTCCCTTGGCGTCGTGGAGCTCGTTCCAGGCTGGGTGGTCCGAGGGGTTGATCTCCTCTATGTGAGTGTTGCCGTCGTCACCGGTGTACATTCTGATGGAACCCATTTTGTTCTCCCTTTTGTTTATTTGCTACGTAATTGGTTTTGTTTGTGAACAATGATCGCGGCCGATCTGGCCCTTCGACGGGTCCGATTGCATCGAGACTCTTGACCTATGGTTCGAGCTCAGGACGAACGGGGGTATTACCCCGACTGTGCATCAGCCATGTGTTTACTCTGACAAGAACCCCTTGATGGCTTCGTAGGCCTCGTCGGGGAGTTCCTCTGCTATGTAATGGCCGCAGGGTAGGGGGAGGCCGCGGACGTTGGTGGCGTAGTCCTGCCAGACTTTCAGCACGTCCTGGGTCCGGCCCACGAAGCCCGTCGTGCTCCACATAACCAACATGGGGCAGTTTATCTTCTGGTCGAAATCGGCGTCATCGTGGACTAGGTCGATGCTGGCCCCGGCCCGGTAGTCCTCGCAGCAGGCGTGGATGGTGCCCGGGTTGTTGAAACAGCGCAGATAATCGGCCAGCGCCTCGGGCGTGAACACCTTGTCCGAGTCCTTGACCCGGTTGAACCCCCGGCCCGCGTAGAACTCAGGGTCGGCGCCGATCACCCGCTCCGGGAAGTCGAAGGGCTGGATCAGGAAGAACCAGTGGTAGGTGTTGGTGGCGAAATCCTTGTCCACGATCTGGAACATCTTGTGGGTGGGGATGATGTCCAGTGTCACCAATTTCAAGACCTTCTCCGGGTGGTCCTTGGTTAGCCGGTGCGACACCCGGCCACCCCGGTCGTGGCCCACCAGGTAGAATTTTTCAAACCCTAGCTGCTTCATGACGTCCACCTGGTCCTGGGCCATGACGCGCTTGGAATAGTTCATGTGCTCCGGATCGCCCTCCACCTTGGCGCTGTCGCCGTAGCCCCGCAGGTCCGGACATACCACGGTGAAGTCCTCGGCAAGCCGCGGCGCGATCTTGTTCCACATGGCGTGGGTTTGGGGATACCCATGGAGCATCAGCATCGGCGGCCCGCTGCCGCCCTTCACCAGGTTGATGGTGGTGCCGTTGGCTTCGATTTGAAACTCTTCGAATCCCTCAAACATTGTCTGGCCCCCTATAGAGATAATCGAGCGCACTTAGTTTACGGTTTAAAGGGTCCTTCCGCTGGAGGAGAAGGGTCTGCCAAGGTGAGAGTTGGCAGATTCTTCGGCTGACGCCTCAGAATGACAGTTTAGGGCAGGTATGGGTTTAAGCCCGACGGCGTCAGAGCCCGTTCCAGCACCCGCCGGAGCGCCGCGGTGAAAGTGTCGATTTCTTTCTCGCCGATCTCCGTGGAGACCGCTCCCACCAGATTGGAGGCCATCAGGATGCCTTCGTTTAACAGCCCCAAGAACACCTGGTGCCGGAAGGCCGAGTCCTCGGCGGCGATGTCGCGGTAGCCGACCAGTTCCTCGCTGGTGAAATGGATGCCGAACAATGACCCCAGGCCCGTCACCTGGATCGGCGTCTCCAGTTCTGCGCTAACCTGGAGGATGCCGGCCCGCAAATATTCGGTCATCTCGGCCAGCTTGCGGTAGACATCGGGGGTTAGTTCTTCCAGCGTCGCCGCCCCCGCCAGCATGGTGACCGGGTTGGCGTTGAAGGTCCCGGCGTGGGCCACTCTGGGTCCGCCGGCCGCAGTGGGGTCGTAGAGGTCCATGATGTCCTTGCTGCCGCCAAAGGCGCCGATGGAGAACCCGCCACCGATGATCTTGCCCAACGAGGTCATGTCCGGGGTGATCCCGTAGTACTCCTGAGCGCCGCCCGACGCCGCGCGGTAGCTGATGACCTCGTCGAAGATCAGGATGACGCCGTTTTTGGTGGTAAACTCCCTCAGCATGGCCAGGAATTCCGGCGTGGCTGGCAGCATCCCAACGGAGCCCAGCATGGGTTCAATGATCACCGCCGCCAGCCCGTCTTTGTGACGTTCCAGTATCTCCCGGGCGATGGCCGTCTCATTGAAAGGCATCACCACCACCTGGTCCAGGGTGCCCTCGCCCAGGCCCTCGGTGGCGGCCATGGCGTCGGGATGGGAGCGCTCACCGGCCTTGGCGGGGTTAACTCGCACGCTGACACTCACTTGGTCGTGGCTACCGTGGTAGCCGCCCTCGACTTTGGCGATCTTGTTCTTACCAGTAATGGCCCTCGCCGCCCGGATGGTGTTCAGCGTGGCCTCGGTGCCCGAGTTGGTGAACCGCACCAGATCAAAACTGGGTATCCGCTCACACAGTAGCTTGGCCAGGCGCACCTGGTGGGCGTTGGGGGCGTTGTAGACGACGCCGTGCTTCATCTGTTCTTGGACCGCGTCCACCACCGGCTTGGGAGAATGACCCAGAACCAGCGTAGTCATGGTGCCGATGAAATCCAGCCGGTCCACGCCGTCGGAATCGACCACATGACAGCCCGCGGCGTGGTCCACGAAGATGGGATAGGGCGCCCAGAAGATGGAGTTCCGGCTGTCGCCGCCGGGCAGGTAGTTCTTGGCGTCCTCCCACAGGGCCTTGGACTTGGGAGTTGATTTGAGATAACGGTCAAGTTCTCTGGTGGTCTCGGCCATGGGTGTCTCCTAACTGCGCGGGTGATGCGGCGAATGATACGAGAAGTCCCTTCTTCCTCGCAAGGGGCAAGGTAAGAGCGGAGGCTCCCCTAATCGGCCGTGGCCCCGACTGCCGGCTGTGCCGCACCCGGGAAATAGAGCTTCCGCAACGACCCGCTCCCCAGGCTGACGAAGACGACTACCACGAATATCAGGCCGCCAAACACTAGTACGGCTGAAGCGCTGAAGATGTCTGCGAAGGCCGCGTTGGCCATGTTGGTCACCGCCATGCTGCCGCCCACATGGACCGAATAAACGCCGGCCACTCGGCCGCGGACATGGTCCTCGGTGAGCGACTGAATGATGGTGTGGCTGATGGTCATGAACCCAGCTTGGTTGGCGCCCATCACCGCCGTGGCGAAGATAGATAGTGCGCTGCTGTCCGACCATGCCAGGAGCATGGGCCCCAGTCCGCTGGTGAAGGCGAAGAACAAGAACAGCTTGCCCCTGGCCGACTCGCTACGGACCCCTGCCAATAAGATGGATGTCAGCAGCGCGCCCCCGCCGACCCCGGCGATCAAGGCGCTTACACCCACTGATCCGGCGCCCAATTTGTCTTCGGAGATGGCCGGCAAGATGGACTCATAGGACATGGTCAACGCGCAGTGAGCCAAGACCAGCAGTACCATGGCCATGATGGTCGGCCGCTTGTAGACGTAGACGAAACCTTCCAACAGGTTGGACAAGAAACCCTGGCTTTTGTTGATCACCCCGGTGGACCGGGTTTTGACGCGCGAGACCTGCAGGAAGCCGAAGAAGTAGAAGCTGCTACAGAGCCAGAAGGCTGCCTCGATGTTCAGGTAACCCAACAGGGGAATTATGGCCAGCGCACCGAGCATCCGGGCGCCTTGTTGAGTGGCCTGGTTCAAGGCGATGGCGTTCATCAGGTGGTCTTTGTCCACCAAATTGGGAATCAGGGCGGTGGCCGTGGTCATCTGAGCGGCCCGCAGAGTGCCGTTAGTCAGGGCCAGGAAAGTGAGCGTCCAGGGACCCGCATTTCCAGTCATGACCAACAGGGCCAGCAGGATGTTGTTGCCCATGTTCAGGGCAAATATCCAACGCAACAACTTCTGCCGGTCGAACCGGTCGGCCAGGAACCCGGCGATGGGCGTTGAGAACACCCTCGGCCCGGTGGCCGCGAAGGTGACTACGCCAACCCAGAGAGAACCGTCGGTGAGTTCAAAGGCCAGCCAGCCCCGGGCAATGATCAGAGCCCAAGCGGCGGAGGCGGAAAAAGTGGTGGCTATCCAAAGATTGCGGTAATCCTGGTATTGCAGCGCCAGGAGAAACCGGTCGCGAGTCGTGGTGAGTAAGGTTCTCATGTCGTTCCTTGATGGTGGGAAGCCTGGATGATTATAGCAGCCGATTCAGGCCTGTTTAAAAGGCACGGGGCACCGATTTAGTCTTGACTGTCTACAAGTGGCTAACTACAATCGCCAAAGCCGCTCAGGCGGCAGAAATTCAGAGAGTCTAGGCAAGGATAAGCATGTCCTTTCAAGCCCCGGCCGAAGGCGTTCTTCTGCCTCCCTATCGCGTCCTCGATCTGACCGGCCCCGAGGGCGTGTTCTGCGGCAAGTTGATGGCCGACTACGGCGCGGACGTAATCAAGATTGAGCCGCCCTCCGGAGACCCCACCCGGCAACGGCCTCCGTTCATCGGAGACCAGCCAGGCCCCGAACGGAGCGCCTACTTCCTCTTCTATAACACCAACAAACGCTCGGTCACCCTGGACCTGGAAAGCCCTCAGGGACAGGACCTTTTCAAGAAAATGGCCGCTTCGGCCGACGTGTTGATCGAGAGTTTTCCCGTTGGATACATGAAGACATTGGGGCTGGACTTCGACAGCCTGAAAACGGACAACCCAGGCCTGGTGATGGCGTCTATAACGCCCTTTGGCCAGACTGGCCCGTGGAAGGATTTTCTGTCCACAGACCTGATATCGGCGGCCGCAAGTGGCTTCATGCAGATCACCGGCAACCCCGACGGCCCGCCCCTGCGCCAGGGCAACGAGCAGTCCCACTTCCCCGGCGCCCAGCACGCCGCGGCCGCAATTATGGGTGCGCTGTTCTACCGCGACATGCAGGGCGGCCCAGGGCAGTACATCGATGTCTCCATGCAAGAAGCGATGATCACCTACTACACCGACGCCCATCCGGCTTTGGCCTGGATGCAGCGCGGCGAGAATGTCACCCGGGTGGGCACCAACTCGACCTTGGTGATCCCGCTGGGCGCCTACCCCAGCAGCGACGGCTGGATCTCGGCCGGAATCATCACTCCCAGGGAATGGGAGAACCTCTCCCAGTGGATGTACGAGGTCACAGGCAACGAAGAGATTCTGAACGAAGACTACAAGGGTGGCAACCAGGACCGCGCCCCCTACAACGACATCATCACGGCGCTGGTCATCGATTTCACCACACGGTTCACCTCGGAAGAGCTCTTCCACCAGGGCCAAGAGCGAAACCTGGTCTTCATACCCGTAAACACGGTTGCGGACCTGCTGATCGACCCCCAACTAGAAGCCAGTAACTTCTGGTTCGACTTGGATCATGACGAGGCCGGTACGTTGAAATACCCCCTGGGCGTCTTCGACAGCGAAGAGGTCTCGCCGGGGACCAACCCCGCGCCGCACCTGGGTCAGGACAATGAAGCCATCTTTGTGGGCGAACTCGGCCTTAGCGAGTCTGAGCTCGAGTCACTGCGCTCTAAGGGAGCGATCTAGTCATGACCAGCCAAGCTTTTCCCAAGAAAGCCCTGGCAGGAGTCCGAATCCTGGAGCTGGGACCGTACGTGGCCTTGCCGATGACCGGCCGCATACTGGCGGCCATGGGAGCAGAGGTCATCAAGGTCGAGACCAACAAGGTCCTGGATGAGATGAACTTCATTCCGGCATGGTCGAGGGGCGGCGGTCAGCCGGAGTTTCAGCGCGCCAAGAAACGGATCACCATCGACGTCCGCACCCCCGATGGGCTGGAAGTGTTCAAAGAACTGGTCAAGGTCAGCGATGTGTTCATGACCAACTTCCGGCGCAACATCCTGGACCGCTGGGGCATCGATTTCCCGGAACTCCGGCGGCTGCGCCCNGACATCATCNTGATGTGGCAGACCGGNCTGGGCGGCATCGGGCCATACTATACNTACAAGTCCTACGGGATATTGGTGCAGCACATGGGCGGCGTCTCCCTGATGTCCGGTGAGGAAGGGGAACCGCCGGCNACCATCAACACGTCCTACTCCGANTACCACACCGGTGTCTTCCAGCCGGTGGCCATCATGGGCGTGCTGATGCGGCGCAGGCTGACCGGCCAGCCCGCCACCATGGAATCGTCTATCTTCAAGTCGGGCGCGGTCACCGCCGGACCGGCGCTGCTCGATTATCAGTCCACCGGCCGCATGCCGGAACGGATCGGCAACCGCGACCCCAATGCGGCGCCTCACGGGGTCTACCGGTGCAAGGGCGACGACCGCTGGTGCGCCATAGCAGTGCAGACCGGGGACCAATGGGCCGGTTTCCGCCAGGCCATCGGCGATCCAGATTGGTGTAGCGAGGACGCGTTTGCTTCTCTGGAATCCCGGTTGGCCAACCAGGACCGTCTGGACGAATTGGTGGGAGCGTGGACCGCCGGTCAGACCGCTGAAGATGTCATGACTCGTCTGCAAGAGTCCGGCGTCCCCGCCAGCCTGGTGTCTCAAGGCAAGGACCTTTACGAAGGCCCCCACCTGAAGGCGCGCGAGTTTTACCGAACCACGCCTTTCTACCTGGCTGACCGGAGCAAACCAGCCTGGGAATGGGAAGGCATGGAAGGCATCTCCTCCGCCAATCCGCCCAAGCTGTCCGAGTCCCCCATGGACTACGGCCACTACAGCAACATCGGGGAAGACAACGACTACGTGTTCAAAGAGATACTGGGCATGTCAGATGTCGAAGTCCAACGCCTACACGAAAACCAGTCCCTGTTCTGACGAAACCCCTGAATGCCGAGAGCTGTTTGCTGACAGCTACGAAAGAGGAACTATGTACGACTACAGCAGCTATGAACATCTGATCATCGAGGTCAAGGACGGCGTCGCCCTTCTGACCATCAACCGGCCTGAGGTTTACAACGCCACCAACTTCAAGTTGCACAACGAGCTGAGCCTGGTCTGGCTGGATCTTGGCAAGGACGACGATGTCCGCGTTGCGGTGATCACCGGCGCCGGCACCGCGTTCTCCGCCGGCGGCGACTTCGACCTGATTCAGGACTCCATCGGCAACGGCAAAGTAATCGCCGCTACTATGGAAGAGGCCCGGGACATCGTCCACAACATGATCAATCTGGACAAGCCGGTGATCTCCGCCATCAACGGTGTGGCGGTGGGAGCCGGCCTGGCCGTGGCCTTGCTGGCCGACATCTCCATAGCCTCGGACAAGGCCAGGTTCACCGACGGCCACGTGCGTCTGGGGGTGGCTGCCGGAGACCATGCGGCGGTGATCTGGCCCATGCTCATCGGGATGGCCAAAGCCAAATACTACCTTCTAACCTGTGAGTTCCTTGACGGGACAGAGGCCGAACGCATCGGCTTGGTCAGCCAGGTAGTGCCCCACGATGAACTGATGGACAAGGCCATGGACGTGGCCCATAAGTTGGCCTCCGGTTCCCAACAAGCCATTCGCTACACCAAACGTTCTCTGAACCAATGGCTCCGCCAGGCAGAGCACACGGCCTTCGATTACTCGCTTGCCCTGGAGATGCTTGGCTTCTTCGGGGAGGACATACAGGAAGGTCTCGATTCAGTGCGAGAGCGCCGCGACCCAAAGTTCCCGTCGGCGCAATAGCCGCGCCTGACTAATGAGCCGTGCCGCGCAAATGTCATTCTGAGGAGTGCCGTAGGCCGACGAAGAATCTGCCAACCCTCAACTTGGCAGACCCTTCGCTCCACTCAGGGTGACATCGGGGAAAGGTAGCGCGATTATGAATCCAAGTGCGACTGATAAGGGCGAGGAAGATGTTAAAGATTTAATCGGACTAACAAATGAACTATAGAAAATTTGGCAATACCGGCATAGAAGTCTCAGAGATAGGGTTCGGCTGCGGCGACGTGGGCGGGCTAATGGTCCGTGGCGAGCACGCCGATCAGGTGCGGGCCGTGGCCAGGGCCATGGAACTTGGCATCAACTACTTCGATACCGCCTCCCGCTACGGCGGAGGCCAGTCGGAAACCAACCTGGGGCAGGTGCTGAAAGAGTTATCCGCCGAGGTCTACGTCGGCACCAAGTACAGCCTGGGCGAGGCCGACCCCAACGACCTTAAGGCGGGAGTGATTCAGTCGGTGGAGGCCAGCTTGAAGCGGCTGGGCCGGGAGCAGGTGGACCTGATTCAACTCCACGACCGCATCAGCTCCCAGACCGACGTTTCAGTCAGGGCAATTACAGTATCCGATGTGCTGGGAGAGGTACGAGAGGCGTTGGAGGTGCTCAAATCTCAAGGCAAGGTCCGCTTCTACGGCATGACTGGCGTGGGAGAACCCAAGGGTATCTATGAAGTTGTGGCTTCAGGACTGGTGAGCACCGTTCAGACGGTCTACAACCTGATCAACGCGAGTGCTGGGGCCGCGGCCCCAGCAGGATTCGACATGCCGGACTATGACCGCCTGATCGACCTGTCGGCGGAGAAGAATGTCGGCGTCATCGTAATCCGGGTACTCGCCGCCGGCGCGCTTACCGGCACATCCGTGCGGCATCCAGTGGCAGTACAGACCGTGGCGCCCATCGGTTCCGGCAGAGACTTCCAGCAAGACGAGTCCAGAGCCCGGCAATTCGCCTTCATCGTCAATGAGGGATTCGCTAGCGACATGCCCGAGGCGTCAATTCGGTTCGCCCTGAGCAACCCTGGCGTTTCGACAGTGCTGGTAGGCTATTCGGACCTGGAACACCTGGAAAAATCGGTGCAGTACGCCGCCAAAGGCCCCCTGCTCGCAGAGGCGCTGGCCCGGCTGCCCCAAGCATGGTCGACATTTGTGAGTTAAATCCATGAACGAAATATTGGGCAACCTGGACGGCCTGCGCAGTGCCATGGACAAAAGCGAGTTCGACGCAATCATCGCCATGTCCCCTGAAAACGTGCCCTACACCTCGGGCGTGGGCATATGGACCCAGAAGGTTATCCGCGACCGGCTGGCCTTGGTGGTCTGGCCCAGAGAAGGCGAGCCGACGCTGATCGTTGCCACCAACGAGCTCGGCTACGTCAAAGAGAAGTCCTGGATCACCGACGTGCGGGCCTATTCCCAACACCAGGATTCGCCCATAAAATTGCTATCCGACGTGCTGCAAGAGAAGGGCTTGGGTGCTGGCCGTATCGGCTTCGAGCCGGCTTATCTGACTACCGACTATTATTTGGAGCTTCTGGAAACCATGCCGGAGGCCAAGTTCGAATCCTGCGAGCCCATGCTCCAGAAAGTGCGGATGATCAAGACCGACGCCGAGATCGATCTGCTCTGCCGTGCGGCGACGTCAACCGAGCGGGCCCTGATGGCCACCTACTCCACCGCCCGTCCCGGTGAGAAAGAGCGCGACTTGGTGGCCAGGTTGGGCGCCAACATCTTGCAGTCGGGAGCCGAGTTGCCGTCATTCTTGTTCTTCACAGTGGGCCCGAACACCGGTTACGCCCACCCAGACCCCACCGACATCGAGCTCCAACCCAACGACGTCCTCAAAGCGGACTGCGGTGGCTGGTTCTCGGGGTATTTCTCGGACATCGGCCGGACGGTGGTAGTGGGAAAGGCCACGGACGAGCAGTTCTCCATTTACAACCGCCTGGCCGATGTGCACCGGAAGACCATCGCCACCATGGTCCCCGGAACGCCGGCCAACGAAGTATTCAGGCAGAACAAGGATCTCTATAAAGAAGCAGACATCGAGTTTAACCTGCCGTTCGCCGGACACGGCCTGGGCCTGTACATCCACGAGATGCCCATGCTGGCCGACTACGACGGTACCCCTCTCGCCCCCAACATGGTATTTGCTGTCGAGACCAGGGTCCGCTGGCCCGGCGTCCAGGGGTTCCACATAGAAGACCTAGTCGTCATTCGCGACGACGGCCCCGAGATAATCACCAAATTTATGGACACCAGCCGGTTGATGGAGATCTAGGGCCAAACTAGGACGATGCGAGAAGGAATAAACAAGTGACAACCAGACAACAAGCAACCAAAGTAGCCATCGTAACGGGCGCGGGGACCGGCATCGGCCGAGCGTCCGCCCTGGCGTTACTAAAAGACGGATTTTCCGTGACGCTGGCCGGACGGCGCATGGAGAACCTGGAAGGGACGCTGGAGCAGGCGGAAAGCGCGGACTCAAGGGCCATCGCCGTCTCCACCGATGTGGGCGATCCGGAGTCGGTGCGGGAATTATTTGCCAAGACTCTGGAGTCTTTCGGACGGCTGGATGTTCTATTCAATAACGCCGGTGCCAGCGCCCCCCCGGTGCTCCTAGAAGACCTGACCTACGAGCAGTGGAAATCTACGGTTGACGTCAATCTCACCGGTGTCTTTCTGTGCACCCAGCAAGCGTTACAGATAATGAAAAACCAGGATCCCATGGGCGGGCGAATCATCAACAACGGTTCCATCTCCGCCTATGTGCCCCGGCCGAACAGCGCCCCTTACACCGCAACCAAGCACGGCGTGACGGGATTGACCAGATCGACATCACTGGACGGCCGCAAATACAACATCGCCTGCAGCCAGATCGACATCGGCAACGCAGCCACTGAGATGTCCGCCATTTTTGAAACCGGAATCATGCAGCCCTACGGTTCCGTGGCGGTCGAACCGCGATTCGACGTCGAACACGTCGCAGAAACGATAGTCTACATAGCCAATTTGCCCCTGGACACCAACGTCCAGTTCATGACGATAATGGCCACCAACATGCCATTCATAGGACGTGGCTAGGGCCGAATCAACAACACCGCCAGGACCAGGATCGTCACCGCCGCCAGGAGGTTTACTCCGGCGGTCATGCGGACGATCTTCCGGCCCAAACTCTGAGGTAGGACCTGTCCGGAGGCACGGGCTTGGTCGAGTCGTTCTAAGATCTTGGGGCCCAGCCAGAAATCGTGCATCAGGCTTAGTAACACTACGATCAGGAACAGCAGGCTTTTAGCTTGTAACAGGTGCATGAACCGGCCGTCATCGGTGAAGAAAATGCCGGGCCGGATACCCCAATGCTCCCAGGCCAGGTAGGCGCCGCTTAGGCCTAATAGGACCATGGCCGTCCAGGCTATCGGCAGGAATCGGTCGGCGGCCTCCCGCAGCATGCCCAACCCCGCACCGGGTCCCTCTGCTTGCATTGCCTTCCGGGCGACGGGAAGCATCACCATCACCAGGAACAACATCCCACCGACCCAGACCACCGCCGATATGATATGTATCGCAACCGCTGCTTGATACAAGCTTATTGGGCCATGTAGCCGCCGTCCACCGGCATGCTATGTCCGGTGACGAACGATGCGGCGTCCGAAGACAGCCACAAAACAGCCTCGGCGATCTCAGACGATTCACCCAGCCGCCCGATGGGGTGCCGCGAAGCCACGCGTTCTTCGTATCCTTCGTTCTCGACGAAGATACTCTGGACCATCGGTGTCTGGATGTAGCCGGGGCAAACGGCGTTCACCCGTATTCCCGACTTGGCGTATTCGAGGGCCGCCGCCTTGGTGATCCCGGCCACCCCGTGCTTGGCGGCGACGTAGGCCACGGTCCCAGATAGACCGGTCAGTCCCGCGATGGAGGCAGTGTTCACGATGGCCCCGCAGCCCTGCTTCACCATCTGGGGAATCTCGGCCTTCATGCAGAGCCACACGCCCTTCAGGTTGATGCTGATCACCCGGTCCCAGTCCTCTTCCCGGTAGTCGGCGGTGAGCAGGCGGTCCCTCCCTCCGGAGATGCCGGCGTTGTTGAAGGCGCAATCCAGACTGCCGAAGGCCTCCACCGCCTGGGCCACCATGTCCTGGGTGTCATCCGGACTGGCAACGTCGGCGTGGACCAAGATAGCTTCTCCACCGGCTTCTTTGATCTGCTGCACCGTCTCCTCTCCTCCCTCTACATTTACATCGGCGACCACTACCCGTGCGCCGTCCCTGGCGTAGACCAGAGAAGCGGCCCGGCCGATGCCCGACCCTCCGCCGGTGACCAGAGCTGTCTTGCCGTCCAGACTTCCAGCCATGTGCTATCTCCTCGAGCCGTCGTTTAGTCGTTTATTGGACGGAATTATACCCATGGCCCCTGGTTTGGCAACTTTTCGCAAACTTCCCCAGGCCCAGCGCAGCGTGTAGAATAGCCCGGCAATCATTCACGGCTAGGAAGGACCTATGAAAGACGTTGCCACCAACATGCCGGACTACGAGCTCGCTTACGCCAATGAGCGCCTAGAGGTGCCCGAGTATTTCAACTTTGGGACCGACGTGGTGGACAAATGGGCCGAGGACCGCACCAAGCTGGCGCTGCTTTCGGTTGACTCCAGCGGCGAGAACGTCCAGCACCATACCTTCTGGGACCTGAAGATTCTGTCCAACAAGTGCGCCAACTCTCTGCGGGAGATCGGCGTCAAGAAAGGCGACCGGGTGTTCATCATGCTGCCACGGATACCCGAGTGGTATGTAATCATGCTGGGTCTGATGAAGCTGGGCGTTCTGCCCATGCCGGGTACCACGCTGCTCACCCCCAAGGATATCGAGTACCGGATCAACACCGCCGAGGCCGTGATGGTCATCACCGATGAAGAGAACACGGGCAAGGTTGATGAGGCGACCGGGGGCTGTCCGACTCTGAAACACCTGGTGGTGGTGAAGGGCGAGAAGCGGGGTTGGATTTCATATGATGAGCATATGGCTGGGGCGTCGTCCGTCCTGGAGAACGTTGAGAGCACGCGCAGCGACGACCCCTTGCTGATCTACTTCACCTCGGGGACCGTGGGCTATCCGAAGATGGTGCTTCACACCCAGGCGTCTTGCGCCATCGGTCACACAATCTCGGCGAAATATTGGCACGACCTGAATTCAACTGACCTCCTGTGGACGCTGTCGGACACCGGCTGGGCCAAGGCTGCCTATGGGAAGCTGTTCGGCCAATGGACACTTGGCGCGGCTGTGATGCAACACGACGCCCGCGGCCGCTTCGACGCCCCGCTGACGCTGAGCCTGCTGGAGAAACACGGCGCCACTGGGTTCTGCGCGCCTCCAACCGCCTACCGCATGCTGGTGCTGGAGGACCTGAGCAAATACAACCTGGATAATCTGCGCCATTGCACCGGCGCGGGAGAGCCCCTGAATCCCGAGGTCATGAAGCAGTGGGAGGATGGCACCGGCCATGTCATCTACGACGGCTACGGCCAGACTGAGACAGTGCTGTTGGTGGGAAACTTCCGTTGCAATGAGGTCCGTCCCGGCTCAATGGGCAAGCCGACCCCTGGGTTCACCATCGGAGTTGTAAACGAGGACGGGTTGGAGGTGCCAGCAGGAGAGGAAGGCCAGATCGCAGTAAAGATCAAGCCCGAACGCCCGGTGGGACTTTTCCAAGAATACTGGAAGGACCAAGAGGCCATGGACCGATCGTTCGTCGGCGACTGGTACCTGACCGGCGACAAGGCCTATAAAGACGAAGACGGCTACTTCTGGTTCGTGGGCCGTGCTGACGACGTGATCATCTCCGCCGGCTACCGCATCGGCCCCTTCGAAGTAGAAAGCGCCCTGATCGAGCACCCCGCCGTCGCTGAGTCGGCGGTGGTGGCCAGTCCGGACCCAGTCCGGGGCGATGTGGTCAAAGCCTTCGTCATTTTGGCACCCGAATACGTGGCGTCCGACGAGTTGATCGTCAGTCTGCAAGACCACGTCAAGAACGCCACCGCCCCCTACAAATACCCCAGGGTGGTTGAGTTCGTAACCGAGCTGCCCAAGACCGTCAGCGGCAAGATTCGCCGGGTGGAACTGAGGCAACAGGAACTGGATAAGACGGGCCGGTGATGCCCAGTTTCAGCGAACAGCTCAGACACGAGGCCGAGCCCATCTGGCGCCGGATCTTTGACCATCCGTTTCTCAAAGAGATCAAGGACGGCACACTGCCATTGGAGACATTTCAGTACTATCTGGCCCAGGACTACCTGTACCTGGAGGGATTCGGGCGAACCGTGGCTATGGCCTTGGCTAAAGCCCCTGATTCCCAGACATTTGAAGACCTGGCCCACCGCGTGATGACTCCAGTGGAGCGCCCGCTGCACCATAAGCTCTTTGAAGCGGCTGGCCTGACCATCTTAGACGCCGAAAGCGCGGTACGCTCGCCGGTCAACACCGCCTACGTGGACCACATGCTGCAGACGGTGTCGTTGCACGGCCTCGGTCCCGCCGCCGCCGCTCTGCTGCCCTGTCCCTGGACCTACCACCTGCTGAAGGACGAAGTAGGACAGTCGGAGCACCCGCTCTATGGACTTTGGACCAGCTTCTACGTCCAAGGACTGCTCGAAGGGAGCGTGGAAGCTTGGCGGGGGTTCGTCGACCAGATGGCCGAGGACGCCGGACCCACGGAGTTGGAAGCCATGAGACAAGCCTTCATGACCAGCAGCCGCTACGAGTTCATGTTCTGGGAAGCCGCCTACAATCGCCAGGAGTGGCCGGTTTAAGGGCGGGTCCAAGGTTGGAAATTTGGTCCGCTCCTGTCAATAACGCTTTGGGATCCCGTTAACGCGTTCGCTGGGATAACCCTGCCTAATCCGGCCAGTGTCGGCCTCCATGAATCCCTGGGTTTTAAGCCGATTGGAATCTACCGCGACGTGGGGCACAAGCTAGTCAGATGGCACGATGTGGGTTGGTGGCAATTGCCTTTGGGGGAGCGTGACGCTCCTCCGAGGACACCGACCGCCTTGCCGGACGCGGTTGGCTCTCCGGTTTGGGCCGAAGCGATGGAGAGTGGTCTGGGCCTGTTGAAACAAAAATAAGGGAGCACGAGTTTGTCGTGCCCCCTTTTTGTAGCCCGATGATCGATTCTTAATCTACGGAGAGACCGTACCCCGTCCCCAGTTGTTGGGAATGTTGAGCAGGCCCGACTCCAGGTTGGCCACATCGCTCTGGCCGCAGAAGTCCATGACCCTGCCTACCTCTTCCCGAAGCAGCTCCAAGATGTTGTGAACACCGTCTTCGCCCTCGGTGGCCAGACCCCAGAACAGGGGTCGGCCGATGCCCACGGCCTTTACGCCCATCGCGAGGGCTTTCAGCACATCGCTGCCACGGCGCACGCCGGAGTCCAGGTATACCTCGCAGTTGCCGTTTACGGCTTCGACGATCTCGGGGACCATCTCGATGGCACCCATGGTCTGATCCAACTGCCGTCCGCCGTGGGTGGATACTAATATGCCTTCAACCCCCATGTCGGCGGCGATCTTGGCGTCTTCGGCGACCCGGACTCCCTTCAGCACCAGGGGCAGGGAGGTCAGGCCCCGGAGCCATTCCAGGTCGTTCCAGGTGATCGGGTCGGCCCGGGAGACGTCCCAGCCCGGGGTCTCGTCGGTGCCGCTGATCTCATTTTGGGCCAGGCCCAGGTCCCGGAAGTTGCCCAGCTCCAGTTTGCGCTCGAACTGGTTGCGTAAGTCCCGCTCTTTGGGACTGGGAACGGGAGTGTCGACCGTCAATACGATGGCCTTGAAACCTGCTTCTTCGGCACGGTGCACCAACATCTCGGTGAGAGCCGCGCCGCGGTGATAAAGTTGGAACCAGAGGGGCCCTGTGGCGGCTTCGGCAACTTCTTCCATACTACAGTTGGACGAAGTGCTGAGCATCATCAGAGTGTTGGACCGGCCGGCGGCCCTGGCGGTGGCGACTTCGGCGTCGGGATGGGCTACCCCGTGGCTGCCGGCGGGACAGACAAAGACCGGAAAGCTCAGGTCCTCCCCCAGCATGGTTGTCGAGATCTTTCGCTCTTCCACGCTTCGCATGAACCGCGGGCGCAGGGTCAACTGGTCAAACGCGCTTCGGTTGCGCTTGGTTGTGAATTCGTCCATGGCGCCGGCATCAATAAAGTCCCAGGTATCGTGGGGCAATGCCAGATTCGCCCTGGCTTCATAGTCGTAAAGATTGATGGGTTCGTTTGCCATCGGGTCCTCCTAAATCGTCGTAGAGTCGTCGGCCGTATGCCCTAACCAGGACAAAACATCACATTACAATCGAAGATACTGAAGTGAGGTCAAAATCGAACCTACTCTAACGCGAACCGGTGGTGGTGGCAAGTGTTGGCGGATTATTCAATGGAGACGCCAACACGGCATTGTGAACGGAAACACTGTATTGTCACCGCGAGCGAAGCGAATGTTCTGCTAATGTGAGGATTGGCAGATTCTTCGTCGGCCTATGGCGCTCCTCAGGATGACAGAATCGAAAGTTGGTGCCTTTAATTGAACACCCAAAAGAAGAAGGGGCGGACTAAGTCCGTCCCTTCTTCTTTCAAGCGCGATTCCTCCGGCCTCTTCCCGGTTACTTCCCCACCTGTAGGCGAATATCAATGACTCGAATTGCTATGCGGTTAAGGTCTCCCACATGCCACCGATCGTCGTGTGGTCGACTTGGGCCAAGGCCGAAACTGTCGGAATGGCTAATTGCGTAAAGGAGGGCGTCAGCCGAGTACCTCCAGGGGAGGTAGAGGTAGAGCGTAAGCGGCAAGACAAACGCCGGCACCGCCTGCAGGATTGTGGCGGCGGAGATGCGATTTTGCTGTAATCCCCGAAGAATCAAAAACGCCACCGCTGGGCCCTTCAACATTGTGGACATATGATTCCCGAAACTAAGACCCCAGGCCAACAATGCGGCGAACAGCAGCCGGTTGCCCTGACTCTTATCCCACTTGACCAGCAGGTGGATCGTTAGTCCTGTCAGGAAAACGTGCAGGGTGTAGGCCTCTGCGACAACCGCGCTGGCCCAAAAGTAGTAGGAGAAAGCCAATGAGCAGGCAACGGCAAATGAGGTGGTGGTCCGCTTAGTAACGAGAAGGATCAGTTGAAAGAATACCGTTACTGCACCCGCCGCGAACACGGCCGCCATCAGATTAAGTCGGTAGCCGACATCGCCGACGGGCAGATAGGTAAATGTTTTACCCAAGAGCATGTAAAGGGGTAGCCGGTGGCGTGTGGGACTCCGAGGTTATAGGCGGCGGCGCTTAATTCCGCGATGTCTAGCCGGTAAACCGTCGGCGCCAGCGTTGCCAAGTAAACCGCCAAGCTCACCACGAAGACCAGATACGGCGCTAACCGGGCCATATCCAGCGTGTAGAGGAAGGAGATGGCTCGCGTCGTGCTTGCCGTCCGTGACTCCACCATATCGGAGTAAATCTTCCCCGGTATCCTACTAACTGATAACTAATATTAGCCATATAGAATATCAGGGAACAAGACAGGCGTGATTCAAGGTCAGGCACGGCACCCCGCCAAAACGAACTCGCCAACACCTTCGGTTTTACAAACCAAAACAAGAGGCGGACATCAGTCTGCCTCTTGTTGATAAGCGCTGGTCTACCGGCAGGTATCTGCGGCGAGCATCACTACTCTTGGCTGGGGGTTATGGGGATCAGGCCGGGGATCCACCACTTCTCCCAAGTCTCTTCGATCTTGTCCTGGAACTTCTTGATGTCCTCAGGCAAGAAATGCGCAAAGCGGCCTTGGCGCATCAGGTACTCTTCCACGGGCTTCCGCTTGCGAATACCCTTGGCGATGGCACGGCTGGGTCCATTGAGCGTCAACTCTCCGTCGATGATCTCATATTGGATCCACAGGCCGGTCTCGATGGCCAGCATCCCCAATTCGTGAGAGTACTTGGGATCATAATCCCAGCCCTTGGGGCAGGGGTCGATGCAGTGGATGAAAGTGGGCCCGCCGGAGGTCAGAGCGCGGCGCACCTTGTTGTTGAAGTCCAACCCGTAAGAAGCGCAGGCTGTGGCCACGTACTTCATGTCCGGGTGTCCCACCGCCAACATCGGCGCCATGTTCTTCTTCCAGCGGGTGTTCATGTTCCGGATCTCAGAGCCCGGAGGGCTGAACGTGGAGTTGGCGCCCCAAGGAGAGCTTCCCGATACCTGGATGTCGGTGTTGGCGTAGGACTCATTGTCGTAGCAGATGATCAGAAGGTTGTACTCATCGTGCTGCAAAGCTGCGGACAAGGCTGAAAGGCCCATGTCCACTCCGCCGCCGTCGCCGCAGAATGCGATGACGTTGATGGGTTCTTGCGTCATCTTGCCCTTGCGCATCATGGAATTCAGACCTGCGGCAGTGCCGGTGGCGGCAGAGCCCGCAGAGCCGAGCTGAGTGTGCATCCACGGCACTACCCAAGGGGTGCTGTAATAGGTGGTGTTGGCCACGTACATGCAGCCGGTGCTGCCCAACACGATGGTCCGTTGTCCCGCGGCTTTGATCATCAGCCGCATCACCAAGGCTGATTCGCAGCCTTGGCAGGTCCGGTGCCCGGAAGAGTAGAACTCCTCCACCGGGATATTCTTAACTCCCCTGATCTGGGGAAGGTCTTGCACAGTAGCCATTATGTTTACTCCCTTACCGAGACCCAGGTGGTCTCTTGTTCGATTTTACCAGTGTCGATGGCTGTCTGGGTGGTTTCTACCATCTGACCTATGTCGCCTACCTTGATTTCCCGGCCACCCAGCCCTGCGATGAAGTTCAACATCAAGGGCCGGTCATCCAGCGTGTACAGGGTAGACCGCAGCTCGTGGAACAGGACCCCGCCGAAAGACGGAGAGCCGTAGGAGTAGTCGCGGTCGATGACCGCCACGCCCTTGGCCTTGCCCAGAACGGCCCGTATTTCTTCGGCCGGGAAGGGCCGGAAGAACTTGATCCGCAGGAATCCGACCTTTTCCCCGGCTTCCCGCATGCGGCGGACGGCTACCCTGGTCGGCATGGCGAGGGTGCCCATTCCAACCAGGATGATCTCCGCGTCGTCGCACATATACTCTTCTATGAACGGGCTGGGGTCGCCCCGCCCGAATATCTCCCGGAACTCGTCGTAAGCCTCTTTGATCACGTCTGACGTTCGGCGCATCGCTTCGTCGGTCTGCTTCCGGATCTCCATCAGCCAGTCTTCGTTCACCTGAGGGGCCACGGTGATGGGGTTGTCGGGGTGAAGTTGCAGCGTGCCGCGCTGGTAACTGGGCAGGAATCTGTCCACCTGGTCTTGGGACGGGACCTGCACGATCGCCTGTGAGTGCGTCAGGAATGAGCCGTCGCAACTGAGGGCAAAGGGCAGCAGGACCCGGGGGTCTTCCGCCACTTTCCACGCGATCAGCGCCATGTCCAGTGCCTCTTGGGCCGTCGCCACCCAGTAGAGGTGCCAACCCAGGTCGCGGACGGCCATCGCATCGTTGTGCTCAACCCCGAAGGCGCCAGGGTCGTCCAGCGCGCGGTTGCCGACCATCGCCACCACGGGCATCCGAAGCCCGGCGGTGACGGTTATGGCTTCAAAGGCGTAGAACCAGCCCACGCCACTGGAGCCGGTAAAGGTACGGGCGCCCACGGCGGACGCGTGTTTCACGATCTCAAACTGGGAGTGCTCGCTCTCGGCGACGATGAAATCGAAGTCGAAATTGCCGTCGGCCTTGAGGCGGGACACATATTGCATCACGGTGTCATAGGGCCGAATGGGATAAGCGGTGATCACGTCAACGTCGGCGAGGGCACAGGCGATGCCGATGGCCTCACTACCGCTGATAAGTTCCTCTTTAGACTCTGCGTATGGCTTTGGCTTTACGGTGGCCATTAGGCTTCCTCCATCTCGTTGATTTCGTCGGCATATCCGCCGACGTGGTGAAAGCCATGGGTCCTGGTTTCTGACTTCTGTTTCTCAACTAGTACCGTCATCCACTTGTTGTAGCCGTCTTTGTCTTTTTGCCAGGCTTCCCACTGGCTGTCGTTGTCATTGAATTGCGACTCGCTGACCATGGTCACGCAGTCGGGCACGGGACACACCGCTTCGCAGACGCCGCAGCCGCAGCATGACTCCATGTTGGCGTCATACAGGCCGTCCGGGGTCACGTCGAAACAGGTGTCGGGGCACTGCAGCCAACAGAGAGTGCATTTGATACAGGTCTCGAAGTTAATGACCGGCCGCATGGACCGGGTGCTCCACTTCTTGAACACTTCGCTGCGGCCGGGGACGTAACCTTCGTCGCCGCCTCCGTACCCAGCACCCTGGGGAAGGGCGCGGATGACAAGGCCCTCTTCCATGGTCTTCCAACCAGGCATGTCGAAGCTGAACGGGGTCTCGGTGTTGCCCTCGCCGGGTTCCACGGCCCGGGTTACGGTCCGGTCAAATGCCTTTTGGACCGAGGCGACCTTAGTGCCGCTGCCGGTTTGCTCTTGGATCGATTCCAGCATGGCCTCCAGACTGACCAGATCGGGGCAGACCTTACAAAGTGTGCCCAGGATCCGCATGTCGGTGTGGTCGTCTTTGTAGACCCAGAGACCGGAGAAACTCACGGTGCTGGGAATGATGGCCAGGTCGTATGGTGTGTCCTTCTGGTGGATGTCTTCCAGCAAGGAATCAGCATCCTGACGGGAGGTCACGATCAGGGTGCCGCCTGAATTGGTCAACTCGTTGATGGGCTGTAGACCGTACCACGCCCAAGACTCGATGCCCTTGCACATGGCATCGTCGACGTTGATCGTGACATCAACGTTTGTGGCTTCGTAAACGGC
Organism: Chloroflexota bacterium; assembly: GCA_002698265.1. Taxonomy (GTDB): domain Bacteria; phylum Chloroflexota; class Dehalococcoidia; order Lucifugimonadales; family UBA3495; genus UBA9611. Next base: position 16,833 of record NZVX01000084.1, on the reverse strand, counting down.
CAAACTCTCCTCAAGTTCCAGCGCCGTGTCGCAAACGATCGCGAACTGCTTGGCTGGGATGCCATTCCTTTCGGGAGAGTCGCTGTAACGGCCAAAGGCCGTGCCTATCTTGCCGTCTTTCCGGGCGGCGAAAACTATGTTTCGGACGATGTTCCGGGCCAGAGTCCGCTGGAATATGCCCCGGTATACCACTTCCACAGCTCGGGTAGCCATAGGTATCCTCCTCAGCTTGTTGTTATCAGGTTATCGCTATTCGGTGTTGCCCCGGCGGGGTAGACCGCGGATGGCTCCACCGCCGTTAGATGATGTTCCATGGCCGATCGTGCACCCAGATGGTCTCCCGCCTGGATCATTTCCAATATCTGACGATGGGAGTCCAAAGACCGCTGGGGCCGGCCTGGCTGTTGCAAAGATTGGTCCCGTGATTGGCGCAACACGTCTTCAACAGCGCTCACCACTTTGACCAGCGCCGTATTATGCGTGGCCGTGGCCAGCGCAAAGTGAAATTCGGTGTCGGCGTCAACGCCGGTTTCACCCTCCATGATCTGGCGCTGTTGTTCAACCAAGATGGCCGAAAGCCGGGCCACGTCTTCAAGTGTGGCCCGTTTTGCCGCCAGTGCCGCCAGTTGGGGTTCAAGTAGGTGTCGGACTTCGAAGATGTCATGGAGCTGGGCCTCACTCGTCCCGAAAGACGAAGTCATCAGCGTCGTTACCGCGTCCAGACTCTGGGTGTTGATGAAGGTGCCTGATCCGTGCTTGCTCACGGCCAGTCCCTGGAGTTCCAGCGTCCTGATGGCCTCTCTGACAGAGCCGCGGCCTACCTTCAATTGTTCGGCCAGCACCCGCTCCGCCGGCAATTTGGACCCATGCTCAAGAGAACCCTGTTTGATCAAGGCGTGGAACCGCTCCACGATAGCCTCGTGGAGCCGCTGGCCGTCTAGGTTCTGCAATTCTGACTGCATGGTCAAGGGAAGAATCCCGCCGGTCGCAAAGTGGTCTGACCAATTATTGGTTTGGCAAAATTATACACCAGGCCTAGACGTTGTCAAGGCGTGAAAATCCGCCAGAAACACCCCGGTTTTGAGCCCCGGCAGGTTTACAATAACTGTTGAACTGGCCTGCGACTTTGTATGACCCAAGGTGTGGCCTGGGAGTATAATCGCCGCGTAGCAACCGGCCCCGGACACGGGGTCATCTAGAGGTACGCTCAATTTGCAGGACGTGATAGTGGTGGGCGCCGGCCCAGCCGGCAATAACGCCGCCCTCTCCCTGGCATCCCAGGGTTACGGCGTTACAGTGATCGACTCCAGAGAAAACATCGGAGACAAACTCTGCACCGGACTGGTCGGTGAGGAATGTTTTCGCCGTTACCCAATAGACCCCGGTCTGGTGTACCGCGATATCAGCGCCGCCAGTGTGATCGCCCCCTCCAGCGAGGTTGTCAGGTTTGAGACCCCCAGCCCAGTGGCGAGGGTGGTCAACCGCGTGGCTTATGTATCGTCATTTGCCGACCGGGCCACGGAAGCAGGCGCTGAGTATCGATTGGGCCATCGAGTGGTCCGCTTGGACCAATGTAAAGACCGGGTGTCGGTGGTAACCGAAAGCGGGACAACTGATGCCAGATCGTTGGTTCTGGCGACCGGGTTCGGCTCTCAATTGAACCGCCAATTGGGCTTGGGCGAACCCTCCGATTATGTGGTGGGAGTCCAAGCGCTAGTGCAGACCGACGGCGTCGACGAGGTTGAAGTGTATCTGGGACGCGACGTGGCCCCCGGGTTCTTCGCCTGGCTGGTGCCGACTCAGCCAGGCTACGCCCTGGCTGGATTGCTGGTGCGCAAGAACGCGCCGGAACGGTTCGCCAATTTCGTCTCCGCTAGACAGATGGAGGGGAAGATCACGGAACTGGTGGACAAACCGTCCTGCTGGGGCATCCCCCTGCGGCCCCTGCGTAAGACCTACGCCAACCGGGTGGTGGTGGTGGGAGATGCCGCCGGACATGTGAAGCCGACAACCGGAGGCGGTATCTTCTACTCCCTGATGGCCAGCGAAGTCGCTTCGGAAACTCTGCAGCAGGCCCTGCGAGAGGATCAACTCTCCGCCAACCGATTAGCTACCTATCAGAAAGAGTGGAAGAGCCTCTTATCCAATGAATTGGAAGTCGGATACTCCGCTCGCCGGGTGTTCGAATTCTTGGGGGACAGTCATATCAGTTCCCTGATCTGCCAGGCCGGCAAGAACGGCTTTGTCTCGGAGCTGGCCGCTTCTCCGGATGTGTTTTTCGATTGGCATAGCTCAATGATTGGGAAAATCATGGGCCACCCGACCCTTGGCAGTGTTCTACGATTGGTGAACCCGCTGCTGGCGCGAATGGCAAAACCGTCTGGGCCAACGGAGATTTTCGTCCCCGAGCCGGCGGAGGAATTTTCGCCCGAAGCCTCGATGGCTGAAACCGGGACTCCAGTCTAGCCCAGCCGATAACAACTTCAAACGTTTAAAGGGCCTCGAACCTCGACGGTGGATCTTATGACCCAGCGGCTCCGAATGGTCCGTCTCACCCTGGTTGTTATTTTCTTGGGCATGCTGATTACTGGCATGCTGGGGCCGGTGCTGGCCCGCGCCCAGGGGCCGAATTCTCCCCATGCCCTGGTCATGACCGTCGATGGGATCATTAACTCGGTGAGAGAGAGTTTCATCTCCCGGGCCATCGACCAAGCCGAGGAAGATGGCGCTGAACTCCTCATAATTCAACTCGATACGCCTGGGGGACTGCTTAGTTCGACCAGAGAGATCGTTGAATTGCTGCTGGAGTCGCCGGTCCCCGTGGCGGTCTACGTTTCGCCCAAGGGCGCCAGGGCCGGCTCGGCGGGAACATTCATTACAGCGGCGGGAAACTTCGCGGTGATGTCCCCTGGTACCAACATCGGCGCCGCCACTCCCATATCCGCCACCGGCGAGGACCTGGACGACACTCTCGCCAGCAAGGTGGAGAACGACGCTGCGGCATTTATCAGGAGCATCGCGCAGACGCGAGGCCGTAACGAAGATAAACTGGAAGAGACCGTCCGGTCCGCGGCATCTTATTCAGCTCAAGAAGCGTTGGCCGACAACGTGGTGGACCTGATAGCCGAGGACCTAGGCGACTTGCTGGAACAGTTGGACGGGCTTACCGCCGATACAGCTTTGGGATTGGTTGTGGTGGAGACCGAAGGGCTGGAGATTCGCACCCTAGAGAAGAATATCTTGGAGCACTTCTTGGAGTTCATCTCCGATCCCAATGTGTCCTTCATTTTGCTGACCGTTGGCGGGCTGGGGATCGTGGTGGAGATGTTCAATCCCGGGCTGATCGCACCCGGAGTTGTAGGGGTGATCTGCCTGTTGCTGGCCTTCTTGGCCCTGGGCAACCTGCCGGTCAATTGGGCCGGGGTGGTGTTTATCGTCCTGGCCTCGGTGCTGATAGTTCTGGAAGTGGTGGTGGCTGGGTTTGGGATATTGGGCGTGGGGGCCATCGTCAGTCTAATGGTGGGTGGCTTGATACTATTCACCCAATTCGGAGACTCGTCTCCAACCATGCCGTCCATCGGCGTGAGTCGTTGGCTGTTGTCAGGGACCGGAGGTGTCGCCGCCCTGACCCTGGTGTATGTAGTTGGTCTGGCCTACCAGTCTAGAAAGCAGGGACCTCCGGAGAAGGCGTCTGCCTTGACCGGGATGAGGGGCCGGGTCACCGGTGAACTCACGCCCAGGGGAATCGTTCTGGTGGGCAACGAAACCTGGACAGCAATAAGTGAAGATGATAGTTTGATTCAAATCGGAGAACCGGTTGAAGTCAGAAGTGTGGACGGCCTGATTTTGACGGTTTTCCGACAGAAATATCCAGAATCCCAAGAAAATCCGTGATACATCTGGGCAACTCGTAACTCATTTCAACGCCCGGCAAGAAGGGAGGAGAACATGGCATTCGGTCTGATACTCGTACAGCAGTACCAAAGATTGGTCGTGCAAAAGTTCGGAACGTTCACCGGCACGCGCCGGTCCGGACTGCATTTCCTGATGCCCTTCGTCTACCACGGGACAAAGGTAGATCTGAGGGAGCGGGTGACCCGGGTCCCCACCCAGAAATACATCACCGCCGACAACGTGGTGGTGGACATGGACTTCGTCATCTACTACCGAGTGATGGAGGAGTACGCCGAGCGAGCGGTCCTGGAGGTCCAGAACTTTGAGTTGGCCGTGGTGAACCTGGCTTTCGCCACACTGAGGGCCGTGATCGGTGGCACCACGCTATCTGAAGCCCTGGCGGAAAGGGAACGGATCAGGGACGCTCTCCAGGTGCGGATGGACGAGGTCACCGAACGTTGGGGCGTCAAGATTTCCCAGGTGGAGATCAATGAGATCGACCCGCCTCCCGGTGTAAAGGCAGCTATGGAACGGGAGAAATCTGCGGAAGCGATCAAGACCGCCGAGATCACCGAGTCCGAGGGCGCCAGGCAGTCTCAGATCAACGTCGCCGAAGGTGAGAAACAGGCGGCGATCCTATCCGCTGAGGGCAGCCGTCAATCGGAGATTCTGAGGGCTGAGGGCGAGCAGCAGGCAGCTGTGCTCAGGGCGAACGGTTTTAGCGACGCATTGGAACGCATCAACAGCATNGCAAGNACCGCNGACGGACGCACCATGAGTCTTCAGTACTTTGAGACGCTGAAATCCCTGGGCGAAAGCCCGTCCACCAAATGGATCTTCCCCATGGAATTCACCTCCATGCTGGGCAATTTCCTGGGTATGGGCGGCAACCAGGGCAACGGAGACGGTAACTCCAAGTAACGGCAACTTAAGAGCAAACGAAAAGCCCACCCTTCCTTTACGAGAAGGGTGGGCTTTTCTTGTGTCTATTGGACCCTGCAACTGGACCACCAGAGGCGGTCTAGTTCGGCAGCTTGGGCAGGACTAGGATGCCCTCCTCAGGGTCGCCCAATACGTCAGTCTTAGATTGAGCGTGAAGCTGTCCGGTGTAGGCGTTGATTATCGCATCGCAGCTATTCCGGTCCAGGTCGTCAGCGTCTCGTTCCATACCGGAAACCAGGGGTGTGAGATGGCCGATCATGTAACTGACGCTGATGGCGCTGTTCTTTGGTGGCACCTTGTCGCCGAAGAGCAACATCTTGGTGGCGTGGGGGTACACCTCAATCACGTCGTGGCCCGATTCCCGGAGTATTTCGCTCAGATGAATCCCGCGGTAGATCAGGTCCCTGATGATGGAACCTTTGTTGGTGTAGAAACAACTGATCCCCATCTTGGCCAATTGAAGCTCTAGCAGTCGGCCCTTCCGGTCGGACACCGAGAACCGGCAATCGCAGGTCTGGTCCAAGCAACAAAAACCCGAAGGCAGGTTCAGAGGGGCGCCAATGGCCACCAGGTCGGGCCGGAGGTCGTCCACCAGCTTAGTTAGTTCGCTATCTTCGTAGAAACTGCCAAGCTCGGTCAGATGGGACTGGGTATCTAATACTGCGATGGAAGAGGGCTTTTTGGGGGACGCCCTTAAATCAACACCTAGAACTGACATTACGAATCTCCACGTCCGTGAATCGGATATTTCAGTGATCCCCGGCCCCGCTGTAGGGGCGAGTTTCCCCAGGGAAGGCCCAGTGGAGTTGCCCGGCCGCACCGGCGTATTGTTTAAGGCCAACTAACGGGCGTTACGCCTTTGGTGTTTCAGGCCAGTCTGCCGAAAAAAGAGATGAATCCAGGTACTCCAAGGCTGCGGAGTACGGATCAGTCGCTTTCGCCGCTACCTGCTCCAAAGTAGCAATAAAGTCGGGGTCGTTTTCCACCCTGTTGCGAAGACGCTGCGCCAACACCTCTTCCACTGCCTCTAAGAATTCCGCACTGCGCTGTCTTCCGCGGCGGGCCTCAAGGTCGCCGCTGGTGGTTTGATATTCTCGGTGGTCCTGGATCTTACCCCAAAGATCTTCGATTCCCTGCCCGGTTTGAGCTGTTGTCAGCATCACCGGTGGGCTCCACCCGGGACTGGCTGCGGCCATGTGGAGCATCCCCGTGATGGCCCCGGCCATCTGGTCTGCCCCCTCCCTGTCCGCTTTGTTTACCAGGAATATGTCGGCAATCTCCATCACCCCGGCTTTCAGTGTCTGAATCGCGTCGCCCGACTCCGGATTCATCGCTACCAAGACAGTGTCCGCCACGCTGATGATGCCTAGTTCGGTCTGCCCAACGCCCACGGTCTCGACCAGTATCAGGTCGGTGCCGGCGGCATCGAGGGCCCGGACCATGCTTTTGACGATTCGGGGCAGGCCACCCGCTTGACCCCTGGTTGCTACGCTGCGGATGTATACCCCGGAATCCAGATAGTGGCGTTGCATTCGGATGCGGTCGCCCAGTATGGCGCCGCCACTAAAAGGGCTGGTGGGATCGACAGCTATGATGCCTACTGTTGAGCCTGTCTCCCGCACCAACTGCGTCAGTTGGTCAACGATGGTGCTCTTTCCTGCGCCGGGAGGGCCGGTGATTCCCACCGTATAAGCCCTTCCGGTATGCCCGTCTACCACCTTCATTGCTTCGGCGGCTGCCGGGTCTCCCCTTTCCAACAGGGTGATTAACCTTGATAGCGCCCTTTGTTCGCCAGCCAATAGTCTTTCGGCAATTTCGGACATTGGTTAGGCGCTCCGCCGGGCGGCGCCAGGGGGCAAGAAATTCACTGTTGAACCTGCTCGGAATCTAGCACCGGCCAGGCACAGCGTCAAGTCTGAGTATTGGATAATTGAAGAAGAAGAATATCGCATGTCAGAGATTGAATGAAGGGCCTTTATGGCGGTCGATTTTGGCCAGAGATTCGGAGTTGCCAAACCGAATTCGTGAACTATCACCGGCATCCGTTATGTAAAGTTGCGCCGTAACGAATAAATCTAGTTGTCCGGCCCGGCGCCAACGCCGGTAAATTTAGTAATTTTACCCCGTAATTCTGGTTGCCGAACGACGGAGTCAAGGGGAAGGCAGGGCGGAAAAGACCGAGTTGATCCTTAAATTCGAGGGAGCAGGCGGTCTCAGGCAGATCCAACCCAGCTTAATGGTGGAACTGCTGGTGGCTTTCGAACCCCACGGCGTCGGCGGCCAGAAGCAGGTCAGGCCGGTTGCCCCACCGCTTCAGGAAGCGTCCGAAATTCTTCCTGCTCAGTTCGTCGCGTTGGTTGTCGTCCAGCTCCGTCCATTGCCGGTGCTCGTGGCGGACCAGGGGTAAAGTAGAGTCGGCGACCACCCGTAACCCCTTGTCCTTGAACTGGAAGCAATAATCGATGTCCAAGTTCCGGTAGAAACGGAAGCACTCGCGCATCAGGCCAACATTGTTGACCTCTTCGCGGCGGAAGGCCATGCAATATGCCTGCATGGCGTCGGAGTCGCCGCTATCCACCTCTTCGTGGAAATGCTGCATGTCAGGAGTGCTGAGGCCCCAGGGACCGAATATGCCAACTGTTGGGTCGCTCAGTTGCTCGGCGATGGAATCCAGGATATTCCCGGTGATCTCCGCCGAACCGTCCAATACGACGATGTTACGCCCTCTGCTCTGCATCAGGCCGATGTTCTTGCTGGCGGCGTCGCCGATGACGTGATCGCAGTGGACCACTCGGAGCTCCGGATGCTCAGCCAGCATGTCTTCCAGTAATTCCCCAGTGCCGTCCGTGGAGCCGTTGTCGATGACGATGGCTTCCACCGAGTGGCTGCCGGTGTGATTCAGCATTCCCTCGATACAGCGCTTGACGTCGCTGGGATATCCGTAGGCGTTCAATACAAATGTGAAGTCAAGCTCGGATGGCTGGTCCAAAAATGACTCAACCTCCCTGGATGACGATACGGAGGTCCACTTCTCCTGACGCAGTTCCAGGGGAGTCTTGGGGCGTGCCCGCGTGCCATCCGCCGTGTCGAGCACGATATAGCCGTCCGAGGCTAGCTGGCCGCGTAGCGAATCTGCGGTGGCGTAGTCCGACTGTTCTCGGTGTCCGCCCCGGATCTCCAGCGTTTTGGCTATTCCGGTGGCTACCGCGTTCTCGCCTGGGGCCTTATCCAGGTCCAGTCCGAAGATCTCGTCGAATTCCAGCAGCAGGTCCATCTTGGCGCGGCCCGGCAGTTCTGACCTGACCATCTCCCAAGTCAAGGCTAAGGCGCGCGGCAGGTCGAGGTCCGATTCGACGGCATCCCAGAACCGTTGACGGTATCCATCGGCCTGCGCCGTATGTCCGTTGGTTTCCGGCTCTTTACTCCAGAGCCAGATCCTCTCCCGCAGACCGGTCAGTGCCTTTTCCGCGGCCTTAAGGGATGTGAAAGTGAAGTTCATGCGGTGGCGGTAGAGGATGGTCATGCAAAGGTAACGGAATGAAAGAGGCGAGAACCCGCGCTCGATCAACTCTTCGATGAGGAAGACGTTGCCGGCGGATTTGGCCATCTTGGCGCCGTCGGCCAGTAGATGCTGGGCGTGGATCCAGTAATTCACGTGCTGGTGGCCGAAGGCAGCCTCGCTCTGGGCGATCTCGTCTTCGTGGTGTGGGAAGACGTTGTCGACACCTCCGGTGTGGATGTCGAAACTCTCCCCCAGGTACTTGGAGGCCATGGCCGAACATTCGATGTGCCAGCCGGGGAATCCGGCGCCCCAGGGGCTATCCCATTTCACGTCCCGGCCCGGCTCGGCGGCCTTCCAGAGGGTGAAATCTCTGGGGTCGCGTTTCAGCGGGTCGGCTTCGGACCGCACGCCTTCCAACAGGTCTCCGCCGACGTTGTTGGAAAGCTTGCCGTAGCCTTCAAACGAAGGAACATCAAAATAAAGATTGCCGCCCTTCTCATAGGCATGCCCGTTGGCAATTAAGGCTTCATTGATGGCAATCATCTCTGGGATGTGGTGGCTAGCCCAAGGGAATACAGTCGCTTCCATGATGTTCAAGCGGACTTCGTCGCGGAAGAACCGCCCGGCGTACACGTCAGCAATCTCCTGGATCGTCTTGCCCTCGGCCAGAGCGGCCATTATCATCTTGTCGCCGCCGGTCTCGGCCAGTTCTTGGCGCATGTGACCGACGTCGGTGATGTTCTTGATGTGAGTTACCTGCATGCCGCTGTGTATCAGCGAACGGCGGACCCAATCGGCCATGAGGTAAGTGCGCAGGTTCCCGATATGGGCGTCGCGGTACACAGTGGGACCGCAGGTGTACATTTGGATGACCCCTGGCGTGGTGGGCTGGATCTCTTCAACCCGTTTTGCCAAGGTGTTGTAGATGCGGAGCAAAGGGACCTCTTCTACCTGAGGTTACGCCTAGAAGCGTTGCGCCAGTTTAGCACGTTCCAGCGGCGGCTGCCATATGAAATCTCGGTCATCTTCCCACCGATCACCAGAGATGCCGGTTAAACCGGACCTCCTACGCGGAGATCCCGGCAGGTTTCACGCCTGCAAAGTCGCTCAGCTTCAGCCATCGGAGAAAGGCGTCGACGTGGGCGGTAAGGCCGTCGGATTCGATCCGGCCGTCATCTAAACATTCCGCCAAAGACTCTATACCCATCCAAACTTTGTGAATGGCGATGGTGTCAGTGGTAACAAAGACGTCAACATCGAATCCCGGGTTATTCATACAGACTGAGGGTTCAGGGCGCTTCAGCACCAGCCAAAAATCCCCTTTGTAGGTGCCGTAAAATGTTAGTTGGACAACCACTCTTTCCGGTGGGAGAAGGTCTACGGTCACCCGCCGGTGCATGTCCCAGACCAACAACTTTGGGTCCACATCATCGGCGGTTATGTCGTGATCCACCCATTTTTGGCCCCAATCTCCCAACCCCTTAACGACATCCATCAATTCAGCGCCAGCCTCAGTCAGGTGATATTCAGCCCGTTCGTTGGTTCCTTCGATCTTCCAAGTTAGCACCCCGGCNTCTTCGAGGNTTCTCAGGCGCTGGGTCNATAGAGACNGGGGTATGTGGGNCATACCGATCTCCANNTNACCGAACTTCTTGCTGCCCATCAACAACTCCCNGATGATCNNCGGCGTCCAGCGCTCGGCGAAGATCTCCGCCGCTTTNGCCACGGGGCAGAACTGANCATATGTTTNCATGCTTAGATCCTCAATTTACTTCAGAAATNAGACTGATTTTCAATGGTGGCCAGTCGANTATNGGAATGTACAGGAACGGCCTGGAAATGNCAGTTCATAAAATGGANCAACGATATACCATGCCACGCCGACAGANACTCCATAAGTTGGACTGATTTGTAACCTCCCGAACCAGCGATATATAGGAACAACGTGGAAAAGCCGTCCGTANGGGCAAGTTNCTAACCTGCCCTGTTCTATGCCCACATTCTTTTTGAAACGCATGGTGTTCCAGGNATAGCAAGAAAACGCTGTGTCCTAACGGGTTGGAACCAAGGAGGATTTTGCATCACAGTCAGGGTGGGTTAGAAACCCACCCCTACGTACCCGGCGAGCGCCTACTCACCTGGACGCGGGAATTCGGAGAGTGTCCAACTTTTTGGTCGCTGTTCCTGGCCGGGGCGAAGAGGTAAAGAATGGCTAACATCAGCGCCGTGCCGCCAATGGAGGCGATGTAGAGGCCGAAACCCACTGCCATACCGATGGCCGCGGTAGCCCACTGCAGCGCCAAAGAGGGCCGCCAGTACCAGCCTGACGGCTATCTCAATTTCCTCGCGCGCCGTGAGTGTGAAGATATCTTCCAAAGGGATGCCCCTAGACCTGGTGCTGGACCACTGCTCCGGACAGCTTCATGGACTCGATCTCCTCACCTGTATAGCCGGCCTCGATGAGTATCTCATCGGTCTCCGCTCCCAACAAAGGAGTGGGCCGCCCAACACGCATGGGGGTCTCGGAGAGTTTGGCCACGCTGCCCAGGTGATCGGCTTGGCCCACACCGGGATGGTCCCGGCCAACTATCAGACCGGCTTTGCGGATGTCTGCGTCGTCCCGGAATTCAGCTACCTGCCGGTTTGCAATCACGCTGACTCCGGTGGGGTTGATCAGCTTCTCCCATTCTTCCCGGGGCCTGCTGGCTAACACTTCCGCCAGAGATTTCGTCAGCGTGTCATCGCCGCTGTTGTCCAACCCGGAGAATTCAGAGAGAGCGGTGAGCTGTTTCCACGCCTCGTCGCTGGGACAGTGGAAGTACAGCCACCCGTCGGCGGCGCGGTAGAGGCGGGACTTGGCGGAGAACCCACGCACTCCCAATCCCTCAGGTTCGTCTCGCTGGTAACCTTCGTAGTCCAGGAAATAGGGCGATTGCAGTAGTCCGGCGGTTAGCGCCAGGCCGCTATTGACGGTCTGTCCCTGGCCGGTGCGGTTGCGCTCGTGGACGGCTAGGGCCACGGCATAAGCGCCCATTAGCCCGGTGCCGTAGTCATTCATGGGATAAGGCAGCAACTTAGGGGCAGAGTCACGGCCGCCGCGGCGTACTTGGATGCCACTGGTTGCTTGAGCCAACTGCTCCCAACCGGGGCGTTCGGCCCAGGGGCCGTCGTAGCCAAAGGCGTTCAGCGAGGCGTGGATGATGTCCGGCTTGCGCTTCTTCATCTCGTCGTAGCTGATCCCCAGCCGGGCCAGGCTGCTTGCGCGGTTGTTCTCTACCACCACGTCGGCAGTCTCAAGGAGCTTGTAGAAGACTTCCAGTCCCTCTTTGGTCTTGAGGTTTATGTTGATGCTGCGCTTGCCGCGGTTTACGTCGGTGTTTCCCGCAATGTCGTAAGGACGTGACGGGTCGTCGATCTTGATGACCTCCGCGCCGAACTCACCCAGGGTCCTCCCGCAGGTGGGGCCGGCCAACACGATGCAGAGGTCCAGCACTCGGATGCCTTCCAAGGCGCTCATGATGTTTTCGACGCCCTGACCCTCTGGATAGGTCACGGTCCGTCCCGGTCCGTCATTAACTTCCGCCAAAATCTCCGCAGTGTGCTCGCCCAACGTGGGGGCCCGCCCCTGGATGGCGCCGGGTGTCCCTCGCAGGCGCACTTGGACTCCCGGTTGTTTCATCCGGCCGTATTGGGCGTCATCGACTTCTGTGACGATCTTCCCGGCGATGGCATGCTCGTGGACCAGCCATTCGTCGACGGTTTTGCAGATGGTGCCGACACCGTTGGCCTCGGCGATGGCGTCCTCCCATTCCTTGGCGGTCCGCTCCATGAACATCTTCTCGAACCGGTCCTTCCACATTGCGACTGTCTCTGGCGCAACTTCCGCGCCGTAGAGGTCTTCCAGGTCTTCGATCCACTCGGGACGGTTGGCGGCGGCCATTAGCTGGCTCACGAACCGCTGATACATGCCGTGGGACTGGAAGTAACGGCCGTCGGCACACATGTACTGATGGGACATGACGTTCCGGGGCAGGTCGAACAGGTCGGGCGGGTTGATGTCGTATAACTTGACCAGATGGCGTCCAATGGCCGAGAACATGGCGCTGTGCATGGGCACTTCGATGCGCTGGCCTTTGCCGTTGCGGTCACGGGTCACCAAGGCCATGGTCACCGATACCGAAGCCACGATAGCGGCGAAGGTGCTGGCCGTAGGCAACGGCAAGAACAAGGGCTCTTCGGTGTCGTCATAAGGCTGATAGGTCCCGGTCGCGGCGGATACGATGCCCTCCCAGCCGCGCTTGTTGCGGTGGGGGCTGTCTTCACCGAAGCCGGGGATGGAGACATACAGCAGCCGGGGGTTGTCTTTGGTCAGGGTCTGGTAGCCGATGCCGAGGCGGTTGGCCACGCCGGGCCGGTAATTCTCTATGACGATGTCGGCTTTCTTGGCCAGTGCCTGGGCTGCGGCCTGGCCCTCGGGGGTTTTCAGGTCCAAGACCACCGACCGCTTGCCCCGGTTCCAGGTGGCGAAGGCTGGTTCATTGCGGGCCGGGTCGCCGCCGGGCCGTTCAACCTTGATGACATCAGCCCCTTGGTCGCTCAGCAGCATGCCCAACATGGGTCCGGGGATGTATTGGCCGAAGTCCAAGACCTGCACGCCGCGTAACGCGCCTTGCGCCTGGGTCCGCTCTGTGGTCGTCATATCAAATGTCCTTAAATTCTTCACTGTAGTAGGCGTGGGAATCGTAGCAATGGCCCCGCTTACCGTCAACCTGCGGTCACCGGTAAGCCTATTTCACTGCCCGATGCTCGATCTTAACCGCCCGCCCGGTCTTGGCAGACTGAATGACCGCTGAGTTGACCTCGGTTGATCTTAGGCCGTCGATCCCGGTGGCGGCGGGCTCCCGGTCTTCTTTCAAAGCGGCCTGGAAATCAGTTAATTCGGCTACGAAGTTGGCCAGGTAGTCGTAGTCCCAGCTTTCGGTCTGGTTGACCGTTTCGCTCACAACCTCCACATCGCCCATGCGGGCCTCCCAGACGGTGGCGGTGCCGGTGAAGCGGCCGTCGGTGCCGTAAACGGTGAAGTTGTTCAAGGTGTCGGGCAGCATCCGGCCGCAACTGACGTTGGCGATGGTCCCGTCATCCAGGCGCAGTGACATGCTGGCGATGTGCTCCAGCGGTTGTGTGTCAGTCATCGCCGTGACTTCTGTGATTTCCTGGCCCATGACGAAGCGGACCAAGTCGAACACGTGTACACCTAGGCCCATTATCACCGATCCGCCGCCCATGGCCTCGGGGTCTTCCCACCATCCGCGCAGACCGGACCGTGGCAGGTGCTCGGGTTCGCCCCGCTCCCCCCGTCCCCAATGCCCCTGTAGCAGCCGGATGCGGCCCAACTTGCCTAGGGAAACCAGGTCCTTGGCCAGCAGGTGTGCAGGGTGGAAGCGGAGTTCGAAGCCCAGACCCAGTTTCACTCCGTTCGCCTTACAGGTCTGGACCATGGCCAGGGCGTCGTCCACCGAGGTGGCCATCGGTTTCTCCGACAACACGTGCTTCCCGGCCTTGGCGGCCTGAACGGTGTGTCCCACGTGGGCGGAGTTGGGCGAGGCCACGAATACAGCGTCGATGCGGGAGTCGGCCAACAGGTCGTCCATTTTGGAATACCCTGCTTTGGCCCCGTGGGTCTCGGCGAAAGCGTCGGCCCGCCCCTGGTCACGGCTCAGCACTGCTATGAGTTCGGCGTCCGGGGTCAGTCCGATCGCCGGAGCGAGTTTCAGGTGTGGATGCATCCCCGCGCCGATGATTGCCCAACCTAATGCCAAAGTTAGCCTCTCCCGAGAATTTTTATTTCTATAAACCTGGAAGGCCATTATAATACCGCCAACGCAAAACGGATTACAGCAGCATACCCGGTGAATATCCGGCGCCCACCTAGGAGATGAACGAATGGGTTCGGTCTTGGAAAAGGTCCAGTTAGTTAAAGATGAATCGGCGCGCATTGGGGAATACCTCAAAACGTTGTCGCCCGAGGCCTGGGCAACCCAGAGCGCCTGTGACGCCTGGCAGGTCTCGGACGTGGTGGCCCATCTGACAGGGGCCGTCGATCGGTTTGGGCCCAATATAGTTAGGGGTCTGGCGGGAGATGGCTCGGCTCCGGAGGGCATGCCTCCGGCCGGAGTAGGCGACATGGCGGCCCGGCTGCGGGCGAACGCCCAGGTAGCCATAGATTTCAAAGAGAGTTTGGGCGGGGAGATATTGGCCGCCTACAACGACAGCCGGGTCAGGTTCGATGCGGTGTTTGCCGAAGTGAAGGAGGCGGATAAGGACAAGTTCTGCTACCACGCCGCCGGCACCATCTCGATCGAGACCTACCTGAACCTGCGGATAACTGAATTGATCGTCCACGAGTGGGACATCCGGTCCAGTCTGGAGGCGGCGCCGGAAATGTCGGCGGAGAGTCTGCCGGCTATCATCGATATGTTTCCCGTGTTCGTGGTCGGGAGGTTATTCGATCCAGGGGCCAAAATGGCCGCGGCCGCGCGGTTCAGGTTCGAACTGACCGGAAGCGTCCCAGGTAGTTACGACATCGTTGCCGGTGGCGGTCAGATGGCGATTATGGAGTCGGCCAGCGACAAACGCCCGGACGCCATATTCGGATGCGACACACAGACGTTCGTCCTACTGGTTTACGGCCGTCTCAGTCTCGAAAAAGCAATGGCCGATGGCCTGATTGTCGTTTCCGGAGACACCAGTCTGACCGCCAATTTCGGGAGCTAGGCTGCCTCGGTGAGACCCGGCGTTGTTCCCGCTCGTTCTGAGCCTGTCGAAGGATGCGCATAAGTCATGCTTGTGATGGACAACCAGGTTTAGCTCAGGCAGTGGTTCGACAAGCTCACCATGAGCGGACGGACCGATGAATAGGCGTTATTCGCCGTTCAGTCCATCTGCGTTGCGAAGCGTTCCGGGGAGTAACCGTGGACCGACAGGACGGTCTCTCCGGTTGTCATCAGGTCGGCTACTGAACGGCCGATTCCTGGCGCAAGTAAGATGCCCTTCTTGCCTGCGCCGGTTGCCAGGTAGACGTTCTCCCAGCCGGAGGCCCGCCCCAGTACCGGCAGCCAGTCTGGGGTGACTGGTCGCAGACAAGCGGTGTGTTTCGCAAGCTTTGCCTCGGCCAGGTCTGGGAACACCCGGGCCAACCGCTTTCGAATCTCCTTGGCCACTATCTCCGATGGTTCGCGGTCGAAGCCGTTCCAGTCCTCGGTGGTGCCGCACCAGTTCAGGCCGTCCAGCTTGGGGTAGATCGACGCGCCGCCGCCGGAGATATCGTATTTGATCCGGTCTCCCTCAAGTTCCAGACGGAGAATCTCACCCTTCAGCGGGTCCACGGGGATGTAGATGTTCAGCCAGGACTCGGCCCGGCGCGACCACGGACCCATGGCCATCACCACTTGCCCGCAGGAGATCTCGCCGTCTTCCAAGATGACCCGGTCTATCTTCCCGGAGTTTCCTTCCAGGCCTTGAACATTCCCAACGCGAACGGTGGCGCCCATCTCGGTTGCCGCCGCCGCAAATGCGTTGGTCAGCTTGTAGCTGTCCACTCCGGCGTTCCCGTGATCGTACATGCCGCCCAGGATACCGGGCGCAATCCTTGGCTCAAGCTTGGCGACGTCTTCTGGTTCCAGCCAGCGGGCTTCGAAACCTTCCACGGCATCCATTCGTTCCGCAGTCTCTTTAAGGCCGTCGATCTCCGACTCTTCCATCGCCAGGTCGATCTTGGCCACGGTGCGGTGCTGGTAGTCGATACCGGACTGGTCCATGAGGTTTTGGTACAGGTCGGCGTGGAGCTGGAAACATTCCCAGCCAAAGGCGGCCAAGGGCCCTGGAATCCCGATACCGGTTAGAGGGTTCAGCCCGCCGGCGGCGTTCCCGGATGCCTGGTTGCCGACGCCATCACGCTCGATGATGGTCGATTTCACCCCTGACTGGGCTAGGTAGTAGGCGACGGCGCAACCTGCCGCGCCTCCTCCGATGATTGCTACGTCTATGGTGTTTGCCATGATTTCTCCGAATTACGTCTTCCGATTCAGTCTATTGCCCCCTCTCCTGTCACAACGGGAGAGGGTTAGGGACTTCTACCCGGCACAGGTCTCGTTTCTTAGAGCCAGTCTAGTTTTTGATACGGCTCTCCCATCTCCGACTATGTCGAGAGTCTCCATTTCGTCGGACCTAACCTTCCCTCGTGCGCGGGTGAAGGGATTGTTTCTTGCGTATGACCGTGGCACCTATTTTTCTGGTGGTTTAAAATGGATTTAAGTTCAGGAGGTCCCAATGCCCATCTATGAATATTACTGCGCCGATTGCAATTTTGATTTTGAAGTCATGCGTTCGGTTTCGCGGTCGGACGACCCGGCCAATTGCGAGAAATGCGGGAAGCCGGCCCAACGGCAGCTTTCGAATTTCGCTTTCAAGTCCAACACTTTCACTTCACCCAAGTT
>NZVX01000083.1 GCA_002698265.1 Chloroflexota bacterium | reverse complement strand
TCGGCTACGGCGTCAATCTCAGCCTGGATGTCGATGGGATCCATCTCCAATGCGGGCATTTCTAGCGGAGCGGACTCGGCATCTTCTTCCCCGGCGTCATAATTGGCTCCTTCCGGTGCCTCTTCAGCAACTCCAGCGACGGCCTCTTCGACTACGTCTTTCCTATCAGCGTCGTCGGCCGCTTCTGCTGCGTCGTCGGGCGTATCGTCGCCACCGAGCCGTGCCTTCAGCGCCTCGGTCCGGGCTTCAGCCTGCCGGCGCGCCTTCTTCAGTTCCAGATCGAATTTGGCCTGTTCCAGTTCGATGGCTTCCAGACGTGCGTCTTCGTCCACAGTCACGATGATGTGCTGGGCGAAGTAGAGCACCCTTTCCAGGTTTCTGGGGGACAGGTCCAAGAGCAAACCAAGGCGGCTGGGCGTGGTCTTGCTGAACCAGATGTGGGCTACGGGCGCGGCCAAGCGGATATGCCCCATGCGCTCACGCCGCACCTTGGAGCGGGTGACCTCAACGCCGCAGCGGTCGCAGATGACGCCGCGGTAGCGGATGCGCTTGTACTTGCCGCAGAAGCACTCCCAGTCCTTGGTGGGTCCGAACAGCCGCTCACAGAAGAGACCGTCTTTCTCGGGACGAAGGGTGCGGTAATTGATGGTCTCGGGCTTGGTTACTTCGCCATGAGACCAATTGAGTATCTGTTCAGGGGATGCAATGGAGATGCGGATCGCATTGAAGTTAGTCCCCGTCCCCGGAGTTTCCGCCTTATCTACCATCCTGACCATTAAATCGTCTCCAGCGCCTGGAATAGATCTGTTTCATCTGAGATGCCTTGGGTGAGCGGGCCTCGGTTCTCCTCGTTCAAAAGCTCAACAGCCAGTCCCAGGCTCTGGAGCTCCTTCAGCAGGACGTTGAACGATTCCGGCACGCCGGGCTGACCGATGGGTTCACCCTTGACTATCGCTTCATAGGTCTTTACGCGTCCGGCGACGTCGTCGGACTTGACCGTCAGTACTTCTTGTAGGTTATATGCCGCGCTGTAAGCCTCCAGCGCCCAGACTTCCATCTCACCGAAGCGCTGCCCGCCGAACTGGGCCTTTCCGCCCAACGGCTGCTGCGTGATCATGGAGTAGGGGCCAGTGGAGCGCGCGTGAATTTTGTCTTCCACCAAGTGAATGAGCTTCAAGATATAGATGCTGCCCACGGTGACCAGTTGGTCGAAGTTCTCTCCGGTCCGTCCGTCGCTGAGTTCGAACTTCCCGAAGGTGGGCGGCGCGATGCGCCGTTCGCGGTGCACATCTATGGCAGCCCTGCGCAGTTCATCCAAGGACATGTCCTTGGCGTCGACACCGGCTTCGTCAACGAGCCACATCCGGAGACAGGCTTCTTGAGCAGCGCCGAGTTTCTTCTCGTCGAATATCTCCGTGGGGTTGTAGCCCTTCTCTTCCAGCCAGCGGTCCACCTGAGGGTAGTCAACCTCCGGGGAGCCGTCGGCCGGTCCGATGCTGGTCGCACCTGCCTGTTCGGTGAACCAAACGCGGGCCAATGCGTCTTCGATCGCCTGGTCGCCGGCGCCGTCGAAAACGGGCGTGTTGGCGCGGAAGTTCAGGCCGCGGGCGGCCCAACCCAAGTGGGTTTCCAGCACCTGGCCCAGGTTCATCCGTGAAGGAACACCGATGGGGTTCAAGATGATGTCCACCGGCGTGCCGTCGGCCATGTAGGGCATGTCCTCTTCGGGCAGAATCCTGGCGACCACGCCTTTGTTACCGTGGCGGCCGGCCATCTTGTCGCCAACGGAGATCTTGCGAGTTTGGGCGATCCAAACCCTGACGGCCTCGTTCACGCCCGGAGACAGGTCGTCATGGTTTTCTCGGGTCAGTACCTTGACGTCGATGACCTTGCCACGCTCCCCGTGGGGTACGCGCAAAGAAGTGTCCTTAACGTCTCGGGATTTCTCTCCGAAGATGGCGCGCAGGAGTTTTTCCTCCGCGGTCAATTCGGTCTCGCCCTTGGGAGTGACCTTGCCCACGAGGATGTCTCCAGGGCCAACGTCGGCCCCTACACGGATGATGCCCCGTTCGTCTAGGTCGCGCAAACTGGTTTCCCCAACGTTGGGGATGTCCCGGGTGATCTCTTCGGGACCCAGCTTGGTCTCCCTGGCTTCCATCTCATGCTTTTCGATGTGGATGGAGGTGAAATAATCATCGCGGTAGAGGCGCTCGCTGACGATGATTGCGTCTTCGTAGTTGTAACCTTCCCAGGACATGAAGGCGACCAGCACGTTCTGGCCCAGAGCCAGCTGGCCGTGGTCCGTCGAGGAACTGTCGGCCAACACGCTGCCGACCTCCACCACGTCGCCCTTGGTGGCGATGGGGCGCTGGTCGAAGCAGGTGCCCTGGTTGGTCCGGGAGAACTTGATGACGAGGTGAACGTGCGGCTCTCCGTCTTCATCGGTCACGACGATCTCACGGCCGGTAACTGATGTCACCACACCGTTGACCTCGGACAGGACCAATTGCCCGCTGTCCCGGGCGACGCGGCTCTCGATGCCGGTGCCTACCACGGGCGCTTGGGGCCGCAATAGAGGCACCGCCTGTCGCTGCATGTTGGAACCCATGAGGGCCCGGTTGGCGTCATCATGCTCCAGGAACGGGATGAGCGCGGCCGACACACTCATGATCTGCATGGGCGAAACGTCCATGTAGTCGATCAGGTCAGCCGGTTCTTGGGTGTATTCCTCACCTACCCGGAGTTCGACTCGGTCTTGAACAAACTGGTTCAGGTGGTCCAGATGCGCATTCGCCTGGGCCACGTAGAAGTCTTCTTCCTGGTCCGCAGACAGATAGACGACTTCGTCATCACCGTGGGCGACGAAGGGCTGAACGGGAATGATCGTACCCTTGGGGAGTTGTTTCAGTGCGTTTATCTTGTTGGCCCCGATGGCACGGCCCTTGCCCACGATGGTTTTACCGTCTTGGTCCAAGACGGCCTGAGTCACAGTCCGGCCTTTCAGATCATCAGAGTCATGAGGCAGGTTTTTAAAGACCTTCCTATAAGGAGACTCGATGAAGCCGTATGGGTTGATCCTGGCGAAGGACGCCAAGGAACTGAGCAGCCCGATGTTGGGACCTTCAGGGGTCTCGATGGGGCAGATGCGGCCATAGTGGGAGAAGTGAACATCCCGCACGTCGAATCCGGCCCGTTCCCTGGATAGACCACCGGGGCCCAGTGCCGAGAGACGCCGTTTGTGGGTCAACTCAGCCAGAGGGTTGGTCTGGTCCATGAACTGGGATAGCTGGGACCCGCCGAAGAATTCCCGTACTGCGGCGACCACCGGCCGGATGTTGACCAGCCCTTGCGGCGCAGCGGCTTCGGGGTCCACCAGAGTCATCTTCTCTTTGACCATGCGCTCCATGCGGAGCAGTCCGACGCGGACCTGGTTCTGGACCAGTTCGCCCACCGCTCTGACGCGGCGGTTGCCCAGATGGTCGATGTCGTCGGGACGGCCTTCGCCTTGGTTGATGCGGATCATGGTCCGAATAACAGAAACAACGTCTTCCAAACTGAGTGTCATCAGGTCGTTGTTGGTGGCTTGTCCGAGCCTGCGGTTCAGCTTATAACGGCCAACGCGGCCCAGGTCATACCGTCGGGGACCGAAGAACAGGTTCCGGATCAGGGTCCGGGAGTTCTCCAGGCTGGGCGGTTCACCCGGCCTCAGCCGGCGGTAGAACTCGATCTGGGCGGCCGCGATGCGCCGTGCGGCGTCGCCGTCGAAGTCTTTATCTTCGTGGAGCCATTCCCAGAGCGATTGGAGGTCGTCCTCTTTGAAGTTCAGGTCCTTGGGTTCAAGGACAGGGTCCTTGTCCAAGGTTGTTTGCATGTAGTTGTGAATCTCATCGGTGTCGATGTCAGAGAACAGGGCCATCATGGTATCGTCGTCGGCCACGCCCAGAGCGCGGAGAAACACGGACGCGGAAACCTTGCGTTTGCGGTCGACTTTGACCGAGATGATGTCCTTGGAGCTGGTCTCAAACTCGAGCCAGGCGCCGCGTGACGGAATCAGCTTGGCAGAACAGAGGTTGCGGTTGCTGATGGCGTTACGTTCCAGGACGAAATAGATCCCCGGCGAGCGGACCAACTGGCTCACCACCACGCGCTCTGCGCCGTTGATGACGAAGGTGCCGTTGTTAGTCATCATGGGGATATCGCCCATGAAGATCTCTTGTTCCTTGATCTCGCCCGTCTATTTCATCACCAGGCGGGTTTTCACGTAGAGGGGCTGGGAAAAGGTGATCTCCCGTTCCTTGCTCTCCTGCGGCGAATACTTGGGATCGCGGAAGTAATGT
This sequence comes from Chloroflexota bacterium, assembly GCA_002698265.1. Taxonomy (GTDB): domain Bacteria; phylum Chloroflexota; class Dehalococcoidia; order Lucifugimonadales; family UBA3495; genus UBA9611. The sequence goes on along the minus strand of NZVX01000083.1, from coordinate 29,986 downwards.
TCCAGGAAATGCAGCTCGTATTTATTGCCGGTGTAATCGGCGATAGGAGAGATTTCTTGGTATACTTCAGTTAAGCCCTCAGCCTTGATCCAATCCCAAGACTGAATCTGGCTTTGAATCAGATTTGGGACGTCAATAATCTGAGGGATCTGAGCATAAGTCTTGACGCTGGGCAGTTGCATAGGTTGCCCTTTAAGAGCAGGAGACAGAGCCATTTACCATTCTCCTTAACGTGAGTGGACGAGATTGGCCGGGGGGCTGTATGCCTACGGCGCGTGTATATGCTGCGAAAGGAAATCCCGGGGGAGGCTACAAACAGGTCTGGTGAACGAATTCGTCACTTGGAGCATAGCACTAGTAAACCTCAATTATACTAGTATTCAGCACAATGTCAACGTAATGGCCCAGGAATTTCGGTCGGTTCCACCGAAGGGTTCCGGGGCCAATTTTTATCCGTCAGATCCCCTTCATTTTGGCCGCAGTATAAGATATCATCCCAAAGCTATATAGTCTCTGGATGACTGTATTGAGTTTTCCGCTTATTTTAGTATACAGCTAATGACCGATGCTCCGCGCAGTGACGCAGCGGCGGCAGATTTGGGCGCAGCCGAACTAGTGCGCGAGATTTAGAATCGAATGGCGAAATTCAACCTCGAATCTTCCAACTTGGTGGTTGCCGGGCGTCCGGTTCATTACGCCTGGGTGATCGTGGCGGTGGCCGCCGTCATGCGGTTGTTCAGTTCGTCTTTCCGCTCTTCCTCCAGCATCCTTATCCCACGCCTGGTTGACTCCTTCGGATGGAGCTACGGCGCCGTGGGCCTGGGATTCGCTATCCAGTGGATCGTCTCCGGCATGTTTGGCCCTCCCGCAGGTTGGCTGGGCGACCGTTATGGTGTGCGCTGGACTATGAGGTTGGGCGCGGTATTATTCATCGTGGGCATGGTGCTCACCGGATTCATGCGCGAGCTGTGGCAGTTCTACCTGTTCTTTGGCGTGATCCTCAGCGCCGCCATGGGCATCTTCCAGGTCCCTCTAACAGCCGCTGTCACGCTATGGTTTCGAAAACACCTGGGCGCCGGNATGGGGCTGCTCCAGTCATCGCAGGGTATCGGCCCATTGGTCGCGGTGCCAGTGATGCTGTTGATCATTCAATTGTTTGGTGGCGGTATCGACGGGTTGCGGGCAGCTTTCTGGATCCCCGGCATCGTCGGCGGGACGGTCATCCTAATTATGGTCCGGTTCTTCTACAACGAGCCGGCCCAGATCGGTGTACGGGCTCTCGGAGCGCCAGAGGACGAGCCAATCAAAGCAGTCCAGACTGGAGAGATTGCCAGGATTCGCACCAAAGTGTTCCTGAAACAGGCCCAACGGACCGGCGCTTTTTGGAACCTGATCGGTATCCACTTCTGGGGCTGTGCCGGGCACGCCATCATCCTGGTGTACCTGGTGGCCATGGCCGAAGACGAGGGTGTCTCCAAGGGACTGGCGGCCGGCGCATTCGTGACTCTATCCGTCACCAGCACCATCACCCGGTTCGCGGTGCCGGTGATAGCCGATAAGATGGGAAGCAAACCGGCGATGGCCGGGTGTTTCTTCCTGCAGGTTGCGCCCATCGTCCTGCTGTTCTTCGCCCAAGACGCCTGGCATTTCTATCTGTTCGCCGTACTCTTCGGCATCGGTTTCGGGGGAGAGATGAGCGCGTTCCCCATAATCAACCGGCAGTACTACGGCAGCGGCCCCATCGGGACAACCTATGGCTACCAGATGATGGGCGCCGGTGTGGGGATGGCCGTCGGAGCCCTGATCGGCGGCCAACTACGGGATTTCACCGGTAACTTCGATGCGACCATGGCGCTGTCTCTGGGCCTGAGTCTGGTTGGGGTGATCAGCATCATGTTGCTCCCCACCACCAAGAAAGAGTTGCTGCCCGATTGGGAAGACCAACTACCGGGAGATTCTCAGCCGGCGCATGTTCACGCCGGAGACGATTAGCGAGACCGTTTCCGGCTTTCTCCTTTTTGCCCTTGACTTTCCCTTCTATTACCGTGCCTCCGGCTATGTGCTAAACTCCGTTATCGAGGCTAGGCATGCTCGAAATGACGGATGATTGGAGAGTGCGATAATGCTGGACCTGGTTATAAGAGGCGGACAAGTTGTAACTCCCATGGGAGTTGGTGAATGGGACGTTGCGATTCAAGGCGAAAAGATCGTTGCGGTCGCTGCTCCCGGCGCTCTGCCCGATGAGGCAGGCCGTGTGATCGACGCCAAGGGAATGGTGGTGGTGCCAGGGGGCATCGAGCCTCACGCCCACATATCCGCACCTATCATGGGTCACGGCGACCTCAAGACCGCCCCTCCGGAAGAGGTGAGCCGCGCCGCGCTGATCGGCGGCACCACTACGTTGATGGACTTCGCAATACAGTACCCCGGAATCGACATCCCCCAGGCGATCCAAGAACGAACGGAGGTCTGGCGGGGTAATTCCTACGCCGACTACGCCCACCACCTGATGCTGTTGGGCGCCATCCCCCCGGAGATTCTGGACTCGCTCCACGAAGCGGTGGAAGACGGATTCCCCAGCATAAAGATCTTCACCACCAACATCCGCCCGCCCGCCACCACCGGCGAACCGCGCATGGTCGGCACCGGGCACCTCCACGATCTGATGGAGGAGATCCAGCGCATGAATGCCATGCTACTGGTCCACTCTGAAGACGACGATATGGTGCAGCACATGTACCAGAAGCTGGCCCGGGAAGAACGGACCGAGTGGTACAACATGCACCTCGTGCACAGCGCAGAGTCGGAGGATGTTTCCTTCCGGCGGGTGCTCCGGGTCCAGGAATGGACGGGCGCTCCGGTCTACTTCGTTCATGTCAGCGCCACCCAAGGCCTCAACGCCATCGCGGAGGCGCGGTCCAACGGCCGTCCGATCTACGGAGAGACCCTGCATAACTACTGCTGCTTCAGCTCGGACGACTACAAAGAAGAGAACGGAATGAAGTACCACACTTACCCGTCGTTGAAGTCGGAAGACGACCGCCAGTCTCTTTGGCGAGGCATCGTGGAGGGCGGCCTCAGCACCATGGCTACCGACGAATACTGCACATCTTGGGAAACCAAGATCTCGGGCCGGACCGTATCGGACGTGACCGGCGGCCACAACGGTGCCGAAGCCCGCATGGGAGTTACCTACAGCGAAGGCGTCTCTCGGCGCGGCATGTCGCTCCAGCGGTTCGTGGATGTGTCATCCGCCAACGCGGCCAAGATCATGGGCCTTTACCCCCGCAAAGGAGTTTTGGCTCCGGGCAGCGATGCCGACATCACGCTCATCGACACCAATTTCAAGCGCAAGCTAACCATGGACGATTTCCACATCACCGACTACAGCATCTGGGAAGGGTTCGAGGCGGACGGCTGGCCTGTGACGACTATCCTAAGGGGCAACGTGGTCGTGGATAATCGGGAGTTCAAAGCCGCCCCCGGCAGCGGTCAGTTCATCCCCAGAAAGGTGGACGCCGCAATAACCAACAGCCCCAAAGCCTAGGCGCGGCCGGCAAAGCCGGGTTTACTTGGGTTTGTATTCAGGTGAAATGAGTTTGCCTACGGTGGAATTGGTCTTGGCTAGGAGATATGAATGGCGCGGATCAGGTTGGTGCCGACAGAGGAGTTGACTCCGGGGTTGCGTAAGATCGCCAAAGGCGCGGAGGCCCACAAACTGAACCCGGCCATCTTCCAGGCGGCGGGGAACCTGCCAGGGGCCTACGAGGCCTTCTGGGACTTCTACGGGCCTCTCAAACTGGAAGGATTGCTGGAACAGCGGCTCAAGGAGTTGGTCCGGCTCAAGATCGCCGACTTGAACGACTGCGCAACTTGAAGGCTGGGCAGGGCTGTGCCGGCGGTGCAGCAGGGCATGACCGAGGAGATGGTCGCCAGTCTGGTTGATGTGGAGAGCGCGGATATCACGGACCGGGAGAAGCTGGCGGTCCGCTTCGCTCAACGGATGGCCACGGACCACCACAGCATGGACGACGATTTCTTTAAAGAACTCAGGGCCGAATTCACGGACCCCGAGATCTTCGAACTGGGCATGATCACAGGTCAATTCATAGGCTACGGCAGGCTGATTTCCATACTTGACCTGGAGAACCCCGAACAACCGGCGGCAAAGGAGAGTCAACATGACCAGGTCAAATAATAAGACCGAAGCCATGCGAGAGCGGCTGCGCAGCTTGATTCCGGCGGGCGGTAAAGACGGGCCCACTCAGGGGGTGAACCATATAGCCGTGTTCGCCAAGGACCTGGAGACGACGGCCAAGTTCTACTATGAGATCATGGATATGCCGGTGATACGGATATCAGCCAACCGGGACGTTGAGGAGTCGACCCACATGAACGTGGCCATCGGCAATGGGATGTCCCTGGCGTTCTTCGACTTCCCACACGTGCCGCGCCTGCAGCGGAAGGCGCCTGAGGGAGTGGGCAATGTCATGCACATCGCCCTGCCCATCGCCAAGAACATCTTTGAGGGCCTGAAAGGCCGCATGGACCGGAACAAGGTCAAATACCAAGAGGTGGGCGGTTCACTCTATGTGAGCGACCCCAATAACCTGACCATCGAGTTGATGCCCTACGAATAGGATCGTTTAATTCGAAAACAAAAAGGGGCGGTCGGAACACCGCCCCTTTTTTGATCTGCTAGCAGGCGCTGCCGGTGATCAGACCTGTCCGACTAACTGGCCTTCGCTGCATGCAGCCGGTGAGACGCCANACTGGTCTTTGANCGCTGTCGANAAATGGCTCCGGCTGTTGAAACCAACTTGGCGCGCCACTTGTTCAACGGACGGCCNCCATTCTGACGCAGCAGGCCTGCCGCTTTTCGGATCCAAATGTTGTGNACGAAACTTATCGGAGTTGCGCCGAAGGCTTCCCGGAAGCGTTCGGCGAATANAGAAGCTCACCTACGGGAGTTTCTGGAGCAAGGATCTGAGGTCGCGGTCGTGGCGGACGCGACTGCCGCGGCTATCCANCCGGAGCTGGGAGACGGTTACCAAACGGTCCTGACCAACTTCAGGTTCATAGCCAACTCCGTAATGGGCACCGAGGAAGCTGTTTCGGCGANGTAACAAGGAACTGTAACCGGTCTATGTGACCAAAGGAAAGTGGCGTATCGGTCGGTAGAGGCGCCATTTTTCTTTCTGGTGTATCGCCCCATTGACGCAGTTGGGTATAGGTCGCTAGGCGTTAGACGGGTCTCATCGGGTGAGGGTCTAGCCGTGCCAAGTGACTGAACGCGAGATCCCTTCCGCCGCCTTGCCATTCCGGGGACCCGATGAACGCTGCTTCCTTGGCCTTCACGTCCGCTTTGTCTGCGAAAGTGCGAATCCAGATGTACTGATTATTGTCCTCATTCACCCAAGACCCTTCAACTCTGATACCGAGCTTCTCGTGCAGCGGAACACTTGTCTCGGTATGGAACTTGACCCAAGGCTCCATCATGCCCCTATTGATAGTGTAGATGCGAAGTTGGCAGCTTTTCCCATCCCCTCTCTTTAACGGGTAAAGCGCGGGTTCCATCGTCTGGATGTCCATTCTCGCTATATGGCTGCGCGCATGGTCCATCACCGCGGTCCACTCCGGTGATCCGTAGAACGCCGTCTCCTTGGTTTTAACGTCCTCGGGGTTAGCGAAGCTGCGAATCCAGATGAATCGGGTGTCGTCTTCGCTGACCCAAGTCCCGTCAATCTCGATTCCATGCTTCTCCTGCATGGGAACCAGTGACTCGGTAAAAAGCTTTACCCACTCATCCATCATTCCACGATTGATGGTGTATATACGAAGTTGAGAAGTCATTTCGGCGCCTCCTTAATTGGGCCATCACCGGTCGAGCCTAGGGGGCTGGGACCTACGGGGTCCCTACGCGGGAAAGACATTTTTGCTGTCAAGTATGCGGGCGAGCTCCGCTATTCCGTCGCGGATGGTTTCGATGGACGGGTGCCCAAAGCAGAGCCGCACGTAATTGGAGCCTTCGCCAGTGGGTGAGAATTGGGAGCCGTTATAGTAGCTGACGCCTTCGTGGAAGATCTCTTCTTGCACCGCGGCCAGGTCCGTGCCTTCGGGAAACTTCACCCAGATGTATAGCCCGCCTTGGGGCACGGTCCAGGTTACGGAACCGCCGAAGTTCTCTCCCAAGGCCGCCACCATGGCGTCCCTTTTCGCCGCCAAGGCCCGGTTCTGCACTTCGATGTGTTGGTTCAGGCCGCCCTTCATGAATTCTGCGATGGTCAGGGCGGTGAATTGGCTGACGGCGCCGCCCGATTTGAAGCTCCAGGCGCGGGCGATCACCGGTTTTGGGGCCACCAGGTAACCCATGCGCATTCCTGGCGCGATGATCTTGGAGAATGATCCGGCATAGACTACACGGCCGGCGTCGTCCAATGAGTGGAACGAAGTCACGTCTTCGCCCTCGAAGCGGAGGTCGGCGTAGCAGTCGTCTTCGAAGATGGGGATGCCGTGCTTGCCGGTGACATCCAGCACCTCTTTGCGTCGTTCCAGGCTCATGGTCCAGCCCAGGGGATTCTGGAATTGGGGGATGGTGTAGAGGTATTTGACCCTTTTACCCTTGTCGGTCTGCTCTGTGATGACCGAGTCTAGGGCCTCGGGGATGATGCCGTCGTCGTCGCACTTGACGCCGACCACGTCGGCGCCGTAGCGGCGCATCTGGTTCAGTGTCCCCAGATAGACGAACTCTTCTACCAAGACCACGTCGCCGGGGTCGGTCAATGCTTGGATCAGGATCCCGATGGCCTCGCCGGACCCTGATGTGAGCACCATGTCGTCGGCGGTCACCGTCATGTTGCGCTCGCGGTTCAGCTTCTCGGCCACCAGATTGCGCAGCTCTGGGTCGCCCGCGGCGGTGGAGTAGTAAGCCAGGTCCCGGCCTTCGCGTTCAAAGCCGGCCCTGACCGACTCGATCAACTCCTCCAGCGGCAGGTTGTCCGGGTCCGGATAGGCTACGGCGAAGTCGTACTTGGAATGGCGGACAGTGCCCGGAGTGGACTCCTGTGAATTCGCTGAGAAAAAGCTCTCGTAATTGAACTGATCGGCCATCGTTTACCTCATGTTTTGTGGCGGCGGTGGGCTGGCGGAGAGGGGCGGAAATCCCCCTTTGTACAAGGGGGCCGAGGGGGTTTTAGCTCACTCCGCGAAAACGATATTACGCCTCTAGATATGAGATTCTAGACTTCTTTAGAATGACCGTTTTAGTTGTATCAGTACAACCCCTCATCGCTAAAGAACGGCTTGTCTGTATCAGGGTTGGTCTGGCCCAGCAGGCGGTCGGTGTCGAGCAAGCAGGCCCGGTTCCAGAGGATCAAGATGGCGCGGTCCATGAGGTTCTGGGGCAGACTGATCCGGCGGCCGTGCTTGACGGCCAACCAGGCGCCGTGGCCAATGGCGAAATATTCTTCCATGAACGGAGTCGGCTCGGCTTCTGCGGAGGCAGCTTCCAGTATCTTGATGGGAGTGTTGGCGCAGGTCATTTCCGGCTCTTCTTCCGCCATCTTGAGGAAACGGGCCTGAGTTTCCAGGTCCATTGGTTCAGGCATAAAGCGAATACCGGCGCCGGGCGATGAATAAGGGTTGGTTCATGGGTTAAAAAACTCTGTAAAAACACGCTTGGCGGAGACCGTACGGCTCCGCCAAGCATTGGTTGCTACTGATGTGTTCGATACCGGAAGGTACCGGGAATCAGAGGTTGAGCTGTGGCACCAAGTAACCGGACTGCTTCTTGTAGATCTGCAGGCGGCTGCGTTGGGTGTCCGCCACCATCAGGCGGTTGTTGGCCGTGTCCCATTCCACCGCGGTGGGTTGGGCAAACGTCCATTCCGGCTCGGTGCTGCGGACTTCCCGGCGGCGCTTGGCATAGTCATCGTTGGCGTCGACGGTCATCTGGGCCCATTGGGACAACTGTTGGGCGTCACCAACCAGGGAGGTCAGGAACTGGCCTTCGGCGGTGAAGATGTGCACGCGGCCGCGATCCCAGCGGTTGGCGGTCCAGTCGCAGACATAGATGTCGCCATCCGGATCTACGGCCACGTCGGTGGGTCCACTAAGGTCGCCCCGTTTGTTGCCGGGGCGGCCAATCTGGGCCTCGAATTTGCCGTCAGCCGAGAATTTCTGGACGCGGTCGTTATTGAAGTCGGCAACGTAGACCTTGCCGTCGTAATCGACCGTGAGGCCCCAAGGGGCGTCGAACTGTCCTTCGCTAACGCCTTTGCTGCCGAAGGAACTGATGAATGTGCCATCATTCTTGAACATCCGAACCTTGTGGCTCCGGCTGTCGCTGACGTAGATCGTGCCGTCGTTGGCGATGGCGATTCCGGCAGCCCCGTTGGGCTCTTCCTCGCCGGGTTGGACGGTGTCGAAAGAACGGATCAGTTTGTCGTCCTTGCCGAACACCGAAACCCGATTCAGCCATTCGTCGGTGACGAAAACTTCGCCCTGGTCATTGCAGGCGATACCGGCGGGCCAGATCAGTTGGCCATCGCCGTTTCCGTACCGGCTGAATTCACCCAGGAACTCTTCTTCGCCCCACTCGGCGCCGATGGTGAGCTTGGATATGCGCTGGCCTACGCCGGTGCGGTTCCATCCAACGTTGCTGATGCTCTCACTACCCCGGTTGGCAACATAGACGGTGCCGTCGGGGGCGAAGGTCATGGCGTTGGGCCAGTTGAAGCCCATTCCAGACTGAGCGCCGCGGCCAACGTTGTGGCTGTAGTCGTAGGTCCTGCCTGCCACTGTTTCCGTAAGCATTTTATTCCTCACGGGCGGCGCGGACGCCGCCCGTATCAATTCGTAATTATCGACTGGCCCGCTGGACCGGTCTGAGCTGCCTAGGCGAAGATGGGCAACTTCTCGAAGCTGCCATCAACGATGGGTTTGCCGTCCAGGCCCATCCAGTCTTCCAGGACTGTGGTGTACAGGCCGCGGAAGTCGTAGTTGGGTACGACGTCGCCCTGTTCCAGGTCCTCGGATTTCATGGAGGGGAATTCGCTGTACTGTCCGCCCTTGACGTTGTCCCCGAACATAAATGCGGCTCCGCCGGCGCCGTGGTCGGTGCCGGAACCATTGTCATGCGTCCGCCGTCCGAACTCGGTGAACATCAGGACCGAAACGTTGTCGCTGGCATCGTGCTCGCGGAGGTCATCCAAGAAGGCGTCCAGGCCCTCGGAAACGTCCTTCCACAGCTTGTCGGCCATGCCAGTCTGGTTGGAGTGGCTGTCGAAGCTGCCGTGGTCGACGTAGAAGACGCGGGTGCCGAAGTTGGCCATGTGCACCTGAGCGATACCTTTCAGCTTTTTGGCGATGGAGGTGTCGGGGTACTCAACGTTCGAGGAGTACATCCCAGGGGCTTTGTTCAGGATGTCGGCGCCTTCCAGGGTGTCGAGGCCGGTCTGGCCCATGTAGTCCATGACGGCGCTGCTGCCGATGGCCGGCGAGTACATTCGGGCGAAGCGGTCCAGAATCTTGGTCCGTTGTTCTTTCTCAGTGATCCCGGGGAGCAGGCCGTAGTTATCGAGGTCATCGACAACCGCAACCGGGGTCCCGGGAAGGGCCAGGGCCCGGAACAAAGAAGGACCGAAGCTGACGGTGGTCAGTACGTTCTCTTTGCCGGGGTCCAGGTCGCGAGTGGCGCGGCCCAGCCAACCCTCGGTTCCCAGCGCGATGGGCTCACAGGTGTGCCAGATGTCCATCGAGCGGAAATGGGAGCGAGGGGACTTGGGGTAACCGATGCCATGGATGATGGCCATGTCGCCCCGGTCATAGACCTTTTTCAGTGGTCCCATCTCAGGGTGGAAACCGATTTTGTCATCGATCTTGATGACGCGGTCTTCTGCGATTCCAACCGTAGGGCGGGCGTCCCGGTAGATTGGGTTTGCGTAGGGGATAACTGTGTTCAGGTAGTCATTGCCCCCCGACAACTGGAATACAACCAGAACCGGGTCTTTCTTCGTGCTAGTCATCTGTTTGCTATCTCCTGATATTAAGGCGTACGGGCGATTTAGGCGTACTGGTACTCGCGCAGCGAAACGATCAGTTGCATCAGCTCGGATACGCGGACCGTGGATTTCTCGATGTCGTCAGCCGATTTCCAAGAGAAGTCTCCGCCTTCGCTAACGAAGCCGACCAACTCAACGTGGCTCTCGGGATTGACTTCCAGGGGACCCATCAGGTCTAGGGCGCCTTCGACCACGGCCTCGGGGGAAGTGTCTCCCTTGGCGATCATCCGATCAACGATGTTTCTGATACCGGGGCGGGTAACGTCACCGACCAGTTCGGCGGTGAAGTTGACGCGGCGCATCAGGGAGCCGCTGTTGATCCACTCGGCGCCGGTGTGCCAACCCTCAACGCTGGGCGGGTTCAGCAGGTCCTGGCCCATGTAGTTGGGCTGACGGGACAGGTCGCCGATGCCGGGGGCGGGGAACTCGGCGCCTCCGACCAACCGGAGAGTTCCAACCACCACTTCGGTGGGGTTCTTCAGACGCTCGAACCGGGAGTTCTTGAAGAAGTCAGAATTGAACAGTACACGCAGGGTCGTGCGAATGTCGTATCCGTTGTTGATCAATGTGTTGGCCAGCAGGTCAACGGCTTCCGGGTCGCGTGGCGGGGTCACCGACCATGCCGGGACCTGGACCTCGTCGGCCACGAAGAAGCTATACAGGTGGCGGGCGATGAACCGGGCGCAGGCTGGGTCGTCGGTGATGAACTTGATGATGTCGTCGCCGTTGTGGTTGCCGGTGTGACCCAGGAAGGTCTTATCGCTGTCGTCGTGGTCTTCTTCGCGGTATTCGAAGAACCAGTCGTGGCGGCCGATGGGCCCTCGGGGAAGCTTGGGCTCAATGGTCCAACCGGTGAAGGCCCGGGAGCAGTCCCGAACGTCGTCTTCGGTGTAGTTGCCCACGCCCATGCTGAAGAGTTCCAGCAACTCACGGCCCCAGTTCTCGTTGACCGCGTCGGCGTGGTTGTCGTTGTTGTCCAACCAGTAGATCATGGCTGGGTCCTTGGCCATTTCAAGGAGCAGTTCACGGAAGTCGCCCAGGCCCTTTTTGCGGAATTTAACGATCATGTCCATGACGTCGTCGTAGTGGTCAACCTTGGAGACGCCTGTGGCGAAGATTCCATGCCAGAAAAGGGACATCTTCTCTTCCAGGGGGCGCTTGGTGTTGACCAAGTCGTGCAGCCACTCGGCGGCGCCCATGCCGGGAAGGGTTCCCGGACGCCAGGTCCAGGGGTGGAAACGCTGCATCTCGTCGCGGTTGAGTTCTTCTTGCACTTCGGTACTGAGAAGCTCTTCCACTGTTGCTTCGTAGCCTACGTCTACGCGGGCTTCAAGCTCGTCGCGGGTGGCGCCAAATCCAGCACGGCGCATAAGGTGGGCCATCAAGGCGATATCCTGGTCACTCATATTGCTCCTCTCATTCGGTGATGCCCCATGTCTTGAGACATACCGTATTTGTAGCCTGGGTAAGGGTACGATTGGGGCGCAGACCGCCCGATACTTCTAGCTTCATATATTAGAGGTGGATGCTTTTCCTTGTCAATGACTATCAAATAATCGTTTGAGAGTTGAAACCTATCGTGATATTGAGTGTGGGCGACTCTAGCGTTAGACTTCTCTTCAAGTGAGTTGATTGCCGGACAAGACCAAGAAAAATTGACCTAGGGAGGCTACAAATGCGGTTACAAGGAAAAGTAGCGCTTATCACCGGGGCGGCCCGAGGACAGGGAGCTGAGGAAGCCCGGATGTTTGCCAAAGAGGGCGCCAAGGTTGTATTGGCCGATGTGACTGATCAGGAGGGCACGGCCGTGGCGGCGGAGATAGCCGAGATGGGAGGCGATGCGTTGTACGTGCATCTGGACGTGACCAACGAAGACGAATGGGACGCAGCGGTACAGTCTGCGGTTGCCAGCTTTGGCAAGTTGGACATTCTGGTCAACAACGCGGGCATCTGGCGGCGGGGCCACGTCCTCGAGACATCTTCAGACCAGTGGGATGACATCATGGACGTGAACGCCAAGGGCGTGTTCCTAGGCACTAAGGCGGCCATACCTGAGATGAGGAAGGCAGGCGGCGGGTCCATCGTCAACATATCGTCCACCGCGGGTCTGGTGGGAAGCAAGACCAGCGCTGCCTATAGCGCGTCTAAGGGGGCGGTCCGCATCTTCACCAAGTCCACGGCCGTCCAGTACGCGGCCGAGGGCATCCGGGCCAATTCCGTACACCCGGGGCCGATCGATACCGACATGGGTGACCAGGTCTGGCCCGACGCCGCGAGCAAGTCGGCATCGGTTACCAGGACTGCTCTAAACAGGATGGGCACGCCAGAAGACATCGCCTACGGAGCGCTATACCTAGCCTCCGACGAGTCGTCCTTCGTTACCGGCTCCGAGCTGGTTATCGATGGAGGAGTGACGGCGCAGTAGGTAGGGTTAACCGCCCAGCAAGTCAGCCAGAGGTCCAACCGGGCCGATGTCTTCCAGGTTGTCCAGCATCGCCAAGGTGGCGGCGGTCTTTTCTTGAGTTAGGGCGACGGCGGCGGTGTCCAGGAATTTGGTCCGGACTTCCTCTGATGTCGCTCCGCGCAAGGACCCTGTGGTAGCGCGGTCGGCCCGTTGGGTCAGAACGCGCCCGTCTTTCAGGTGAATCTCGACCTCGTTGTAAGCCTCGGTCCAACTGGTCTGGCCCTCGAACCCGGCGTGACGTTTCATCTCTATCTTGGGGATCAGTTCCTGGGCCTCAGGGCGCATAACCTGCTCGTCGGTGAACGTCGACATGCCGATGCGGCCGTCCAGAAGCTCGGCGGCCAGGCAGTATTGCATGCTGAACTTGCCTTCAAGGCCTTCTCTGGGCCGGGAGTGGATCAGTGACCGGGGTGGGTCAAAGTCCACCCGCACCTCGATGCGCTCGATGTTGGCCGCATCCAATGCCTCCTGGTGTTGCAGCGCGGTGGTGGCGTCCAGGGCCAGGTGGGCGCTGCCGCAGCAGGGATACTTCTTAATCTCGATCCCCGACTCAATCATGAAGCAACGGTTGCCCAGGGACGCGGCGGCTTTCTCAGGGTCGTAATCGTTACCGCCGGAGAAGGCGCGCATGAACCCGAACCGTCCCTCCAGGGCGTCGGTCCCGGCGGTGAACCCTCCTTGAACCAGCTTGGCGGCGGTGATGCCCGACTTGCAGGCGTGGCCGGCGTGGAAAGGCTTGGTCATGGTGCCGAAGTTCTGCCGCAAGCCAGACGATTGGGACGCCCCCAAAGAGATGGCCATGGCTGTTTGTTCGGTGTCTAGACCCAGCAGGCGTGCTGCAGCGGCTGAGGCGCCCAATGCGCCCAGCGGCCCGGTCGGGTGCCAGCCTAGGTCGTCGAAATAGGCGGGGCTGATGGCGTCGCCCACGGCGCAGGCTACTTCGAATCCCACCAGGTAGGCCAACAGCATGTCCCGGCCCGATGCGCCCACCTCTTCCGCCACCGGCAGCGCGGCTGGAATCAGCACCGCGCTGGGGTGGGTCTTCGTTATAAAGGTGATGTCGTCGTAGTCTAATGCGTGGGACATGGCCCCGTTGATCAGTCCAGCTTCTGGAGCGCTGGTCTTGAAGCCGCGCCCGATGACAGTCGCGGCGGGCTTGCCGCCGAGGTCGGCCAGATAGTTGGCCAACACGTCGGCCAGTGGCTCTTTTGACCCGGCTAATGCGCACCCCAGACAGTCGATGATCGCGGCCTTGGCGGCCACGATCGCCTCGGGCGGAAAGTCTTCCAGGCTTGCGTTGACGACGTATTCAGCGAACTTTTTGGTGACTTCCAAGGTGGTACTCCCGCAGGGTGACTAAATAGAATTCTTCATCTCAGTAAAGCACGGACGCCTCTCCCAGGCAAATCGGGGCGCTCAGGCGCGCCTTAAGCATGCAAGTGACTTGTCCACGATCGACACCGCCATGGGTGGACGATATCTATGAAATCGAGGATACATTCGCCGACGATAGTGCATAACTGTGGGCTTGGCGGGTACGCAAGTGCCACCGATGTTGATAAGTTGTACTCACGTTGGCGGCGGGGTATCATTGCCGCACAGGCCGACACTTGCCCGATTCATAAATCCCTTCCGAAATAACGGAGAAGATATGAGTACTCAAATCAGCGGAAAAGAGCTTCAGTTAGTTACGGGGACAGCCTCGCCGGATACCACTCCTCAGACACCCGGCATGATTCGGAGCCCCGGAATAGACAGCAATACCTCCGGGGCCAAGAAGATCTGGCTGGGCAAGGTGGAATGTGTGCCCAATACTATGGGGCCGCCCCACCACCACGGGGAGGCTGAGACAGCCGCCTACATCGTCAAAGGACATATCCGGGTGTATTTCGGCGAAGACTACAAAGAGTACATAGAAGGAGGGCCGGGAGATTTCCTATTCGTTCCGGCCAATTTCAACCACATAGAAGGGAATCCCTATGACGAACCGGCCGAAGCCATCTTGTCGCGGGGTCCGGACAACATCGTCATCAACCTCTGACTCAAGTGGCCTAGCGCCATAACCTGAATAGGTAACCGGCCCGGCCGAGAGCGGCCGGGCCGGTTGCGTTTGGAGGCCGGGAAGCCGCCAAGGCTCGGTTTTGAAGCAAAGACAGGCTGTATACTAGACCCGGCGCACCCAAGGTGCTGTCCCCCGGGGACCATCGGCCATCACACGGACTCCGGCCACTGTCGGCCCAAGCGAACCCTCCGATTTGATCAAAGAACGAATCACACAGAAGATGCGGTTGCCCCGCAACATGTTCTATGGCTGGTGGATAGCGATAATCTCCGCCAGCGTAGATTCCCTGAAGCACGGGACCTTCAACAAAGGGTTCACCTCCTACATCATCCCGCTCCGCAACGAATTGGGTATCGGAGTCGCTGCAATCTCCTTCGCCGAGATGCTGGGCCGGATGGAAGGCGGACTGCAAGGGCCGTTCATGGGCTGGGCTACCGACCGCTTCGGCCCCCGGGTCATCCTGATGTTCGGTGGCATCACCTCCGGCCTCGGGTTTATCCTGCTCTCGTTTACCCAGAACTACCTTTATTTCATCTGCGTTTTCGTGGGGCTGCTGTCACTGGGATTCCGAGCCGGTTACAACAACGCGACCATGCCGGCGATCAACCAATGGTTCCGCCGGAACCGAGGTCTGGCCATGGGGTTGGCCGGGATGGGCACGGCCATTGGAGGCACCACCATCGCTCCTCTGATGGGCTTCTTGGTTCTCAGCGCCGGTTGGCGCCCCGCGGCTTTCATCTCCGGTGTGATCATCATCGCAGTGGTCATCCCCATGTCATTCTTGATCCGCCGCGACCCGGAGAGCATGGGACTGCGGCCGGACGGAGACTCCATCCCGGACGACGAAGTAGATATCGCAGAGATACTCGGCGGAGAGGATGAAGGTGGCCACGGCGATCGGCACGGGGCAGCCATACTCCATGCCGGTGAGCCTGACTTCATGGCCTCTGAAGCCATGAGGACACCCACATATTGGATGCTGGTCCTGGCGGTCGGCATGCGCAACACGGTCCATTCCGGGACCACGTTCCTGATGGTGCCGCTAGCGGTCTGGTTCTTGATGGGGTCGGGGCGCACCGAGGATGCCTCTCAACCGATAGCGGTGGGATTCATTGGCGTGATGTCATTCAGCCTGCTTTTGATGACGCCCATTGTCGGATGGCTGGGCGACCGGTGGTCGAAAAATAAGTTGAGTTCTGCCTGTATGATCGGCGGAGCGTTGTCTCTGCTAATGCTGGTCCAAGACACCGGAAACATCTGGCAGTTAGTGGCGTTCGTGGTGCTCTTGGCTTTCTCGGAGACGGCCAATCCTTTGGCTTGGGCGATCATGGGTGATTACTTTGGACGGCGCAGCTACGCCACTTTGCGAGGCTGGCAGCATCTGCCCGACCAGTTGATGTCCATGAGCACGCCGGTGTGGATGGGGTTGATATTCGAACATACCGACAGCTACAAATGGGCCCTGATCCCGCTGGTCATAATCTACTGCCTGGCGGCGGTCTTCTACTGGATAATACCCAACCCCAGAACGCCGGCGCGGGTGCGGGCTTATCGAGCGGAGAGCCACATCGAATAACGGCTAACCTTCAGGGGTTGCGATCGCTGCAGCGAAGCCTTTGACGGCCCCCTCCAACACCCAGTCCTCGACGCAGTACGAGATGCGGAAGTAGCCCGGCGTGCCAAAGCCCGTCCCCGGAACCACCAACACGTTGCTGTTCAGAAGTGTCTTGCAGAAGGCGACGTCGTCTTCGATTGGCGCCTTGGGGAAGAGGTAGAAGGCGCCCTGGGGCCGGAACACATCGTAGCCAAGCTCTCCCAGGTGCCGGCAGAGATAGTCCCTTTTCTTCTCGTAGTACCCGGCGTCCACACTTACGCCCTGCAGGTTTCGGACGATGTGCTGCATCAGGGCAGGGGCGTTCACGAAACCAAGGGTACGGTTGCAGAAAGAAAGCCCGGCAGACAGTTCCTCTTTGTCCGCGTAATTGGGGTTTACCGCGATGTACCCGATTCGCTCTCCCGGCAATGCCAGGTCTTTTGCGTGGGAGGTGACCACCACGCTATTGTCGTATTGGGGCAATACCTGTGGGAAGCTTATGCCGTCGAAGATGATGCGCCGGTAGGGCTCGTCGCTGATGATAAAAATCTCGGTGCCGTGCTCGGCTTGCTTCCGCTCCAACAATGCCGCCAATCCCGTGAGCCTTTCCTCCGAATAGACGGCGCCGGAGGGGTTGTTGGGGGAGTTGATCAGGATTGCCCTGGTCTTTTCAGTCACGACGGCTTCAATCTTAGCCAGGTCGGGCTGGAACTGGTCATCGCAGGCCGCCACCACCGCCACGCCGCCGTGGTTGTCGATGTAATAGAGGTATTCGAAGAAGTAAGGCGCCAGGATTATCACCTCGTCGCCTTCGTTCAAGATGGTCTTTAGCACCACGTTGGCGGCGGCGGCGGCCCCGCAGGTCATGATCACGTCGCCGCCGGAGAAGTCGAGGCCGGTCTCGGCACTCAGTGTGTCCGCCACGGCTTGCCGAGTCTCCATGTAGCCGGGGTTTGGCATGTAGCGGTGCATCCCTGAGAGAGGGGCATTGGCCAGGCGGCGCAGCTCATCTTGGAACTCCTGAGGCGGCTCCATCACCGGGTTTCCCAGAGACAGGTCGAACACCTTGTCGGCCCCGATCTGAGCCTTGAGTGCCAAACCCTCTTCAAAAACACGGCGGATCCAACCGCCCTCTTCCATGAACCGCCGGACCTTCTGCGAAACCGCCATTGACCTACCTCCGCCAGCATCTCAGCCGCCCCTAGAACCGAGCTAGGCGAGTGTAGCAATGGCGGTTCTGGGTGTCAAAAATCGAGGATTTTTCAGGCGAGATGATCTGTAGAAGCCACCCCATCCTCAATCCGAAACCTGAACTCCCGCCCGAACTGGTACACCAACCCGTAACGCACCAGCCCCATGTCCACCTGACTCCCCAAAATCGAAGCCATTGACGTCACCGGCCTGTCCGCTATCCCACAGGGGATGATGTTCTGGTAGTAGGCGAGGCCGGTGTTCACGTTTAAAGACAGGCCGTGGAAGGCTATACCGCGGCTGATCTTGACGCCAATGGCGGCGATCTTGCCTTGGTTGGTCCAGACTCCGGTGTTGCCGGACTCGCAGTTGGCAGTGATGCCCATCTCGGCCAGCGTGGCGATTACGACCTGCTCGAGAGCGCGTACATACTTCACCGGCCCGCCCCAGTCCTTGAGATTCACGATCGGGTAGACGACCAACTGTCCCGGCCCGTGGTAGGTCACCTGGCCCCCACGGTCGGTCTCGAGCACGGAAATGCCCTGTGCCGCCAGGTCTGCTTCGGGCAGTAGCACGTCGGACTCTTTGCTCAGGCGGCCCTTGGTGTAGACGTGAGGGTGCTCCAACATAAGCAGGGTGTTAGGCTCTTGGCCCGAGTGGACCTTCTCCACCAGCGACAGTTGTAGGTCGTAGGCTTCCTGGTATTCCATATCACCGAGCCAAACGGCGCGGCAGAGGTTTGCGGGAGGCATGGTGGGTTACCTAATAGATCGACGTGCCGAGGGCCATCTTCTGCAGTTTGGACTTTACCGCTGACATGAACCCACTGGCTTCGGAGCCGTCGTTGATGCGATGGTCGAAGGCTAGGCAGATGTTCATCATCGACCGGACGGCGATGGCATCACCTGATTCGGCGGTGATCACCACAGGCCGCTTTTGAATCGTCTCGGTGGTCAGGATGCCGGCCTGCGGGTAGTTGATGATGGGCCCTGAGAGATAAGAGCCAAGCGCGCCGGTATTGTTCAAAGTGAAGGTGCCGTCTTGGACATCGTTCAGGGTCAACTTTTTAGTGCGGGCCCGTTCCGCCAGGTCGTTGGCGGCCGCGGCTAGGCCGGCGATGCTGAGTTGGTCGGCGTTATGGAGTACCGGGACGATCAGCCCTCCCGGCGCGGCCACCGCCAGACCCAGGTTCACGCGGTTCTTGAGGATGATCTTGTCGCCGCCCCAGGTGGCGTTCATGGTGGGGAACTCTTTCAGAGCTTCCACCACGGCCTTGATGACGAAGGGCAAGTAGGTGAGGCTACCGCCTTGTTTCTGCTCAAATTCGGCCCGGACGGAGGAGCGGAGGGCGACCAGTCCGGACACATCGACTTCCACCGTGCTCCAGGCTGAGGGTATCTCGCTCACGCTCCGGACCATGGCTTCAGCTATCATGCGCCGAACCGGGGTTACTGTAATGTAGGTTTCTTCCCCATCGGCCGAGGTTTCGCCTTCGAGCTGGCGGGCCGGTGCGGCGGCCGGTGTTGTGCTCGGACCGCTCTCCACAAATTTCAGTACATCATCACGGGTGATGCGCCCACCCAGTCCGGTGCCTTGAATCCGGGACACATCCACCGCATGTTCCTGGGCTAAGCGCCGGACGGCTGGAGACAGGCGGGTCTGGCCGGAGGGCGCGCTTGTGGCAGATGCGGGTTTCGCCGGGGTTGGTGCTGCGGCTGGTCGAGATGCTGGAGCTTTGGGCTCGGTCCCGGTGGGCTCTGCCAGTTCTACGACCGCGCCGCCGGTTGGGCCAACGGGTGTTACGTCCCTAAGTAGATGGCCCGTGGTTCCGGGGGAGTCGGGCGCGGCGGTTTGAACCTCGATAGAAGCGGTCTCCGGCTCGGCGCCTTCGGGACTGTCGACGGTGGCCACCTCGGCTATGGGCGCCCCCATGGGGAGCGTCTCGCCTTCCTCGGCCAGCAGCCGGACCAGGGAACCCTCGACGGGCGAAGGAACCTCCATTGTCACTTTGTCGGTGATAATCTCAACCAATGGCTCGTAACGCTTGACGGTGTCTCCCGGTTGCTTGAGCCACTTGCCGATGGTCCCTTCGACCACCGATTCGCCGACGTGGGGCAGTTCAATGGTTATTGACATAACTTAGTAGGCCGCCAGTTTGCGGAGGCCGTCCGCAATCTTATCTGGGGAGGGCATATAGGCGTCTTCCAAGGTCTGGGCGAAGGGCATGGTAGGCACGTCTGGTCCGCAGATCCTCACCACTGGGCCGTCCAAGTATTCAAAGGCCTGACCGGCCGCTAGGGCCGCGATCTCAGCGCCCACTCCGCCGGTGATGTTGTCTTCGTGAACCACCGCCAGTTTCCCAGTCTTCTTCACTGATTCCAAGATAGTCTCGGTATCCAGAGGGGTCAACGTTCGCAGGTCGACAACCTCCACGTCAACGCCTTCGCTGGCCAGTTCTTCGGCGGCTTCAAGGCAATAATGGAGAGTCAGGCCGTAGGACACCACTGTGATGGTGCTGCCAGTACGTTTGATGTCAGCCTTGCCTAGGGGCAGGGTGTACTCGTCATCGGGCACCTCGCCTCGCACCAGACGGTAGGTCTTCTTGTGTTCGAGGAACACCACGGGGTTGTTGTCGCGGATGGCCGACTTCAGGAGACCCTTGGCGTCATAGGGCGTGCTGGGCGCAACCACTTTGAGCCCGGGGGTGTGGAAGAAGTGGGTCTCCACGTTCTGGGAGTGGAACAGGCCGCCCCGGATCCCGCCGCCGTAAGGCATGCGGATGACCATGGGAACCTGTAACGCGCCGTGCGTGCCGTAACAGCTGCGGGCCGCTTCCCCGATCAATTGATTGATTGATGGCCACACGAAATCGGAGAACTGGACCTCAGGGATGGGGCGCATTCCCCGGAATGCCGCGCCCAGGGCGATTCCCATGATGGAGGCTTCGGCCAGAGGCGCGTCGATTATACGGTCATTGCCGAACTCTTCAGCCAGACCCTGGGTAGCCAGGAATACCCCGCCCCGGATCCCAACGTCTTCACCCATGACGAAGACCTTGGGGTCGCGGGCCATCTCTTCCCTGATGGCCTCCCGGACAGCTTCGATAACGCTTTTAACGGCCAAGATAACTCCAGTTAAACGTTGCGATGGGTCTTACGGGCTATACACCATGTCGTGCAGGCCGGACTCGTCCGGCGGACTCGATGCGTCGGCGATGTCAGTCGCTTCGTCCGTTGCCTTCAGGGCGGCGGCGGCGATGGCGTCCACCTGTTTCTGGGTCAAGATCTTCTCATCGATCAGGGTCCGGGCTAGGGTCACGACGGGGTCCCTCTCACGGGCCCGTTCCACCTCTCCCTCGGGCCGGTAGCGGCGGTCGTCGTCGTCGGTGGTGTGAGACATGAACCGCTCCACCAACATCTCCAGCAGCACCGGCCCCTGTGACCGGGCGTGGGTTATGGCCTCTCTGGTGGCCTCGTAGCACGAGACCAAGTCCATGCCATCCACCGTGATCCCGGGGAAACCGTAGCTCGATGCCCGGTCCGAAAACTCTTCAATGGCCATCTGGCTGGTCTTAGGAGTGGAGATGGCGTAACGGTTATTCTCACAGATGAAAATTACAGGCAGCTTGTGGATCGAGGCGAAATTCATGGCTTCGTGGGTCTCGCCCTGGCTGGTGGCGCCGTCGCCGAAATAGACTAGCACCACGGTCTTTTCGCCAGCCATGCGGCAACCCAAGGCGTAACCCACCGCCTGGGTGAGCCCGGCGGCGACCACGTTTGATATCTGGATGATCTTGTTGGGCAGGTCCGCTCCCTGGAGGGGAAACTGACGGCCATTGCTGTAGGGGTCGCCGGCCTTGCCCATGAACGACATCATTGTTTGGGCCGGCGTAAGCCCGGCGGCGACCTTTAAAGCCAGGTCGCGGTAATAGGGGAACAGAAAGCAGTCGCCGTCTTTCTCAGCCGCGAGCAGGCTGCCCAATTGGGCGGCTTCGTGGCCTTGGGCAGAGGCCGCGATGGGGACTTTCCCCTGGCGGTTCAGCGCCCAGATCCGCTCGTCGATAGAACGTACTTGGATCAGTCTGGTGTAATAGTCGACTAGGTCGGCATTCTTAAGCCCTTTGGGGAGCCGGGATTTGGCACGAGCCCCGTTGGCGTCAGCGGCCTGAGTGGTGGTCGTCCGCTTCCTCGGCATTGATGCTCCCTTGTTGCAAAACTGTTCTGGGGGCGGTCCGGCTAGGCCAGAAAACAGAACTGGGGGCTTCTCTGAAGCCCTCCCGTTCAAAACTTGATCGTTTGAACCGCCATTATTGCTGTGGTGAATCTTGTGTCTGGCTGGTCACACGATTATATATGGCGTAAAGAGGCACGGCAAATCTTCGCTGAAGCTATCGTGCTTCGGTCGCCGTTGAAGAGACACCGACGACCCTTTCGATTTTAAGATGGTGCGGTTGGAGTGGATTTCGAGTGGAAGATTGGCCGATTTACAGTCAAAATTTTAAAATAATAAAAAACCAAATTGCCTCGATTCAGCATTGACATTTTCTCGAAGATGTTGCTAGTGTCCCAATACCAAAGGTGAGCGGTGCCGCAGCGCCGGCCCACCGGGGCCAAATTCGGAAACGCCGGTGCTGGGACAGACAGATAAGCCCCAACCGGTCAAGATGACGACCACTGCAGCAAGTGGTCAATAGATCGAAGGTAATCAATCAAACGGAACGGGCCTGATCAAGGCCCGCCCGTGACCCCAAGTACCCAATCTGGCCTGGCGATTCTTCAATTAGGGCTTGATGTCCCTGGGTGTTTTGGTGCCTTTTTTAAGGCTCCATTGCCAGATACCGGCTGAAAAAATAGGTACCTGAACAGACGAATCCGACCGGGTCCTTCCGCGGAAGGACCGCATATTTGAGTGAGGGCGATGATGGGGGGGAGAGCGTGGGAGCTGCAACTGGGGTGGGAGCAGACTCATGAGTGAGTCTACAGCCCGTGAGGTTTGGCGGGCGGTGTTGGGAGACCTACAGTTGCAGCTCCCACGCCCTACCTTTGAGACTTGGTTGAAGCCTACTGAAGGCGTGGCCTACGACGACCACGTGTTCGTGGTCGAGGCGCCCAATCCCTTCGCCGTGGAGTGGTTGGAACGCCGGATCTATCACGCCCTGCAAAAGACGCTCAAAAAGGTGTCCGGGCGGGAATTTGAGCTCCAATTAAAGGTTAGGTCCGAGGGCGATTTCTACGCCGTGGAGCAGGCCCCGGCCACATCCAACCAGGCAGGCAGCGCGACGCCAACGGCCCAGCCGCTGTTCGAGATGCGGTCGTTCAACCCCAAGTATTCCTTCGAGTCCTTCGTTGCTGGGCCGTCCAACCGGTTGGCGCTCAGCGCTTCGCGGGCCGTCGCGGAATCCCCGGGCCAGACCTATAACCCATTGTTCTTGCATTCGGGGGCTGGGCTGGGCAAGACTCATCTGCTGCAGGCCATCGGCAAGACCTGCGCCAGCCGCGGAATGTCGGTGCTCTACGTGACCTCTGAGCAATTCACCAACGAGTTCATCACCGCCATCCGTAACCGCACCACGGAAGAATTCAGACGGCGTTACCGCAGCGTCCAGGTACTGTTGATCGACGATGTCCAGTTCCTCAGCGGCAAGGAGCAGACCCATGAGGGCTTCTTCCATACCTTCAACGACCTGCATAACGCGGGGAACCAGGTGGTTATCTCCTCGGACCGCCCTCCCCGGGAACTCGTGTCCATCGAGGACCGGCTGCGTTCCAGGTTCGAGTGGGGCCTCATCGCCGATATCCAGGCGCCCGACCTGGAGACTCGCATGGCTATCTTGGCCGCCAAAGCCGACCAACTGCGCGTTGACATGGAGGATAGCGTCATCGAGCTGATCGCCAAGCGTGTCCAGCGAAACGTCAGAGAACTGGAGGGCAGTCTGAACCGGATGGTGGCCTACTCACAGTTGATGAACGTGAACATCTCCCTGGAGTCGACGCTCCAGATACTGAACGAGATGGCGCCGGAGGCCAATGCCCGGTCCATAGACCCGCAGCGGATCTTCGAGCAGGTGGCCATCTTCTACGCCCTCTCTGTGGGAGACCTTATGGCCAAGAACCGCACCAAGAAAGTGGCCCTAGCCCGGCAGGTCGCTATGTATCTATTAATCTACGAACTGGAGCTATCTCCGACCCAGGTCGGGCGGTTGTTGGGCGGGCGCGACCACTCCACCGTGATTCACGGCGCCGGCAAGATCAACGGCGAGGTAACTGAGAACGGCCAGGTCAGGAAAGACGTTCTTGCCATCAAAGAGGCGATCTTCGCTTAGGGAGTTGGGCTGCCTGGATTTGGCAGGGCTTGGGCGGAGTACCAAAATCCCCCTGTGGTCCCCCTTTACGAAAGGGGGACGTGGTTTTCTTATCCCCGCTTGCGTAGGGGGGATGGGGGATTTCCGGATTTATCGGGTACAATAGTCCGGTATGGAAGCCCTCAAATCACATGCCATCGTTAAGACCCACGAACTGGCGCTGAAGGGCAAGAACCGCCCTTGGTTTATGCGCAAGCTGACCGACAACCTCCGCACCGCCACCAGAGGGTCGGGCGTGGAGCGCGTCTGGCAGGGACAGTTGATGGTCGGCCTGACCCTGGAAGATGAAGACTGCTGGCCGGAGGTGAAATCCCGGCTGAAAGACGTGTTCGGCGTCGCCAAGTTCTACAAGGCATACGACCTGCCCCAAGACCTGGATGGGCTTAAGGCCAGACTGCCCGAACTACTGGAAGGCCGCAGTTTCGAATCCTTTCGCATAACCACCAACCGGGCCGACAAGCGATTTTCACTGAACTCGACAGAGGTCAACCGTGACCTCGGCGCCTTCGTGAAGGACCTAACAGGAGCCCAGGTAAAACTGAAGGGTCCGGACCTATCGATTTATTTGGACATTCAGACCAAGGGGTTTCTGGTCTATTTCGACGAAGTGAAGGCCCACGGCGGACTGCCGGTGGGCGTCAGCGGCAAAGTGGCCGTGATGCTTTCGGGTGGCATCGATTCCCCGGTGGCGGCTTGGCAGATGATGAAACGGGGCTGCCAGGCGATGTTCGTTCACTTCCACAGCTATCCACTGGTGGACCGCACCTCCATGGAAAAGGCCGTGGACCTGGTGGAACATCTGAACCGGCACCAATACCAGTCCAACCTTTTCATGGCGCCCCTGGGCGAGATACAGAAACAGATCATCCTGTCGTGCCCGCCGTCCTACCGGGTGGTGCTATACCGCCGCTTTATGGTCAGGATCACAGAGGTCTTGGCCAGACGCAACCGCGCCAAGGCGATCATCACCGGCGAGAGTTGCGGGCAGGTGGCCTCCCAGACCCTGGAGAATATCGCCGTGGTCGACCAGTCGGCGGGCATGCCCATACTCCGGCCATTGATCGGTCACAACAAGGAAGAGATCGTCGATATGGCCCAGAACATCGGCACCTTCTCGACGTCTATCCTCCCCGACCAAGACTGCTGCACCCTCTTCGTACCCAAGCACCCGGAGACCAAAGCCGACTTGGACACCGTGCTGAGGTTGGAGGAGGCGTTGGCGGTGGAGGAGTTGGTGCAAGAAGCGGTCAAAAACACCGAGCGCCGTCATTTCGCCTCTCCGGAGGCCGCTAAGCTGGCCAAGTAGCCATGGCCGAGACGACCACCCCCAGCGGTCTGCCCAGAGTGGACGCCGCGAGCCGCGACCGGCTTTTGAAGGATGTCCTAAAGGGCGTGTCCCGCTCCTTCTATCTGACCCTCCGGGTTCTCCCTAAAAATCTGCGCGAACCCATCGGCCTGGCCTACCTCCTAGCCCGCACCGCCGACACTCTCACCGACCGCCACCGGCGCGCCGGGTTTACTGGGGCGCGCTTGGAGGGGTTGGTTGTTCTGCGAAGTCAGTTGGTGGGGCCCGCAGACGCCAGCGTTCTGCGGAAGTTGGCGGCTCAGTCCATGGACGGCGATCCATCTCCGGAAGATCGGGCTTTGTTTGGTTCGTTGGTTGAGTGCTTTGCTCTGCTGGAGTCATTCGATATCGCTGACCGGGAGCAGGTCAGGTGGGTGGTAGACAAGCTGACGCAAGGCATGGAGATGGACCTGACCAGCTTCCCTGCCGAGGACTCGGGCGAGTTGGCGGCATTGGCGACGGGCGCCCACCTAGACCGTTACACCTATCTGGTGGCCGGTTGTGTCGGGGAGTTCTGGACCAGGATTACGGTTGCTCACGCGCCCACCTTGAAATGGTGGGACGTGGCCCAGATGTCGGAGACCGGAGTTCGGTTCGGGAAGGCCTTGCAGTTGACCAATGTGTTGCGGGACATCCCGCGGGACCTGCGGGCGGGCCGGTGTTATCTCCCCGCTGATGAGTTGGCTAAGGCCGGGCTGTCTCCCGAGGCGCTGCTGGACCCGTCCAATGAAACACGCGTCAGAGAGGTCTTGATTCCATGGATGCAGGCCGCTTTGGGCCATTTCCAAGCCGCCGAAGAATACCTGTTGGCGGTGCCGAGCCGCTCGGTGCGGTTGCGCTTGGCCTGCTTGTGGCCGCTTTTATTGGGTCTGGCCACTTTGGCCCGGCTGGCCCGCAGCGGTAAATGGTTGGACCCGGATTCAACCGTCAAAGTCAGCCGGAGCTGGGTCTACCGCATGATGTTTTTGTCGCTCCCCGCTATTTGCTCCAACACGCTGCTTCGCCGCTGGGTCCGAAGCCTGCGCCGGCAGGTGGAACGCGCGCTTTAACGCCGTCCCATGGCGCAATACTGCGAAGCAAGAAACCCAGCTGCGCTGGTGGTAGTATTAGCGGGCCTGCCGCAAAACTGTCATTCTGAGGAGGGCCGTAGGCTGACGAAGAATCTGCCAGGCTGAACTTTGGCAGACCCTTCGCTTCACTTAGGGTGACGTCGCTCACACTTGAGAATTGGCGTGGCCGAAAACCTGGCGGCATTACGAATGACGTTCTCATCGGCTAGGCCTTAAAGAAAACACTCACGCCCACGGGAGCCTTAGATGGAGTTCGGTCTTTTTGTAGAGTTCCCCTCACGGGAGGGGACCACCCAGGCGCAGATATTCAAAGATTCCATGGAGTTGATCCAAGCCGCTGAGGATTCGGGCTCGGAAGGGGTCTGGCTGGCGGAGTACCATTTCGATCCGGGCCGTTCCGTTTTATCGGCGCCGGTAACGGTGGCGGGAGCGGTTGCCGCCCGCACCAAGAAGGTCAAGATCGGTTTGGCTGTGCATGTTTTGCCGCTGCGGAACCCGGTCCAGATCGCTGAAGAGATCGCTACCCTTGACCACTTGAGCGACGGACGCCTGGATTTCGGCATTGGCCGGGCCGCGTTCCCCCGGATCTACCAGGGGTACGGCTTTGACTATGCCGAAAGCCGCGACCGGTTCGACGAGTGTCTGGAGATCATCCTCAGAAGTTGGACCGAAGAGAGGTTCTCCTTCAAGGGCAAGTTCTATCAATACGACGACCTATGCGTGGTGCCCAAGCCGCTGCAGAAACCCCATCCCCCAATCAGGATTGGCGCTACCTCCGAAGACACCTTCGAGTTGGTTGGGCGGATGGGATATCCCATCTTTATCAACCCCTCCCGGGTCACCACGCTGCTAGACCTAAAGCCATTGGTGGCCGAGTTCCACCAGGCGCGTGAGAAAGCCGGTCATACCGGGCAGGTCGATGTGGGGCTGAGAGTGCCGGTATACGTGGCTGAGACGAAAGAGAAGGCTTACTCAGAGCCCAAAGAAAGCACCATGTTCCAGATGCAGCGGCTGATCAACGTGATTACCCAGTCCATCGGCGAGGCGGGCATTTCCGCCGGAGACGACCGGGCGGCCCAGGCCGAACGTCTGAAAGCCATGACCTACGAAGACGTGTTGGCAAACACAGTGGTCTACGGCACCCCTGAGTCGGTGGTCGAACGGCTGCAACAGCTTCAAGAAGAACTGGGCCTTACCCAAGTCATCTACGAGGTGAACTTCGGCTGCAACGTGCCATTGGAACACCAGATCAAAGCCGTACAGTTGATCAACGAACAAGTAGCCCCAAATTTAAATAGCTGAAAGCTTCAATAGGAGTGGAATATGCCTAAATTCGTGCACGTTTACACCGGACCCAACGGCAATTCCGTGATCGAAGAAAAGGAGTTCGAGATGACGGAATTTCTTGATACCGAAGGTGCCCACGGTCTGGCCTCGCCTGTCGAACAAACCCCGGGAATCTCCTTTCGCATGGTTAAGGCCGGGTATTTCTTGGACTTTCACACCGCTCCCAGGCGGCAGTACAGCATCTCGCTGACCGGGTCGGTGGAACTGGGTCTGCCGGACGGCACGCGGAAGCAATATGGGCCCGGAACGGTGCTTCTGGCCGAGGACATGACAGGCACCGGCCATTCTACACGCGTCATTGGAGAAGAGGACCGGTTCACCATCATAATCCCGCTTTCGGATTAATCTATTTTTAGACGGAGACCTATACATGACCCAGCAAAAACTGCTGCAGGGTGAATTCGACCCGGCGGTACCCACCCGCATCGTCTTTGGCAACGGGAAGATAGACTCCCTGAAAGACGAGATCCAAAAACTGGGCGGGAAACGGGTGCTGGTCCTGTCGGGACGCACCGTGGCGGAAAAGACCGACGCGGTCCGCCGCATCAATGACGGGCTGGGCGATATGTCCGCGGGGGTCTATTCCGGTCTGACCCAGCGTGCGCCACTTTCCACAGCCGTTGAGGCCGCCAACCTGGCCCTCGCTAGCGGCGCCGACACCCTGGTGGGAGTTGGAGGTAGCACAATCTCGGACGCCGCGCGGATGATCGCCGCCTTGATGGCCGAGGGCATCACAACCGTCGAGCAGCTCCGCCAGTTGGGCGAGGAGCAGGACATGTTGCTCTCACCCAACTTGGACGGCAAATTCCTGCCATTGCAGGTGGCCGTCCCCACCACCCTGTCAGCCGGCGAGTTCAACATGGGCGGCGGCAACGTGCTGGACGACCAGGCAGGTCACAAGATCCGGGTTCGCCATCCCCGCTTGTACGCCGACCTGATAATGTTGGACTCGGTGATGACCGAGGGTACCCCTGACTGGCTGTGGCAATCAACCGGTGTGAAAGCCTTGGACCACTGCATCGAGCGGCTTTACACCACCGGTAATCAACCGGCCATCGATGCTCCCATCCTGGCTGCTGCGGAGATGCTTTTCACCCATCTGCCCGGGTCCAGGGAGTCGGACGGCGACCCCGAGGCACGCCTGCAATGCCTGGTGGCGGCCTGGATGTCCATGATGGGATCTCCCAACTTCGCCACGGGTCTGAGTCATGCCATCGGCCACATCCTGGGCGTGAAATACTCGGTGGGCCACGGATACACATCCTGCGTCACCCAACCCTACGTCATGGAATTCAACCGCCCAGTCTCCGCGACCAAACAGGCGCTGCTGGCCCGGTCGGCGGGGATAGACACTCGAGGCATGAGCGATGAGGCCGCAGCCGAGGCCGCAGCCCGGGCCGTGGACGACTTCGTCCTGGGCATGGGCATGCCCCACCGGATCCGCGAACTGGAGATACCTGAATCGGACCTGCCTGAGATCGCCGAACTGGTGCTCACCGACGGCGGCTGCCAGAACAACCCCATCCTCATCACGTCTGCTGAACAGGTGATGGAGGTGTTGAGGACGGCTTTTTAGTTGGACATGAATTGGCCAAAATTGCCGGACCTGCACTTAAAACAAAACATGACTTATCCACGCCCTTCGACGGAGCTCAGGACGAATGATTTTGGTCCTTACCTGTCAACCTTCACCCGTTCGTGGTGAGCACGTCAAACCATCCATCCGCGGGAAATAGAGTTCCAATCGTTGGAATGTCGCGACACAAAAACAAAAAAGGAATGGACCCTTTTGTCCCAAGAAATTTTCAACGGGTCAGCCTTATCTCTTAAGGAAGCCGAAGCCAGAGAACTTCACTCAGCAAAGCGGGTCCCGGAGGCCGTGGCTGTGCTACGAGAGGTGCTAGCGGCTAGGCTGGAACTCCAAGGAGAAAGGCACTTCCAGACCATCAATGCCCGAAGTGGCCTGGCCCGTTCGTTGCGGGCTATCCATCAATATGATGAATGCTTTTTGATCTACTCCGAGAATATCCGCATCCATCAAGAAAAACTGGGGCCGGAACACCCTCAGACTTTGAGGAGCCTCAGCCGTCTGGCCAACACCTATTTCGCCGCGGGCCGGTATGAAGACGCCAGGCCTATGTTCGAGGAAATCCTGGCGCGGCGCGTCAAGGCCCTGGGGCGGAAGCACCCAGACACGCTTCGCAGCCGAAGCAGCCTGGCCAACACCCTGGCCACTCTGGGCCGGCACGACGAGGCTGCTAAACTGCATCAAAAAATTATCGAAGACCGGGTACGGGTATTGGGCTCGGATCACGAGAGAACAGAACTGAGCCGCAAACGCTTGGCAACCTCTCGCCAAGCTGCTCGGACCTCTTAGCCGAGATTACATAAGGTTGGAGTCTGAATCATGAAATACGGTTTCACATTGCCCGGAAGAGGGCACCTCGCCACCCCCGAGAGACTGGGCATCATCGCCAGGAAGGGCGAGGAA
>NZVX01000082.1 GCA_002698265.1 Chloroflexota bacterium | reverse complement strand
GGCTGATAGCTGGGCGAGCCTAGTAGAGGGTTCAACCAGACCAGACGGTGGCAACTACGTTGCAACCGGGAGGTCTCCTTGGCCAGCAATTCCGGGTCGCCCCGGTCCCAGCCGTCGGAGATGATCAAAACAACGGTCTGGCCCCGGAGGACCCGCCGCAGCCATTGGTAATTGAAGGTCTTTACCGCGTCGCCGATGCGCGTCCCGCCGGCCCAATCAGGCACCGATTTCGAGACTTCATCGATTGCCTGATCGATGCTCCGATATTTCAAGTTCCGGGTGATGCGGGTCAGGCGTGTGGCGAACAAGAAGGCTTCCAGTTGGTCGAAGCCCCCGGCGCCGAGGCCACCGGCGATAGTATGGATGAACTGGAGGAGCATCCGGGTGTAACGCTCCATGGAGCCGCTGACATCGCAGATGAGCACCAAAGAGCGGGGCTTGTCCTTGCGGGACCGGTGGGCCAGTTCTAAGAATTCTCCGCCGTATCTGAGACTGCGGCGCATGGTGCGGCGCAGGTCCAACGGGCCGGACTTCCCAGACGCCAGCCGCCGGGTGCGGCGTTTGCCAAGGTCCCAGGTCAGGCTGGCCATCATTTGGCGGGCATCGGCCATCTCCCCTAATGTGAACTCGGAGAAGTCCTTTTCACGGAACACCTCAACCGCGCTGTAGGTGCGGCTCAGGTCTACGTTCTGTACGGAATCGTCGTCTGGCTCGCCTTCGAACGTACCGGCGCCCCCGGGTTCATCGTCGCGGCCTGTGCTCACCTGGGGCTTTCGGAACCGCTTCTGTTCGCCCAGAGAGCGCAGGTCCATGGTGGTTGTGCGGTCTGAAGGCTTACGCCAGAACACCTGGAATGCCTCATCGAAGATCGGTAGGTCCTGCTTGCGGTGCACCAGGATGCTGCGGGCGGCCTGGAAGAATTCGCCGCGCTTGCCGATGGACACGTAGTCTGTCGCCCGGACCAGGTCCAGCATGTTGCCCGAGCCAATCTCCAATCCCACCCGGCGCAGCATCTCGCCGAAGAGAGTCAAGCTGTGCAGGATATGGCCGTCGGGGCCTGCATCATTCGGGATGATCGGTATAGGGCCGGGCATCGTCAACTAAGTTACCCTTGGCGGCGGCCACCACGGCGTGGCCCGCGGTTCTTGGAACGTTCCAACATCGCCCGCACGGGCTCGCCTTTGACGGTCTCGATATCGTCTTGGTACTTGAGCATCATGCCCAGCGTGTCGTCGATCACCGCCGGGTCAAGTTCGGTCTGGTTCAAGGCCAGCAGGGCTGATAGCCAGTCCAGGGTTTCGGACACGCCCGGAATCTTGAACAGTTCGGTCTCCCGCATCTCCTGGATGAAAGCGGTGACCTGCTCGGCCAGCTTCCTGGGGGCATCGGGGATCCTGGCGGTGATTATCTGAAGTTCCTTCTGGTAGTCGGGGTAATCGACCCAATAGTAGAGGCAGCGCCGCTTCAGGGCGTCGTGGACCTCCCTAGTGCGGTTCGAGGTGATGATGACGATGGGCGGGTGGGCGGCCCTGTAGGTGCCCAACTCGGGGATGGTGATCTGGTAGTCGGCCAAGAGCTCCAGCAAGAACCCCTCGAATTCCTCATCGGAGCGGTCGAGTTCGTCGATCAGGAGCACTGGCGGTCTTTCCTCCGCCTCGTCGATGGCCTGGAGCAGCGGGCGCTTGATCAGGAAGTTCTCGCTGAATAAGTCGGCATTGGCGGCTTCCCGGTCGACGTTGCCCGCCGCCTCCATCAGCCGAATCTCCAGTACCTGGCGAGTGTGGTTCCACTCGTAGACCGCCTGATTTATGTCCAGTCCTTCGTAGCACTGCAGGCGAATCAACTTGGTGCCCAGTCCGTTGGCCAGGGCGCGTGCGATCTCGGTCTTGCCGACACCGGCTTCCCCCTCCAAGAACAGGGGCCTTTGCAGCTTCATCGCCAGGAATATGGGCACTGCCAACGCCCGGTCTGAGATGTAGACCTGGCTCCGCAGTAATTCCTGGACGGCTTCGATGGACTCGGGAGCTTGGTACTCTCCGGAAGTATCCCTGGGAGTGTATTTTGGTTTCTTGGCGGTATTTCTAGGGTTTTTCCCGGTGGTTGTCAATGGATTCACTGTCTCCCGCAGATCGTATGTGAGGCCTGGTCAGTCACGGGCGATAATTGTATCCCAAAGGCGTTGAGCGCACCACCAAGGTTAGTCCAGCGGCGGCACATAGATCGACTGGAAGAAACGCCTGACTAGGTGGCCCAGGCGAGTCCAGTGGTCGTTCAGAGATTGCAGTTCGTCCGGTGTCAGTTCGTTGTAGGTCTTTTCGAGTTCTGGGAAGTTCCAGACGGTGAAGGCCCAGAACTCCGGGACCAGGCCCGCCAACCGGGCCTGGGCTATCTCACCGGTGGCCCCGAGAAGCTTCCAGGAGGCCAATATCCTGCCATTATAGGCGACGGCCAGCGCCTCGGCCCATGATGCCCTCCTATCGGCCCCTGTGTACGGCTCCATGAGTTCCAACAACCTATCGGCCCGCTGCGAGTCGTCCACCTCTCGGCCGGCGAACCTGCGGGTATGGCGGCTCTCCCAAGCAGGTCCCAGAGCCGGGACGACCAGACCGCCATCTGAGGCAATTGCCAGCATGGAACCTGCCTCGGACCACTTCACGGCTTTTTCACGGGCGATGGCCTCATGGGTGTCGGCGTCTTCGTTTGGCGACGCTGTAATACCAAGTTCATTGGGGGTGATCGGGTGGAACGGAAGGCCGTCCAGCAACGACCGGAAGGCGCTCTGCTTGTCACCGTTCCCGGTGGCTAGCAGGATGGGCATTGCTCCACGTGGTTCCGGCGTTGCCATCTTAACGCAGAGCTAGAGGACGCGGGCTACGGCCCTGGTGGCGGCGCCGTCTCCCCCTTTGAGTTTCAGGGGCAGGGCCCAGAGCTCAAACTCCTTGCCCACCAGCTTGTCCAGGTTGATCAAGTTCTCGATGAGGGGAATGTTCTGGCCCAAAAGCAGGCGGTGGACTGGAAAATCTTTTATCGTCGACAGGGGTGTTTCTGGGTGTTTGTCGATGGGGAAGTCCACTGCCACGGCGTTGGCGCCGCACTCGGCTAGGTAGCCGGCACCCTCGGTGCTGAGATACGGGCCGTGTCCGTAGAAACGAGGCCCGCCGGACTCGGCTTCCGCCCACCCGGTGAACAGGACTACGATCTTGCCTTCGACGGAGGCCGGGTTGGCGCCGGCGTCCGTGAGTTCCGAGACCGACAACGGCGTTTGCCCCTTAGCCACGGACCGGAGGTCTAACAGGAGGGCCGGGCCGGCGTATTTCTCCAGCGGCATGTTTTCGATCGTCGTCGCGCCGTCAACGAAGTGGAACGGGGCGTCGACGTGAGTGCCGATATGGGTCGCCAAGCACAGCTTCTGGTTGGAGCGGGCGTGGGTGGCGTGAGTCTGGATGGATTCGGTCTCCACCCCCACCAATCCGGGCACCAGACTGATACGTTCGCTGCCCAGCGTCAGGGTCAAGTCGATGAGTTCAGCCATGCCGGTTACCCCCAAATGACTCAGTTCGCCCGCTAGTCGGAGTCCAATTGTTCGATAAGAGCCGCCCGCACCGCTCGTTCCGCGATCTGTGGCGTGGTCTTGGCCTCGGGCGGCAGGTCGTCTTCCCAGTCCGGAATCAGGACTCTCGCGCTGGACTCCATGCTGTAGATCACCAGCACGCCGGAGAAGCTGAAGAACATGGAAAGCACCAACGCCGGGTTGAACGAACCTGTGACGAAGATGGCCAGCCCACCCAAGATAGTGGCGATGGCGTGGCCCGAAAGCGCGCCCATCATCTCAAATCCATAGAGGGTTGCCAATGGGCCCATTCCGAAGTACTGGCGGTTCACCACTAGGTAGGCGGACATCTCGCCCCCGAATCCCAGCCCGAATAGGGCAGCGAACAGATAGAAAGTCCAAGCGTCTTGCGCCCAGAACAGCACCAGGACCGTGAGGCCCTGGACGAACAAGGCGGTCATCATCACGGGCTTGGCGCCCATGCGTTCCGCCAAGATCGGGGCCATGAACCGGCCCACGATACTGAAGACAGATATGAGCGCCAGTATGAACGACGCTGCAGTCAGGCTGACTCCCTGTTCGATGGCCAAAGGGATGGAGTAGATTAATNCNAATGCCGTGACCGGCGCAGCCCAAACCGTGAATCGTGGGNAGGTTCCAGAACGCTCTGGTCCGGCGCATGGCTTTGTTGAAAACTTTCAACCGCAACCGGTCGATGTCTTTTCCGCGAACGATTTCNGCGGGGTCGCCGGCATTTGCTCCGAATGCGGTGACTCCAGCATCCGCGGGCTTGGAGCGGTAGAAGAGGGTCAAAAAGACCATCATCCCACCGCCAGCCAGGCCGATGTAGGTAAACGTTTGCTGCCAGCCGACTGCGTTCAGGAGGTTTGCGATGCCGGGCGCGACGGCGGCGGCGCCGATACCGCCTGAGGCCCAAAGAAGTCCTGTAGCTAAGCCCAGGCGTTGTTTGAACCAGCCGTTGACCGAGGCCAATAGCGGCACCATGGACAGTGATTGGGTGACGGACAGCATGGCACCGAAGTAAAGGAAGAATTGCCAGAGATGGGTCACGGTGCCGATCAAGACCATGCTGGTTGCGTAGAGGACCCCGCAGGCGAACATCATGGGACGGGCGCCGTAGCGGTCTCCGAGCATGCCGGTTATGGGCGCGGCCAGCGCTCCAAAGAGGTAGTAGGAGGCCAATGCGGCCCCGATCAGGCCCATGTTCCAGCCGAAACCGCCGTCTGGATCGTTCAGAGGCGCGACCATGATTCCGGCCGCCATGCTGATAGATTGGCCGACAATCTGGGTGATGGCTAGGATGGCTAGTATGATCCAGGCCCGGTGGATTCCTTTTGGGGTGCGAGTGTTTGCCGGGGTAGGGGGGGTGGTGACCGCCATGGTATTGGTATTACCGAGGGAACCGGACGGACCGTGGGGTCTGCCCGGTCTCCTGATGTCCTTATTTATTTATCGCAGTGATTGGGTCCGGCCTAGTGCAGGGGGCAAGCCCTCAAGAATGCGCTGCCCCACCAGGTGTCTCCGGCGGCCTCATGATCGCCCAGGCGCGCGATTTGATACGGACCCGAGTTGGTTTCCTGAAGGTTGGCGCCGCTAAGGGTCGGCGTTGTGCCTGGCAGGCCAAATGCCAAGGTACGCTGGCCCACGTCGGCCGATACAGCCCACGCCCCGAAGAAAATGATCAAGGCGATGACTACGGCCAGCACGACCGAGAACGTGAGCGGAACCGGGATTCGTCTTGAAGTGGTCACTCTGTCATTTGTTTCCAGTAATACGGTTCCCTTAAAGATTCTCCCAGATGATCAGGCCGTCCTAGTCCCGGACTTCAACCTCGAATGGGAAGACCATGTTGTTGCCGTAGCCACGGCCGTCCCAAGGATTCGGGAACTCCATTGGCTGGGTGTCGCCCAGCACGTTGGTGGCGCGGCACATGATGGTGTATTTACCTGGAGCCTTGGGCTTCCAGGTGTGCTCCCACCGGTACCACGAGTAGGCTTCCCGGTCGTGGAGCTTTTCCACTGGGTCCCAGGTCTCGCCGCCGTCGGTGCTGATCTCAACTTCTTCGATGTCTTCTTCACCGGACCAAGCGGCGCCGGCCAGGTTGTAGCCGCTGGTGGGGATGATCTCTCCCGGCACCGGGTTGGTGATGATGGATTTCACCCGTAGCTTGGTGTAGTAGCGGTACGGCTCGGGGTTGCCGGGCTCGTTCATTGTCATGTACCGCTCGGTCATGTAGAAGCCTTTGAACTCGTGGTCCAGCACGTGGATGCCCACCAGCCACTTGACCGAGTTCATGCCGTACCAGCCGGAGACCAAGAGACGCAACGGGAAGCCGTGGTCCTTGGGTAGGGGATCGCCGTTCATCTCATAGGCCAAGATGGTGTCTTCGTGGAGGGCCTTGGACATGGGCAGACTGCGTTCGTAGGTTACTTCGGAGGGATCGCTCACCACTTCGTCGGGACCGTGGTCGGCGCCTTCGAACATTACCTCAACCGCCGAGTCCTTAACCCCGGCCAATTCCAGGACGTCCTTGAGCGAGACTCCGGCCCACTCGGCGTTGCCCATGATTCCGTGGCCCTTGATCTGCTCCATGACGGAGCTGATGCGCAGCGCCTTGGTGTAGTAATCGGGCACGGGACTGTTGCCGCAGCACTCAAAAGTCACTTGGAAACGCTTCTGAGGAAGTTTCTTGAGGTCTTCGAAAGACAAAGAGATGGTCCGTTCAACCTCACCGTCTATCTTCAATTGGAAGGTATTGATGTCGATCTCGGGACTTTCTGTCCAGTGATTGCGGATGTAGTAGAGATCGTTGGGGACGATGTTCTCCTGCAAGGCCTGCGGTGGTGCGGCCCAAGTGCGAAGGCCAGCGTTCGTCGGAATGATCTGCGGTTCTGCTTTGGTGCCAATCTGTGGCAGGGCCATGTGGGCTCCTCCTCAAAAATGTTCCTGTTCTTCTTATTCCAGGTGGTCCGTCTCCAGCTCTGCTGACGGATACGTGATTAACAGTAAAGCCGGGGTCCAAAGATGGTGTATCAGCTTGTGGGGCAGGCCCGGCGGGGCCAACAGAGTGGTGCCCGCCCGGACTGTCCGGATCTCGTCGCCGAGGATTATCTGTATCGCGCCGGACGTTACCTGGATGGAAACATCCACCGGATGCGTGTGCATCCGCCCTTCATAGCCGGGTGAGATCTCCACTTCCTTCACGGTCAATGATACCGCACCCAGGTCTTTGGATACCAGATACCGTTCCCGCACCCGTTCCATGGCGGGGGCCAGTCGGATAGTGGCATGGTCGATTATTGGCATGGGTTACTCCACCGTTACGGGATATCCTTTGATTTTATGGTTCGCCGGCTATTCGACGGTGACCGGGTACCCAACAATCGCGCTGAAGTTCTTGCGCATGTTGTTGTATCGAGGCTCGCGGGATTGTACCCGGCCCACTTCGTCGGTTGCGCGGGACATGATGTTGTGTTTGCCGGCTTTGTCCGCATCCCAGCGATAGGACCACCGCACCCACATGAACCGGTCGCGGGGCTGTTCGATGTGGGCTGAGCGCCAGGTGTCCCCGCCGTCGACGCTGACATCGACCTCGGAGATGGCGCCGGCACCGCTCCAGGCGTAGCCGCGGAGCATGTGTACGCCCTTGGTCATCTTTTCGGTGTCGTCGTTGGGCTGGGTTACTATGGACTTGACCCCCAGGGTGGTGATGAGTTCTTTGTTGGGGTCCTCGGGCGAGTTGCCGTAATAGTAGAACTGGTAGTGGTACCAGCAATCGGGCATGTGGTCCAAGATCTCGAGATCGGTGATCCATTTCACTGACCAGTTGCCGGACCAGCCGGGCACCAGCAGACGGACCGGCGCTCCGTGGAGATGCTCCAGGAGTTGGCCGTTCTGCGCCCAGGCCAAGATGGTGTCGGGATGGAGGGCTTTCTGCATCGGAAGGCCCTTGTCGTAGTAGAAAGGCTTGGTGCCCTCAGCGGCGGTGGCGGGTACGCCCTCGTCGTTGCCGATGGCCCGCACGTAAAGAGACTTATCGTCGAGACCGGCGGCATTCAGTACGGCGGCCAGCGGGACTCCCGTCCATTCGCTGGCGCTGAGGATCATGCATTCCTGCGTACGGGAGGGCTTAGGGCCCTCGTCCTTGAAATACTCGAAGAAAGTGGCGTCGCTACCGGAGCATTCCATGACTGTGCGGACGCTGCGTCCGGGGAACCGGCGGAGTTGGTCGAAATTCAAGGTGAGTTCGTTCTTGACCTGGCCGTGAATCTTCAACTCCCATTGGTCTGTCGGCACCACCGGCGGCACGTCGAAATGCTGCACGGTGTAATGCAGGTCTGTGGGAGTGATCAGTCCTTCGAGGTCCATCACCGGAGTGCGGATGCGGACTGTCCGGCCTTCGTCGTCCATGAGGGTGACCGGATTCAGGTCCTTGGTCGGCCAACCGTGCCAGTCGCCGGTCTTGTTGGCGTTGGCGGGATCCGAGCCGATTGCCTCGTCCATTCTTAGAAAGTCGGGGATCGCTCCTAGATCTTGTCTCGTCGCCATCGAGTTTCTCCTCAGGTACTGATTCTTGACTTGTGGTCTTCGTGATCAGAATTCCAGGGCCGCCTTAATCAGCGGCGTATTTCTCTCCCAGGGCGGTCTCCCACCTCAGGTAATTCATCATCTCGCCGTAGCTTCGGGACACGCCCAGGTAGTTTATGTCGGATGGTGGACGGACGATGCCGGTCAACCCCTGCTCAACCGGAAGTCCGGTCCGTTTCCAAGCGGCCATCCCGCCGTCCAGCGCCGTGACGCTGGTGTAGCCCATGCTTTGGAGCGTGGCCGCGGCCAAAGTTGAGCCACGCCCGTCCCGGCAGGTGACGGTGATGGACGCGCCCTTGTCTGGAGCTGCATCCACGACCTCGACTTCGAGCCAACTGCGGGTTATCCACTTGGCGCCCGGGGTGTGACCTTGGGAGAAGTCTTCACTGGTGTCTACAAACAGGACTAGGTCGGGTTTGTTAGCGTCCAATTCTTGCGGAGAGACCTTTTTCACGGAAGCTTCGACGGCTTTCATTCCGGCGAGGCTGGACGTCGGAAACCCTGACTCGAGGGTCTGCCCCGCGGCCTGCCAGGCCGGAGCTCCGCCGTTCACTGCGAAGACATTTTCGTGGCCAAGCTGCCGGTAGAGAGAGGCGGTAACGGTGGCCCTGGCCTTGCCGTCGCAGCAGAAGACGTAAGTGGCGTTCCTGACCACGGCGATATCGTCGGACCGCTGCACTGCCTGTCCGCCAGGAAACCAACGGAAGCCGGGAATGTGGCCGGCTTTGTACTCATCTTCGGTGCGGACGTCAATCAAGTAGACCGACTCCTTTTCCTGTTTGGCCAGCACTTCTTGAAGGTCAGAAACATCCAGATATTTGACGCCGTCTTCGCTGGCCAGCCGCGCGGCGTATTCCTCGGCGGCGGCCTGGCTTTCTTCGGAAACTTCGGGAAGTTCCAGGCGGTCTCCGCCGTATTCAAGTTCATAGCCGGCCAGCAGCCAGCCGGAGGTGCCGTTCTTCAGTCCAACTGCCTCAACGCCCATGCGTTGCAGGACCCGGGTGCCCATGATGCTGCGGGTACGTCCGGCGCAGTTGATGACCACGGTGGTGCCTGGTTCCAGGTCCTTCTTGATGTCGGTGATCCGTAGGGCCAGCTCTCCGCCGGGCATACTGCGTCCGCCGGGGATGCAGAAGTTGTGGTATTCCTCGGGAGTCCGGGTATCCAAGATGACCAGCTTATCGCCGTTTTCAATCCGCTGGTGCAGGTCGTCTGCGGTGATTTCGGGCACATGGTGCACCACTTCCTGCATCTCGCCGAAGTCCTTGCTGGGGACGTTCACGCCCCATTCCGTGGGCAGGTCGTTGCTGGCCCAGCGGTTGGTGCCGCCTTCCAAGAAAAAAACGTCGGTATAGCCCAGATTATCCAGGGTTGCGGCGGCCAATTGGGCGCGGCGTCCGTCGTCGTCGCAGACGACTACCCGCGTCCCTTTGAACGGCACGGAACTTTCGATGATGTATTCGATGCGCCTGCGGGGTATCAGGGCAGCGTTGGGGATGTGCGTGGCGTTGTACTCGCCCGACTCCCGGACGTCGATCAGCGCGAAGGGAGATTTCCCGTCCAGCAGTTCTTTCAGGTCATGGGAGGAAATTTTCTGGGCCATCGATGTTCACTCCGGTCTTTTTAGATTGTGTGAACGGCCGGCGTATCCCATTCCAGCAGGAGCGCCAATCCGTGAGATTTTCGCACATTTCCCAACCCATCATTCACGAGAGATTTTTGGCCGCAAGTCTCTAGCAGTTGTCCCATTTGGTTGTGCGGAAATTCGTTATCTTGCCTGTTTCGAGGTTGAAGCTGCTGCGCTCCAGTCCACGGAGATCGGTGCCGTAGACGTGAATCTCCACCGCCGCCCGGTCGCTGTGGTTGTCCATCTGGTGAATCTCGTCTTCTAAGGGGACGAGAAGGGTGATCTCCCCGGGTTTGCAGGTAGCGGCGCGGTCTTTCTCCAGCTTGGCGTAGCCGTCTACATCATGGTCGTCAACGCGGCGGTACCTGGTTTCGGTGATGCCAGTCTCTAAGATTCCAATCATGCCCCAAGTACGGTGGTCATGGGGGCCAAGGCGGTCTCCGGCGCCCCAGACAACTGCGGTGACCTGCAGGCCGCTTTCACCTTGATAGAGCATCCGTGAGGCGTGGTTGGGGCGGGGTCCGCTCCCCAGGGGAAGCCTGAATTCCAT
This sequence comes from Chloroflexota bacterium, assembly GCA_002698265.1. GTDB lineage: Bacteria > Chloroflexota > Dehalococcoidia > Lucifugimonadales > UBA3495 > UBA9611. The sequence goes on along the minus strand of NZVX01000082.1, from coordinate 134 downwards.
GGGAATGGAATCGGGGTTGCCGACGAGCCGTTCTAGCCAAGCCGACCCTTTGTCGAAGATCTGCTGGTTGCCGGGCTGGCTCTCCAGCAGATCTTCCATGTCGTGGGTGAAATCTTCCAGGGAATACTTGACGG
>NZVX01000081.1 GCA_002698265.1 Chloroflexota bacterium | reverse complement strand
TGTTCCTTCACCTCCACCACCGATACCGAAGTCATCGCCCAGATGCTGGCCCACGCTGTCGGCGCCACGTGGGAGGAACGGGTCTTCCACTGCATGCGCCAACTGGAGGGTGCTTATTCCATCGTCATTCAGACCAAAGACACCATGATTGCCGCCCGCGACCCGTTGGGCATCCGGCCCCTCTGTTTGGGCAAACTGAACGGCGGTTGGATCGTAGCGTCCGAGTCCTGCGCTCTGGACCACTTGGGCGCTGAGTACCTCCGGGAGGTAGACCCCGGCGAGGTGATAATCGTCGACAGCAACGGCCTGCATACGGCCACCTGGTCAGGCCGCACAGGACGCCGTGCTCTCTGCGTATTCGAACTGATCTACTTCGCCCGGCCCGACAGCATAATGGACGGCCAACTGGTCCACTCCGCACGCCAGCAGTTGGGCGCCCAATTGGCCAAGGAGCATCCGGTCGAAGCCGACCTGGTGATTGGTATACCCGACTCATCCACCGCCGCGGCCGTCGGGTATGCCCAGGAATCCGGCATCCCTTACAGTGAGGGTCTGATCAAGAACCGTTACGTGGGCCGGACGTTCATCGAACCCGAGCAACGACTCCGCGACTTGGGAGTGCGCCAGAAGTTCAACCCTCTGGTGGAAGTGATCCAGGGCAAACGTTTGGTGGTGGTGGACGACAGCATCGTCCGCGGCACCACAACTCCCCACGTGGTGAACCTGCTCAGGAAAGGCGGTGCTAAAGAAGTACACATGCGGGTCTGCGCTCCACCCATCAAACACCCCTGTTTCATGGGAGTGGATATGGCGTCCCGTGAAGAGTTATTAGCCGCCAATAACACTCTGGAACAGATACGTGAGATAGTTGGGGCGGACAGCTTGGGCTACCTAACTGTTGAAGGCCTCATGAAAGTTGTCGGCGGCACCAACGGTGGGTTCTGCGACGCTTGTTTCACGGGCAACTACCCGGTGCCGATACAACTGGAACTCTCCAAGTTCGCTTTGGAACACACAGGACCCGCAGCCGACTAACTGATCTGTTCGCTGGACCGGTTGCCTTTCCCTCACTCGAGCCCCTTTTTTGGTTGACGTTTCCCCTTGCCAACATGCCCCCCTTGAATTAACCTTTTACAGCGGCATTTGACCCGGCCTGCCGCCGGTTGGATGGGAACGGGAGGAGCCTCAAATTGGCAAGTGAAGCATACCGGGAATCGGGCGTTGACCTGGACCGGATGGACGGCCTAAAGGAGCGGATCAAAGGGTTCGCCGCCAGTACCCATGGCCCCGAGGTATTGGACAGTTCCGGAAGCTTCGCCGGTCTCTACCAACTTTCAGGTTACCAACAGCCGGTCTTGGTCGCCAGCACCGACGGCGTGGGCACCAAGATGAAGATTGCGGCCCAACTGGGACATTTTGAGTCCGTGGGCCAAGACCTAGTTACCCTGAACGTCAATGACATCCTCACCAGGGGCGCCAAACCCCTGTTTTTCCTGGACTACGTGGCCTTCAGCAACCTTGACCCTCAACGATTAGATAACCTCATGCGGGGGATCACCTGGGGTTGCCGCGAGGTGGGATGCGCCCTGATCGGCGGCGAAACCGCCATGATGCCCCAGGTCTATTCCGGGGACGAGATGGACCTGGCGGGGTTCGTGGTCGGCGCGGTGGAACGGGACCAACTCCTTGAATCGAACAACATCGAGGCCGGCAATATTCTGGTCGGCGTGCCCTCCAGCGGCCTCCACACCAACGGTTTCTCGCTGGTGCGCCAGGTGTTCAACACCGACGGCGACCCCAATGTCCTATACCGGCGGTTAGACGAACTGAACCACCAACTCGGCGAGGAACTTCTGGTGCCCCACCGCAGTTACTATCCGCTTATGGAGCCGGTCTTGGGGCTGGTCAACGGCCTGGCCCATATTACCGGTGGCGGTCTGCCCGGCAAGCTGCCGGCCATATTGCCCGGCGACCTGGCGGCTGAGATCAATAAAGGCTCTTGGCCGGTGCTGCCCATCTTCAAGATCATCCAGGCAGAAGGCGGAATAAGCGACGACGAGATGTACCGGGTATTCAATATGGGTCTTGGCATGGTGGCGGTCTGCCCCGAAGCCAACACCGCCAAAATCCTGGAATGCCTGCCCGATGCCGTCGTCATCGGAAAAATGGTTCCCCGTGGCGATGGCGAACAGGTAGTCTTTAGCGCCTAAATCATCGAGGTAAGACGGAGAGGAAGTTGAAAGCACTGCTCAGCGTCTATGACAAGACCGGAATCGTGGAGTTTTCCAAGCAGGTCGTGGCGTCCGGCTACGAACTGCTCAGCACCGGCGGCACTCACCGAACCCTATCCGAGGAAGGCGGTCTCGCGGTACAACAGGTGGCGGATTACACCGGCTCTCCGGAGATCTTGGAAGGCCGGGTTAAAACCCTCCACCCGACCATCTACGCCGGGCTGCTGGCACGGCGGGACTCCCCCGACCACATGGGCGAGTTGAAGAACCAGAATATCGACAACATCGACCTGGTGGTGGTCAACCTATATCCCTTCGTCGAGACCATCAGTAAGCCCGATGTGACCCTGGCCGACGCCCTAGAAAACATCGACATCGGCGGGCCGACCATGCTGCGGGCCGCGTCCAAGAACTTCCCGTCCGTGGCCGTGGTGGTTGACCCGGCCGACTACGGTTGGGTGGGCGAGAAGCTGGCCAACGGTGGGCTGACCGTCGAAGACCGCCGGGGACTGGCGGCCAAGGCGTTTCACCACGTTTCCACCTACGATGCCGCAGTGACCGGATACCTGCTGGGCAGCGAATCCGCGGGCGAACAATTGCCCGATTCCCTGACCATCTCCTTAACGAAAGTGGCAGGCCTGAGATACGGCGAGAACCCCCACCAGAGCGGGGCCCTTTATTCCCAGACCAGCGTCCCTATAGGCATGGCCGGCGCACGGCAATTGCACGGCAGGGAGCTATCTTACAACAACTTGATGGACGCCGACGCCGCGTGGCGCACCGCGTCCGACTTCGCCGACGCCACTGTGTCCGTCGTGAAGCACGCCAACTCCTGCGGCCTCGCCAGCCGGGATAACATCGCCGAGGCTTATCTTCAGGCGTACGAAGGCGACACCGTAAGTGCATTCGGCGGCATAGTGGCCTTCAACCGCACTGTTACCGCCGCGGCCGCAGAGGCTATGGAGCCCGTGTTCTATGAAGTCGTTATCGCGCCAGACTATGAACCTGCGGCGCTGGAGATACTTCAGAAAAAGCGCAACCTGCGCATCTTGGCCATCGACAAGCAGCCTGAGACCGCCGCCTATGACCTTCGGCCCATCACCGGCGGGATCCTGGTGCAGACCGCAGACAACATCGGGGAAGACCCCGCATCTTGGACCATCGCCACGAAACGTGCGCCGACCGAATCCGAGATGAAAGACCTGGGCTTCGCCTGGAAAGCCGCCAAGCACATCAAGTCCAATGCAATCGTCTTCGCCAAGGACCTGGCGCTGGTGGGCATGGGCGCCGGACAACCCAACCGCGTGGTCAGTGTTCACCTCTCCCAGCGTGCCTCCGGGGATAAAGCCAAGGGCTCGGTGCTGGCATCGGACGCTTTCTTCCCCTTTGCCGACAACATCGAGCTGGCCGCCGAAGCAGGAATCACCGCCATCGTGCAGCCGGGCGGGTCGATCCGCGACGACGAAGTGATCGCCGCCGCCGACAAAGCTGGGTTGGCCATGGTGTTCACCGGCGTGCGCCACTTCAGGCATTAGGCCACTAGGGACTGCGGGCGAGCAGGGGCCGGTAGGATAGAAGGTTGGGCGCAACAGTTGACATAATCATCCCCGTTTATAACGAGGAAGAGATCTTGCCGCGGACAATCGCCACGCTGACCGAGTTCCTTGAAAACAACCTGCCTAACAATCCTTGGCAGGTGACCATCGCCGACAACGCATCCACCGACAGCACCCAAGCGGTCTCGGAGATGCTCGCCCGGCAGCATCCCGGCGTGAATTATCTCCGTATCCCCCAGAAAGGCCGCGGCCGGGCCCTGCGGACAGCCTGGCTGGACAGTCATGCCGACATCGTCAGCTACATGGACGCCGACCTGTCCACAGACCTCTCCCATTTTCCCCAGTTGATCGCGGCCCTTGAGTCAGGGAGCCATATCGCAGTGGGCAGCAGGCTGAGCAAGGAATCGCAGGTGGTCCGGGGATTCAAACGGGAGTTCATATCCAGGGGATATAACCTGCTTATCAACTCTATGTTCTTCACCGGGCTGCCCGACGCCCAGTGCGGTTTCAAGGCCTTGACCCGTGCGACGGCCGAGGCCATCGTGCCCAGTATCAAGAACAACAGCTGGTTCTTCGACACCGAACTCCTGGTCATCGCCGCCAAACGCGGGTTCAACATCGCATCAGTGCCGGTCAAGTGGACCGACGACCCCATCAGCACCGTAAACGTGGTTGGCACCGCCAAAGAAGACGTCAAAGGGCTGTTGCGGCTTCGGTTCGGCGGGGTCCCACGGGTCGAGCCGCCGGCACCCCTTTCAACCGACCTCTAACGACACCTGATAAACACTAGGAGAATCTCCAATGGAACTAGGCCTAAAGGGTAAACACGTCATCGTTACAGGCGGCGGGACCAACATCGGCCGGGCCATCGTCCACGCCTTCGCGGCTGAGGGGTCGCTCATCTCCATAGCCGAGTTGGTGCCCAGCCAGGGCGAGGTCGTCGCCGGAGAAGTGGCGGCCATGGACACGGGCGCAACAGTGAAGGTCATCCCCACGGACGTTACCGACCCGGAAAAGGTGGCCACCATGATTGAAGCCGCCATCGCCGAGTATGGACCAGTGGACGTTCTGGTGAACAACGTGGGTTGGACTGTGGACCGGCTGTTCATGGAGAAACCCAGAAGCGAGTGGGAGCGGGAAGTCCAGGTGAACCTCTGGGGCGCGATCAACTGCATCCATGCGGTGCTGCCGGGGATGATCGAGAGACAGGCCGGGGCCATCGTCTGCATCAGCTCCGATGCCGGACGGATGGGCGAGTACCGGGAGGCGGTGTACTCCGCCTGCAAAGCCGGGGTCATCGCCCTGAGCAAGTCCGTCGCCAGGGAGACTGGCCGTTACGGACTACGGCTGAACGTGGTGTGTCCGGGGCTGGTGGTGCCTCCGGACGAGGAGTCCATCAGCGACGAGAGCATGTGGACCCAGATGCGGGACATATTCACCGACGAAGTGCGCGAGAAAGTGGAGCGGAACTACCTCTTCCGCCGCATGGGCAAAGCCTCGGAAGTGGCCAGCGCTGTGGTCTTCCTAGCCTCAGACGCCGCCAGCTTCATCACTGGACAAACATTGAGCGTTAGCGGCGGATATACGATGATGTAAAGGAGAATCCTACCCAATGATTAAATCGATCAAACCCCGAAAATAACGCAGCGGTCCGGGATAAATCCCGGACCGCTGCGTTATTAGGTCCGTAGAGAGCTCAGAATTCTTAAAGAGCTGCTACTTGTTCCCGTAACGATTCCAACTCGTCTATTAATTGCGCCTTAGTCTTCCGCTGGTCATTAGGGGTACCCTGGGAACCTTTGTTCTCGGCGACCAGTTCGAATGCACGTCGTTCAATCTCCGGCATCATTGACTGGAGAAGATTTTCGTCCACATCATTAGCGACCGTCGGGTATCCGGCTCGATCAATCATTTTCCGGATATTTCCGGCCTTGAACTGGTCTATGGTCCACCTCAACGTTTCTCCCGAAGTAGTGGTATCCCAATAAATCCGAATGTCTTGATTCCTCGGTCCATAGTGGTAATGGGGACCACTATCAAAGCAGTCGAACGCAAGCAATTCCACGTTCTGCCCAGCGATGTCAGTCAGAACGTGAATCGCTAGACCTTCGCTGTTTATCTGAGGAAGTAGTCGGTATTCTAGACCGATTCTNATGTTACCGACGGTAAATACGTCGCTGTCTAACATGCGCTCAAATTGATGTGTTACTGTGCGACGGTCGTTGGCNAACAGATTCCGACCCTTTGATTCTACTTCTGCCAGAACCGAAGCGGAAACAGGATGATNCTTTATTTTGGCTGCAAGCTCATCGTATCCGGAACGTTCGACCATAGTAGCCAAGTTGTTCTTAAGGTTGTCCATAGTCCAACCAAACGGAGTCCCGCAAGTCGTTTTGTCCATGAACAGACGGATATTAAGGTTCTCAGGGCCGTAATGATAATGCGGAGCCTGGTCAAAGCAATCGAACCGTAATATCTCTGTGTCATCACCATCAATCTTAGAATACACCTGTAAGCACAGGCCTTGGTCGTCCATTATTTCTTGGCGATAGCTCATCGCGAATTCCACAGAACCGGCATCGATAGTCACTGCGCCTTTTTCCATCGTAGTCCTCCTGAAATTTCCTTCTATATAAAGTGATTAGTTTGCTTTACGTCCGAGTAGCCCCAGACGTAGCCTAGAGAGATTATAACATCCAGATTGCGTGCCGCAAGTCGTTACGTTACGTTACCGTTGGCGCAGGCCGTTTTCCAATGGTTTCGCCTGAATATACGGCCCGTCGAGCCTTTGGAGTGGTTGATTGAGCCCCAAATGGAGATTCCCATTAGCCGTGGCACTTCTATCTCTGATGGCGCTCGCCTAGGGGTGCTCGGGCTCCCGGCCCACCCGCAACGTGATAGTCACCGCCGTCGGTTCGCCCACGGAACAGCCAACGCCAACGCCGACGCAAGTCCCACCCACTCCCTTCTTACCCCGTTGCCATCTACTGCCGTTCCTAATCCAACGCCGCAGACTGCCGCTGGTGGGACGGCCGTTCCGGCCCCAGAGCCGACCATTGAGCCCACCCACCGACCTGAACCCACCGCAGCCTCACCGAGGCTACCACTGAGGCAAGACAGACCGTCGCTCCAGTGCCGTAGCCGACGCTCATACCCCCGACCATGACTCCTATTGTTCTTCCAAAGATAGACGGAGCAGGCTTGATCATAGAATGTATCCTTTTCGACGGGCTGGTTAAGACCACCGAAGCTGACTAGTTCGTCCAGCTACTGAACCAGGGCGCCACAACCGTGGACCCGCTGGGATGGAGGTTGGTGGACCGGTCCGACGGCTCGCCGGAATTCACCTTCCCTTCTTTCTTTCGAATCGGCGCCGCAGGCATCGGCGCGCGTTTGCACCAACGAGGAGTTCATTGAATCCGGCGGGTTTTCGTTCCAGCGGAAATCTCCGATCTGAGACAACTCCAACCCCGGCAAGGCCGCGCTAATCGACCCGGATGGGACCACTGTGTCCGCCGTCTCCCAACCGCCGGGCTGTTAGCGGCACCATAGATCACCTTTGCTCGGCGGCGTGCACTGGGTTTATACTCGCCTGCGGCCCTAGGCCCAGATTTGCCTGTCGAGTAGAGAAAGGGCCGTGTATCCCGTTCCAGCGGCACTCCCTATATATCACCCTGAGCGAAGCGGAGGGTCTGCCAAGGCGATGATTGGAAGATTCTTCGTCGGCCTAAGGGGCTCCTCAGAATGATAGTTGTGGGGCTAGGACGCCATAGGCTCAGCCGAACTGATCGATTCACTGAATTTTCAGCGGCCATCTATCAATCTTGGAGGCGCCAGAATTGGAAATTGGACTATCGATCCCCCGGATACCAGACGTACCGGGGCTGAAACGTTTCGTGGAGACCGCGGAAGAATTGGGCTTTGAGTCGGTCTTAGCCGGCGATCACATCGTATTGCCCACGGAAGGCACCAACCAGTACCCCTACACCAGCGACGGGTCGTTCTCCCGGCCGACCGACGAACCGTTCCTGGAGACGATGACTCTGCTGGGGTTCCTGGCGGCCTGCACTAGCCGAATCAAGCTCGGCAGCACGGTGATCATCCTGCCCTACCGGAACCCGGTGGTCCAAGCCAAAATGTTCGCTTCGCTGGATGTCCTGACCGGCGGCCGCATGATCTGCGGCGTGGGCGTGGGTTGGCTGGAGAAAGAGTTCCAGATCTTGGGGTTGGACTACCACCAACGAGGGGCGATGACCGACGAGTTCCTGGGGATTATGCAGGCTCTCTGGAGCCAGTCGAATCCGGAGTATCACGGTAAGTTTTACGACATCGACGGCATCCAGTTTGAGCCCAAACCGGTCCAACAGCCCGGCATCCCCGTCTGGGTAGGCGGCCACACCAAAGCGGCCCTGCGCCGGACAGCCAAGTACGGCGCATGCTGGCACACGACCCGTCAGACACCGGAGTTTGTGGCTGAGAACCTGCCGTATCTCAGGGAGCGCATAGAGCAAGAGGGGCGCGACCTATCTGAAGTCACCGTCTCGTTGAAGCGCAGCCTGCATTTCACGGACATAGGTCTGGGCGAGGGCGGACACGTCCGGAGCGGCGGCACGCTGGTCACAACCACTCAGGAAGTGATAGACGACCTTCAATCCTGCCAGGAGATCGGCATCGATCAACTGACTTACGACTTCCGGGTGGAGAGCCTGTCCGATTGCATCAAGGTGATGGAACACCTGGCGGACAAGGTGCTGCCAGTAGCGCGGCGGTTGGGGTAGGGTTTGGGGGATTCTCAGCTCCCCGACTAACTTGGCCTACGAGAGGAACTGACCCACCCTAACCCTCTCCCGTTGCGACAGGAGAGGGGATGTTGACTTTACGCTATAGTCCGCTTTCTTTGAAGGATCTGGCTCGTTTTACTAGTTCTTCGTTGGTGTGGCCCATCTGAGCGACCTGCTTATCGGTCACCTGGCGTTTTACCTGGCCAGGAGCTCCGGTCATGAAGGACCGGGCCGGTACCTGGGTGCCGCC
>NZVX01000080.1 GCA_002698265.1 Chloroflexota bacterium | reverse complement strand
AATCCATCTGTGCCAGTGAGGCTTACGACTCGGTATTCAGGGCACAAAAAAAGACCGCCCTCCGATTAAGAAGGGCGGTCGAAAGATGATTCCCGGCGCCTGATTGGGTGCTGTGATGAAGGGGGATTAGTGCGCTTAGGCTTCCGAGAACATTACTCTGTTTTTAATGGGCTCCCGGCCCGGTGCGGCCCCGCCACTGATGTAGCGATTCCGTCTATTTAGACGACCATGTCCGGTGATTCCGAGAGCCTCTGTGTTATCGACGGATTTTACCGGAAAAAGCCCCGGTTCTTGTTACCGGCCTGGCGGCGCAAGAAACTTGGCACGTCTAGTTCTTCTTCCGACTGAGGGATGACGTCTTGGAGCAACCGCTCCAATTCGTCCTCTCGGAGCTGCTGGTTCTCGGCCATTACCGGGAAGGACGCAGCCACCATGGTGATCTTGACCTCGTCGTCCAACTTGGAGTCCCGGCAGGTGCCGAAGATGATGTTGGCGTCGGGGTCGGACAGGTCCTGAATCACCCGTGCCGCATCTTGGACTTCTTGAAGTGTCAGGGTCGGGCCACCGGAGATGACGAACAGTATCCGGCGGGCGCCGTCCATGGAGATGTCCAAGAGGGGGCTCTTGGTCGCTTGACGCGCCGCGTCCACCGCCCGGTTCTCTCCCTTGCCGCGGCCGATGGCCAGCCAGGCCGGACCGGCATTGTTCAATATGGTGCGGACATCGGCGAAGTCGACGTTAATCTCGCCAGGTACAGTCACGACCTCAGCGATCGCTTGGATGCCCTGCTGAAGGACGGAGTCGGCCATCTTCAATGCGTCTTCCCAGGTGTAGGTTGCCTCGCCCTGGGAGTTGAGCTGCAGTAGCCGGTCGTTATCAATCACGATCAAGGTATCAACCTGGTCTTTCAGCCGGGCGATACCCTCTTCCGCGTTCTTCTTCCGCATATTCGCTTCAAAGGAAAAAGGCCGGCTGACTACAGCCACGGTCAGGGCGCCCGCTTCCTTGGCGATCTGAGCGATCACCGGAGCGGCACCGGTACCGGTGCCGCCGCCCATGCCGACGGCCAAGAAAACCATGTCTGCGCCTTCCAATGCTTTCTCGATATCGTGGCGGCTCTCTTCGGCCGCTTGCCGCCCCAGATCAGGATTGGCGCCGGCGCCCAAGCCCCGGGTGAGGTTCTGGCCGATAGCAAGCCGATGGGACACGTCACACCTAAATAGGTGCTGCGCGTCGGTATTAACGCTGAAATACTCGACCACGGGTAGTTTGTCTTTGAACATCCGGCTGACGGCGTTGCTGCCGCCTCCGCCGATGCCCATCACCTTGATATTGGGCGCTCCGGCATTGATCTCTTGAACCATATCAAAGGTGTTGTCTGAGTCCTTGGCGGGTTCCCAGGCTGCTGAATCGTCTTGTACCATTCTCGGTCCTCCCATCTTCATCATCGGTATAAGAGTTGGAGTCCTCGGTTGACTCCTTTTGGTCCGTTGCTTGTTCGGTTGATCTTATTGGGTCCGTTGTCCGGGCGATACCCGGAGCGCCGGCGCAAGTATTTGGCGTCGGCGGCTAGAGTGTCGCTACCTTACTGCGGTTGCTTTCGTACTGCCCAACCCCCATCGCCAAGATTTATTACCCATTATCGATCGGCTTCCGTTCAAAGAAGACCGTGTTTCGCCCTGGTGTTTGATGCCCCAGAGAAGTAGGCCAACGGCAGCTGAGAAGGCCGGCTTTCTGAGCTGCGCCGGCAATCCGGCGATACCCTCTGGATAGGCGATTCGGACCTGTCCGCCCAGGGTTTTCAGTACCAGATCCGCTAGTCCGGTCATCTCAGCTCCTCCCCCGGTCAGCACGATACCGCAAGTAGGGAATTCTCTGAGTCCGGACTGTCTCACTTTTAGAACAATCAACTTGATGAGTTCCAACATCCTGTCGTGCAGTGGCTCGCACATGACGCGGCGGGACAGAGCGTGTTTCGGCTGTCCCTGGAAACTGGGGATCACCACCTCTTCGTCGGAGGCGACCATCTCGGGCATCACACTACCCCATTTAACCTTCATCTCTTCAGTCATATATATGGGGGTCTTTAGCGCCACGGAGAGGTCCCGGGTCAATTGGCTGCCGCCGACCGGAATGACTGCCGAGTACCACGGTTGTCCCTGGCGGTAGATGACGATATCTGTGGTGCCGGCGCCGATATCAACCAGCACCACACCCATCTCCCGCTCGTCGCCGGTCAGTGTCGACTCGGCGGACGCCAGAGAATGGAGCACCATACTCTTCACTGAAGCTTTGTTGGCCTCGATGACCTTCACGGTGTTCTTGAGAGCGACGGACTCGCCCATAACCACGTGGGCTTCCACTTCCACCAGGTTCCCATGTAGGCCCACAGGGTTACGAATCCCGGACATTCCATCAACGTGGTAGCCGATGGGAATAACGTGGAGCACTTCTTGGTTTGGGCCGATGTCCGGGAACGACCCCCGAAGCAAGCGGTCCAGCAATTTCTTGGTGATGTCACCAACGTCGTCGGGGTTATCGACCACCTCTTTGGTGTTCAAGGCACTCAGATGCGTCCCCGTGACGCTGGTATAGACCCCGGTGGGCGCCCCATCGCCGATGTAGCGCTGGGCTTCCTCCAATGAAGCACCGACAGCTTCTTTGACTTCGTCGATGTTTTCGATCCGGCCCTTCTGCATCCCTTGGGAGGTCACAACTCCGGTGCCCAACACCTTTAGTTCTCCTTCGGTCCCGATCCGGGCCATGATGGAGGTAACTTTATCGGTGCCGATGTCGACCGCTGTATAAAACGTGTCTCTTGCCAACCTGTCACCTTCCTTAATGATGCCGTTTAAACGCCGTGAATCTGATTAACTAGTTAGATCCGCTGGACGACTCGCAGCTTTGCGCTGCGGCTCCGCGGATTGGACTGGACCTCATCATCCGATGGCTTAATCACCCGCCGATTGATGATTTTTATGCGCGGCGTCTGACCGCAGACACATACCGGCAAACCGGGAGGGCAGACACAGGTGGCAGCCTCCCGGTTGAAGAACGATTTGACTATCCGGTCTTCCAAGCTGTGGTAACTGATCACCGCCAGTCGGCCTCCCTCGGCGAGCAGGCCCACCGCCGCGTACAGACCTTGCTCCACATTGGTGAGTTCGTCATTGACCGCGATGCGCAATGCCTGAAAGGTCCTAGTAGCGGGATTTACCCGCTGGCCGAGACGGCGTCCCAAAACCCTGCCGATTATCGATGCCAACTGACCGGTGGTCTCCACGGGCCTCTCTTTTATAAGCGCCCGGGCAATGCTCATTCCACGGGGCTCTTCCCCGTAACGCCGGATAAGTCCACCCAGGTTTCTTTCGTCGTAGGTGTTGACTATCTCATCAGCGGTCAGGTCGCCATTGGGGTCGTACCGCATATCCAGAGGTTCGTCCATCTGGAAACTCAGTCCGTAGCCGGGGCTCTCTACCTGTCTTGAGGAGAAGCCCAGGTCCAATAGGATTCCATCAACTTGGTTTATTCCTCGGTCCTCAGCCAGCTCGGCCATATCGGCGTAGTTGCCAGGGGCAGGCAGGAAGCGGCCGCCGAAGCCGGACAACCGGGACTGGGCCCTTTCCAGAGACCGGGAATCCCGGTCGATTCCTAAGACAGCTTTGACCTGCGGCTCGGCCTGGAGAATAGCCTGGGAATGGCCTCCCTCTCCCGTGGTTCCGTCCACATAGACCCCGCCCTCTTGCAGCAGCAATTGATGGAGAGTCTCCGTCAGAAGCACTGGCTGGTGGGAGGCAACAAATTCCTCATGAAATTCATCAGCGGATTCATGACCGGTACGGTCCATAAGCTCCGTAAGCCAAAGGCCAAATGATTCTTCGAATAGTTTTGCTGTTCTTGTCAGGGTTGCCTGCGACACCGCTGCTCCCATCCGCCATTTTTTCTGGCCGCTACATCACACTACTTGCCGGCAACTAAATCCATCGGGAAAATTGGCGACAGTGCGGCTAGACCCTCTCGGGCCACAGCCGCCCAGCTGCCTTATCGCCGATACGATTGCAACTGACAGTACCAACTTGTAAACATAACCGTCAATGAAAATTAGCGTCAGTTTTAATAAATTTTTAAACTTTTGACAATTTTGGTCAAATATTAAGAAACCAACTAAGAACCACGCCCGTCTGGCAGGCCAATCATCCAATGTTCCGAAGAGCCAAGTACCTACGGTTTTGGCAGACGTATCGCTGGCGCGTTATGGAAAGCTCCGAACGTGGGGTATGTTATAATCGTGGCTACCTGAACACACCGTTAAACCACCGTTGCGTCTGGCGTTTGCCAGGGCGTTTCATCCGCCGTTTGAATCGATGTTTGGGTCGATGTTTGCTCAGGCGATCGGGTACTTGGAAATTAGGTCGATTCACCCCGGCCATGTCATATCTAGGGAGAGAAAGGCGTTGAACGTCACAAAGGACTCGGTCACAACCACAGAAGTAACTTTAACGATATCGATGGACGCCGACGATGAGGAGCCATTTCTCAACCGATCATACAGAAGGGTTGCCAGCCGCGTCCGTATCCCTGGCTTCCGCCCCGGCAAGGCCCCCAGATCGATCGTTGAAAGCCACATGGGCAGAGAAGCCCTGGTACATGAAGCCCTTGAGTTCATGATTCCCGAGTCGCTGGACCAGGTGTTGAAGGACGAAGACATCCAGGCCTTTATGGAGCCACAACTGGAAGTTCTCGATATGGCGCCGGTGTCTTTCAAGGCCGTGGTGCCCCTTGAGCCGCTGGTAGACCTGGGAGACTTCCAGACGATCCATCTGGACCGAGAGGCAGTGGAGATAACCGACGAGCAGGTAGACCACGTACTACAAGACCTGCGGTTCGAGGCAGCCCCGTGGGAACCGGTTGACCGCGCTTTGGCCTTCGGGGACCTGACGACCATGAATGTCCAAGGGACGATCGAAGGCGAACAGGTCATAGATGATAGTGGGATCGACTTTATTCCCGCGATGGACAACACCCTCCCTTTCCCCGGCTTTTCTGTTTATCTGGAGGGCATGACCGAAGGTCAGTCCAAGGAATTCACACTGCCCGTTCCGGACGATTACCCACAAGAGAACTACGCGGGCAAAGAATGCCGGTTCAACGTGGAAGTCCTGGCCATCAAAGAGAAGAACCTGGCGGAACTGGACGATGAATTCGCCAAGGGCGTCAGGGAAGGCTTCGAGAGCATGGAGGTCCTCACCGACCACGTTCGACAGCGCCTTAACGACGAAGGTGAGGCCGCTGAGACGCGCCGCCTGGAGCAGTCCAGTCTCGAAGAGCTTAAAAAGCTGGCCAAAATCGAGGCCTCACAACTGGTCTATCAACGTGAATTAGACTTAATGTACGAGGAACGTCAAAGGTCTCTGCAAAACCAGCGCATGAGCATGGAGCTTTACCTAAGCTATATCGGCCAGACTGAAGAAGAGCTCCGGGAGCAGATGAAGCCTCAAGCGGAGGAACGGCTCAACACGATGTTGGTCCTCCGGAAATTGGCCGATGTTGAGAATATCGAAGTAGCCGACGAGGATGTGGAAGACGAGATTGAAAATCTCATCTCTACCACTGGGGGCGAATCGGAAGCGGCGATGAAACAGGCCCTAAGTACAGCGAACGCCAAAGATTCCATCCGCTCGTCGCTGGTGAACCGGAGGATCATGGCCCGGTTGGTCGAGTTAGTCCAAGGTGAAGGCGCGGCCAGCCCAGCCAGCAACGAATCCACGGATGCAACAGTGTCCGAAGAAACCGAAGAATCTGGGTCGGAAGAAGAATCTTCACCGGCCGATGAAGCAAAAGATTAAGGAGCGCACGTCGATGCAAGACCTTCCCAACGCCAGCGGATTATTCGTACCGCAATCCATCGTCCCCATGGTCATTGAAACCAGCCCAAGGGGCGAACGGGCATTTGATATTTATTCCCTGCTCTTGAAGGAGCGGATCATATTTCTGGGCACCCCGATAAACGACCAGGTGGCCAACTTGATCATCGCCCAACTTCTGTTCCTTGAAAGAGAAGACCCGGACAAAGGAATCAACCTATACATAAACAGCCCAGGCGGCGTTATCAGCGCCGGCCTGGCGATCTACGACACCATGCACCTGATCAAATCAGAGGTTTCGACGATCTGTATCGGCATGGCGGCCAGTATGGCCACCATACTGCTGTCGGGTGGGGAGAAAGGCAAACGCTACGTGCTGCCCAATTCCACCGTCCACATGCACCAACCTATGGGCGGCGCCCAAGGGCAGGCCACTGACATCGAGATCGCGGCGCGGGAGATCATCCGGTTGCAGGACAAGATCCGCACCATGCTGTCGGAGAACACCGGCCAGACATACGACAAGATTGCCAGGGACACCGACCGGGACTACTACCTCACCGCCGAGCAGGCGGTTGAGTATTCCTTGGTCGATGAGATTCTTGGTGCAGCTGAGGCAGAGGAAGACGATTCCTAAACAGTAAACCGAATACCAGTGTAGGGTTTTAGGGGTGAGTGTGGCTAACGGTAGAAGCGGGAATAGGCTTTCGCGGTGTTCATTTTGTGAGAAGCCCCAGCCCCGGGCGGAATTGGTGATCGCCGGGGAAGGCAAAGCAGCGGTCTGCTACGACTGCATCCGCGTGCTGGGTCAGGTGGTGGAAGAAGAGAATCCTCCACCACTCAAGAAATTCGAACCACCCAAACCGCTGGCGCCTCGGGAGATCTACTCCAACCTGGACACCTATGTAGTGGGCCAGGTTAAGGCGAAAAAGGTTCTCAGCGTCGCGGTCTACAATCACTTCAAGCGCATCTGGAACGGACATCAACGCTCCGGTTCGGATGTCGAACTCCAAAAGACCAATATCTTGCTCGTCGGCCCCACCGGCTGCGGCAAAACCCTCCTGGCCGAAACCCTGGCCCGCACTTTGGACGTCCCATTCGCCGTATGCGACGCCACTTCTCTNACCGAGTCCGGATACGTCGGCGAGGATGTGGAGAATATCCTCCTCAGGCTGATNCAGGCGGCTGATTGGGATGTGAACCGTGCCGAGCACGGCATCATCTACATNGATGAACTGGACAAGATCGCCCGCAAAGAGGGCCTGAACCGTTCCATCACCCGGGACGTTTCCGGTGAGGGAGTGCAGCAAGAGCTGCTGAAGATAATCGAAGGTTGCGTCGCAAATGTACCCCCACAGGGCGGCCGGAAACACCCCCACCAGGAATTTCTCCAGATCGACACCCGTCATATCTTATTCATCTGCGGCGGCGCATTCGACGGACTGGGAGAGATTGTAGCCAGGCGGCTTGGCGCCGGGTCGACCCAGATGGGGTTCTTGGCCGGTGGCCGCAACGGCATGGAACACGATGGAAGTTCGCTGACGCAGGTGATTCCCGAAGACCTGTTGCAGTACGGTTTCATCCCTGAGATGGTGGGCAGACTGCCCGTGACCGTGGGGTTGGAATCTCTGGACAGGGATTCTTTAGTCCGGGTGCTTACCGAGCCCCAAAACGCGATAGTGAAGCAGTATCAAAAGCTATTCAGCATGGACAGCGTTGAATTGGAGTTCACGCCAGATGCCCTCGAAGCCGCGGCGGAAAGAGCCTTAGACCACCAGACCGGGGCCCGCTGTCTGCGTTACGTGATCGAAGATACGCTTTTGGACGTGATGTACGATCTGCCGTCGCTGGAAGGCGTAAAACGCTGCGTGGTAGACCGGGATTCGGTCGAAGGTGAGGTCCCGCCCACCCTGTTCAGTAAGAGCGGCAAGACGATAGAACTGCCACCCCACCCCATAAAGAAGTCGGCTTAGCCCGGATTTTCCGGCATCGCCTCGGCTATCTGATGGTTGAGGCAAAGTCCTTGGGGCATGGATCTGGATAATTGGGTGCCTGATGCGTCCAAGACCTGGCCGTCAACAACCCGTACCTCGCCTTGGCTCACCACCCGCAGGGTCTCGAATAGCAGGTACGGCTCCCTCCGGTACTGCTCTCTGCGAATGGCTTGAAAAAGGGCGAAGTCCGCTCCCTCGGTTTTCTTTATCACGTCCAAGTCTTGCCGTTCCAACGCTTGCCAATGCTCATCGAATCCAGGACCGGTGATTGGGACCGTGACGTAGGAGACAACAGGCCCCCGGTCCACTTCTTCAGTGGCCAGATGGATCATGGCGCCGGTCTTGCTCGCCCTGGCTTCAATCAGCTCCCAGACGACCTCCTGCCAGGTGCCTGTGGGACCGTCGGGAAGGGCTGGATGAAGGTTCAGCAGGGGCAACTGCCGGCACATCTTGCCGCTCACGATCAGCATGTACCCGGCCAGCACGCAGACATCGGCATCACGGCCTGCCAGCTTATCCATCACCTGTTGGTCGAACTCTTCACGGTGATCGGAGAAACGTCCGCCGATCTGTTTGCGAAATTCCGTGGATGAGTGGGTGATTAGAGGAATACCGTAGCTGTCGACCAGTCTGAAAAACTCGTCCGACCCTTCGGCCTCGCCCCGCCCACGATTGCTGAACACAAAGTTAATCCGAGCGTTGGCGCCGGTCTCGATCAGACGTGTTTGCATGAAGTTAAGTAGTCCACGGGAGCCTTCCCCACGTCCGGTGGAGAACCATCCGATATTCAACATCCTCAGGTCGACACCTTCCCCAACACAGTTATCGGTCCGTACTCGTTTGTCCTACCTTGCCGATTATTCGCACGGATTATTCGTCCGGGTCTTCTTCCAGGTCATCAAAACCGGCTAGAACGTCGGCAGGCTGGTAGGACTCTTTCAGCTCAGTTATCTTTAGTTCGGCGTTATTCAGTAACTCGTTGCAGGTCTGAACAAGCTTCATTCCCTCTTCAAATCGGAAGGTAGCTTCGGCCAGGGTCAGCCCACCGGCCTCCAGTTGCTCGGCCATCTCATTCAGTCGGCGAAATGAGTCCTCAAAGTTGATGGATTCAGCGTCATCTTTCGGCGAGGAATTCTTAGGTTTGGCCATGGTCCAGACTCCTGGGAGACGGTTGGTCAGAGACATTCTCCCCGCGGCACAAGCATGCCAGCAGAGAAGTGAATCCGCAAGGGGGCGGCGCTACAAAAGCGGGGCCATTCCGCTGGGCTGGTTCGGTCTGGCTTTCGGTCTTGGTTTCGACTCTTTGGACCTCGCGGCCGTGTACTTCGGTTTCTGGTCCGGAATACCCGTACCGGCAACTGCGGGTAGCGATCCGTCGGCGACCGTGATCTCAAGGGCGTCCCCATCCGAGACCTGCTTGGCGCTGGAAACCACCGCCCCGGTATCCGGTAGATGGACGATTGAAAACCCGCGGCCTAATGTGGCGATGGGGTCTAGGGCGCGTAGGCGCAGGCCGAGACCTTCCACCTGTATCTTGCCTTCCTGTAACAGCCTTGACGACGCGGACTGCACCATTCTTCCGACGTCATCGACTCTGCGGCGCATGGTCTGCGTATCTGGTAAGCTGACCTCCATGCGCCGGGCCGTGGCCAGCACCTCGGAGCGCCTCCGCGAGTTCTGGTCGCTGAGCATACGGAACATAATGCTGGCGGTCATCTCCAAGTTCCGCCGGAGCACGTGGGCATCGGGCACCACAAGCTCGGCCGCGGCCGAGGGAGTCGGCGCCCTGACATCGGCCACATAGTCGGCGATGGTCTCGTCGGTCTCGTGGCCAACGGCACTGACCACGGGAGTCTTGCAGGCATAGATGGCGCGGGCGACCACCTCTTCATTGAAGGGCCACAGGTCTTCCAGAGAACCGCCGCCACGCCCGATTATGATCACGTCGCAGCCACCCTCCCGGTCCAACAATTCCAATGCCGTGGCTATCTTGGGGGCGGCATCCTGCCCTTGGACGATCGTCGGCGATAGGACCAGTTGGGCCAGCGGATAGCGCCGCTGCAGAACGTTTTGGATATCGTGGAAAACAGCGCCGGTGGGCGAGGTGACCACACCAACTTTCTCGGGAAACCGGGGGAGTTGGCGTTTTCGGCTGGTCTCGAACAATCCTTCCGCAGCTAGTTTCTGCTTCAGTCGTTCCAACTCCAGGGCCAGCTCGCCCACGCCTTCGGGCATGGCCAGGTCAACCATGAAATCGGTGGTGCCTCCTCTGGTATAGAAGGTGATCTTGCCATGGGCCGAGACAGAATCGCCTTCGGATAAAAGCTCTGCCCCCTTCATGCCCCGGAACATGACGCAGCGCAGCAGGCTGTCCCGATCTTTGAGGCTGAAATAGGTGTGCCCGGCGGAGGAGGCCCGGAGGCCGGAGACTTCTCCAACGACCCAAAGATCCATCAGCAGCGGGTCGGACTCCAGCGACTCCTTGATATGGGAAGAAACTTGGCTGACGGTATAGACAGCCACGATCTAGCTCACGCGCTCGGTGTACTCTCCGGAGCGGGTATCAACCCGGATTACCGTACCGGGAGTTATGAACATCGGGACATTCACTTTTAAGCCGGTCTCCAAGGTGGCGGGTTTGTTGCCTCCCTGGGCGGTGTCCCCACGGAAAGCCGGAGGCGTGTCAGTAACTTGGAGTTCCACGTGGGTTGGCATCTTCACGCTGATGGGCGCGCCGTTGTACAGAAGGATATCGACCATCGCCTGCTCTTTCAGGTACTCCAACGAGTCCCCCAATATCTCCTTAGTCAGGTCATACTGATCGAAGGTTTCCTGGTCCATGAAGAAATAGAAGTCGCCGTCTGTGTAGAGGTATTGGGTGGGCCTGGTATCCACGTCGGCCAGGGTAAACCCGGTGCTGTACTGCTGAAAGGTACGCTCCACCACCGCTCCGCTCAACAGATTTCTCATCTTGATGCGGGTAACCGGCGCTCTCTGCTGCATCTTGTGGCGCTGGTAATCCATGACCTCCCAAGGCTGCCCGTCCAACTCGATGACGAGTCCCCGGCTGAGGTCGCTGAAATTTATGCTCATTTAGGAGTCCTCCGGTTACTGGTGAAAGGAGCCGCCGGACCAGCGAAAACAGTGCCCCGCAGTATCAATTAAGAGTGTATCACTAAGCCGGGCGCGGACGTGGAATTTGCTGAATGGCCTGACAACTTTTACTTTTTGGCTTTGCTTAGTGGAACGGCGCCGTCTTCTCGAAGTATCACTATATCTTCGATTCGAATCCCGCCCCAGCCGCTCAGATATATGCCGGGTTCAACAGTGAACACCGTGTTCAACTCCAAGACGTCGGGAGACCTAGGTCCGACTCTGGGGTTCTCGTGGATCTCCAGGCCGACACCGTGGCCCAGACTGTGGCCAAAGTTGTCCCGGTATCCAGCTTGGGTGATCACTTCCCGGGACAGGTTGTCCGTCTCTTCGCCGGTCATACCCACCTTCACCGCATTGATGGCGGTTAGCTGGGCGCCCAGGACCGTGTCGTAGATCTTGTTAAATGTCTCATCGGGCTCGCCGACCGCAATCGACCGGGATAGGTCGGAGCAGTAACCGGCAACTTTTGCGCCCATGTCGATCACGATGGGGTCGTTTTGTTTGATCACGTAGTCGGTAGGTTGATGGTGGGCCATCGCCCCGTTGGGCCCGGCGGCAACGATGGTATCGAAGCTGATCGTGTCTGCGCCGAAATCACGCATAGCGGTTTCCAGTCTCCAGGCTACTTCCTTCTCGGTCATACCGGGAGTGATGACAGGAGTTACTTGGTCCATGGCTTTGTCTGCAGCGTCGATCGCCAACTGCAGCATCTGCAGCTCTTCATGGTCTTTGACGATGCGCTGGTTCTCGGCCAGTCCCGGCGCCGGAACAAAAGAGACGTCTCCCAAAGCGGAATCGCCTTTGATGGCGTCAATTAGGTTGTTATACGAAGCGACCGTCATATCCTGGCTTTCGAACCCGACCTTCTTGACCCCGGAATCTTTCAATTCGTCGATCAGCCAACCCCAGCCGCCGCGAACCTGCCGGACATCGAAATAGGGCGATTGGTTGGTCGCCTGTTCGGTGTACCGGGAATCTGTGACCAGGACGGCCTTGGCCTTGGTAATCAGCAAATATCCGGCGGAGCCGCTAAATCCCGATAGGTAGCGCCGGTTCTCCGGAGCCGAAATCAGCACGCCGTCTAATTCTTGGTCGTTGAACTGGGCGACGAGGCCCTCCACTCTTTCCTTCATCGGGGCCCTTCTTTCATCTGGATTCTTCTTCGACAACTTCAGACAATACTTTTAGCGCCGAGGTGTAACTTCGCCAGCCAAATCCAGCGATCTGGCCTCTGGCTATGTCCGAGATCACCGAAACTCTGCGCCAGTCTTCCCTGGCCAAAGGGTTGCTGAGATGGACTTCGACAACCGGCAAACGGCTGTCGATCAATGCGTCTTTCAGGCTGAGCCCATAGTGGGTCAGTGCTCCTGCATTCAAGACTATGCCTTGGATCTTCCCCCAATGCTCCTGGATGCAGTTGACCAGTTCCCCTTCCAGGTTGGACTGGTAGAAAATGACCTCTACGCCAAGTTCATTGGCAACCCATTTGATCTCCTGGTTCACTTCTTCCAGGGTCTTGGAGCCGTATAGAGATGTGTCCCGGCGTCCCAGCATGTTGATGTTGGGGCCGTTTAAGATCAAGAAACTGACCATGTTTCTAGTCGTCCTTCCCGGTGGATACTTGTTCCTCAGGCTCGGCCGCTTGCCGGGGCGTCCTGCCAGCCGGTTCGTCAGCCCTGGGATGATGGGACAAGTAGGCCGACAGGGCTTCCCGCTTGGTTACATGAGTATATACCTGGGTCGTTGTAGGACTGGAATGGCCCAGAAGTTCTTGGATCACCCGAAGGTCGGCCCCGCCTTCCAGCATATGCGTGGCAAAGGTATGCCGGAGGGTATGGGGGTGAACACTCGTCCTGGTTCCGGCTTGGTCTGAATAGCGGCGCACCAGTTTTTCGAAGCTGCGGCGCGAGAGCCTTTCTCCATACCGGTTCAAGAATAGCGCCTGGGTGGGCTTGGACACCAATTCGCGCCGGGACTCGTTGAGGTATCGCCGCAATGCTTCCTCGGTATGCTTTCCAAACAGGACCATCCGTTCTTTGGAGCCTTTGCCTCGGACCAAGATCTCATTGCTAGGGAAATTTATGTCCGGCAGGTTAAGTCCGTGGATCTCCGCAAGCCGGACTCCGCAGGCGTACAGCGTCTCCAAGATCGCTTTGTCCCGGATCCCGTGAACCGTAGATTCATCGGGCGCATCCATCAGCCGGGCGACTTCGCCCTGACCCAAGAAATCGGGGAGAGATTTCGAAATCTTTACCTTGAAACTTTGCCCCGAAGGCACGGGGGTCGAGCGAAACAGACCTTCTTGGACCAAGAACCGGTAGAAAGCGCGGACCACCGTTAGCTTACGGGCAACACTGACTCTGGCATATCCCTGTTGTCCGCCCTTACCCTGGGTGGCCAACCAGGCCAGGTAGCCGCGCAGAGTCTGCCGGTCCATGTCCGTCAGACTCAGCTTCTCCGCGGCCAGGTATTGGCGGAACGATTGCAGGTCCGCCAGATAGACTCGTTCTGTGTTCTCCG
>NZVX01000079.1 GCA_002698265.1 Chloroflexota bacterium | reverse complement strand
TCTGGGTATGATCAGCACCCCGGCTGAGGGCGCTGCCGAGGCCATTGGCGAAGAACTCCGGGAGACCCTGGAAGCCGCTGCGGTCCCTGAGACCGAACCAGAACCAGAACCGGAGCCTGATGACTCTCTCAACGTCAATGAAGTCCTCTTCAGTTTCATGAGCGAGAGCGACAAACTGGGTGAGCTATCACGGCTGCTGGGCCGGCTGAGGTTCGCCGTTGATGGGGCGGACCAGTCCGAAGCGGACGAGGTCGGCGCAGAGATCACGGTGTTGGCCCGCCACCTGCCCGAGAATTTCAAAGTGAGCGACCTGCTGAACGTGGCCAAGGATAATTCGGAACGAAGCTCACAACTGGCCAAACTCTACATCGACCGCTGCTTCCGTCTCTCCGCCGGAGACGCCGGGGCGGCCACCGAACTGGATGCGCAGATCCAGTTGTTGATGGACCAGGACTAGCAAGTCCGGCTCCCCAGGCCGGTCTGACGGGAGGAACACGACGGGTTGGCTTACCTCTCCCGATTGCGACTGACGAATTTCCGCAACCTCACTCACCTGGATGTTGGATTGTCTCCCGGTGTGACGGTCTACTACGGCCCCAATGCCCAGGGCAAAACCACGCTTCTGGAAGCCGTCTATCTCCTCTGTATCGCCCGGTCTTTCCGAGCCGAGAACGAGCGTGAAGTGGTCAACTTCGACGCAGCGAAAGCCGGTGAGCAAGCGCTGGTGGACGGGACCATCGAAAAGAGCGGCCAGCGGCTCAGGGTCATAGTTGGCTACCAGCCGACCCAACGCGTGGGGCAAGATAACGACGGCCTGACCTACAACGTCCGCAAGGAGATTCGGGTCAACCGGCTCAGGCGCACCGCCGGGGAGTTGATCGGCGAAGTCAACGCCGTTCTGTTCAGCGCCGCGGACATCGACTTGGTCCAGGGATCACCGTCGGGCCGCAGGCGGTTTCTGGATATTCTTCTGTCCCAGGCCGACCCGGTCTATCTCAAGGGCTTGCAACGGTACCAACGCGTCGTGCAACAGCGAAACCAACTGCTGCGGCTACTCAAAGAAGGCCGCGCCCAGGTTGACGAGCTTGCCTATTGGGATGACGAACTGGTCCGGGAGGGCGCCCAGATCACCTGGCGGAGATATCTGGGAATGCAGGAGCTCACGGACGCCTGCGTGCGCCACCACGAGGACCTTAGTGGCGTAGAAGAAAAACTAGCTATAGAGTACCGGCCCAGTGTGCTGCTGGCGGGCGAGGTCGGCGAGGTCGAGGACAACTTCCGCGAGGCCTTGGCGGCGGCGGTCCACCGGGAGAGGGTCCGGCCGGTGACGGCTGTTGGTCCCCACCGGGATGACTTTGCCCTGAACATCGACGGAGCGGACATGGGTACTTTCGCGTCCCGGGGTCAAGCGCGTACCCTGGCGCTGGCGCTGCGGCTGGCCGAGGCAGAGTTCCTGGCGTCGGCGCGCGGTGAGGGGCCGGTGGTGTTGTTCGATGATGCTCTGTCGGAGATGGACAGCTCCCGCCGGCACCGGCTGCTGGAGAAGGCGATGCGGTACGAGCAGGTCCTGATCACCACTACCGACCTGGAACAGGTGAACGATTTTTTCGGCGCCGGGGCCAACTATCTCTATGTCTCCAACGGTGAAGTCTGGCCCTCAGACCAGGACGGGAACGTGGGAAACAGCCCGGCGTCGGGCCAAAACGGGAACCAAGACACGGGCCAAGCTATCGACGAATCGGCGTGACCGGTGTATACATCTTGCAAAGATGAACCAGAACAAATGGGACCAGGGCGAGGGTTGAAAAGTAGATGGCGGTGACCAAAGAAACACTGGATGAAATTGCGCTTTCCCGGGCCGAATACGACCTGATCATCGAACGACTGGACCGGGAGCCCAACCCCGTTGAATTGGGCATGTTTGGGGCTCTTTGGAGTGAGCACTGCGGCTACAAGCACTCCCGGCCGTTGTTGCGGTTGTTCAGCCAGAAGTCCAACCGGGTCCTGTCCCAGACCGGCGCGGAGAACGCCGGCGCGGTGGATATCGGCGATGGCTTAGCTGTGGTGTTCAAGGTCGAGTCCCATAACCATCCTTCCGCAGTGGAGCCGCTGCAAGGAGCGGCTACCGGCGTGGGAGGCATCGTCCGCGACATCCTGGCAATGGGCGCCCGGCCCATTGCCCTGCTCAACTCCCTCCGGTTCGGTCCTCTCGACGACCCACAAAATCGGTACCTTTTCGACGGTGTTGTGGGCGGCATCTCTTGGTACGGAAACTGCATCGGCGTGCCTGACGTGGCCGGCGAGATCTGTTTCGACGAGTCCTACTCCCAGAACCCCCTGGTAAACGCCATGTGTGTGGGGCTGGTCCGGTCCGACAACATCGCCACGTCATCAGCAAGCGAAGTCGACAACGTGATGCTGTTGGTGGGCGCGGGCACCGGACGAGATGGCATTCACGGGGCGTCCGGCCTGGCGTCCCGCACCTTCGAGGAAGAGGTGGAGCTGCGTCCCACGGTCCAAGTGGGCAACCCGTTCTTGGAAAAGGTGCTGATCGAGGCCTGTCTAGAAGCATTGGACACCGGCCTGGTGAACGCCATCCAAGACCTGGGAGCGGCCGGTTTGACCAGCGCGGCGGTGGAGTCGGCGGCCAGCGGCGGCCGGGGCATCCGATTGGATATATCCCAGGTTCACCAGCGCGAGCAGGGCATGAGCCCCTACGAGGTGATGCTCTCGGAGTCCCAGGAGCGGATGTTGTTGGTGGTGGCCCCGGAAAACGTACCGGCCATCAACGCCGTCTTCGAGAAGTGGGACGTGGTCTGCCGGGAGATCGGCTTGGTCATCGCGGAGAAGACCGCCCAAGTGGCCGTCGGGCCGGAATTGGTGGTCGACCTGCCCATCGGACCCCTATCCGAAGCGCCCCAATACCGTTTGGAAGGCAAGCCGTCTGAAGAGGACATAAAGCGCCTCCAGTTGGACATTGACTCAGTTGCGCTGCCTCAGGAGGGCCCGCAGGCAACATTGCTGCGGCTGCTGGCTTCTCCCAACATCGCCAACAAGCAGGGTGTCTACCGGCAGTACGACCACCAGGTGCAGACCAACACCGTGGTGGGACCAGGGAGCGATGCCGCGGTCTTGCGAGTGAAGGGCACTAAGAAGGCGATCGCGGTGACCATCGACGGCAACGGTCGCCTGTGCCAATTGGACCCCTACCAGGGAGGCCTGATCGTGGTCGCGGAGGTCTGCCGTAACCTGAGCTGTTCCGGTGCGTTGCCCCTGGCCGTGACCGACTGCCTGAACTTTGGCAATCCCGAGCGCCCAGACGTTTATCACCAGTTGGAACAATGCATCCAGGGGATCGCCGAGGCCTGCCGGGCGTTGGAAGTGCCGGTGGTTAGCGGAAATGTGAGCCTATACAACGAGTCCAGGGGACAGGCGATATTCCCCACGCCCGTCGTGGGCGGCCTGGGTCTGCTGGAAGACGCCGCCAAAGCTACCAGGTCGGCCTTCGCCGCGGAAGGGCTGGTTGTTGGGTTATTGGGCGCGGACACCCTCGGAATCGAAGTTAACGACTTGGCTGGCAGTGAGTACCTACAGCGGGTCCACGGAAGGGTAGAAGGCAGCCCCAAGATTGATATCGACCTGGAAAAGCAGGTGCAGCAGGTCTGTCGCGACGCTATAGAGCAGGGCCTGATCACATCGGCCCACGACTGCTCCGAGGGCGGACTGGCAGTGGCTCTGGCCGAGTGTTCCATCCAAGGTGGCATGGGCTTCACCGGCGAGTTTTCGGTAGCGGACCGCTGGGACGTGACGCTATTCGGGGAGCGGCAATCGCGAATCGTTGTCGGTCTCTCTGAGGACCGCTGGGACGCTCTGGTTAGCCTGGCTGCAGGCTTCGGGGTGCCGGCCATTAAACTGGGGTATACTGGCGGCGGCCGTTTCCGGTTCAACGGACAGGTCGACCTGTCCGTCTCCGAGATCAGCAGAGTGTGGAACAACGGCCTGGAGGCAGCCAGTGGATAGCAGACCACTGCGCGTGATGTTTCTGACCCCATATTTCCGGCCCTACTTGGGGGGTATCGAGAGGGCGATAGAACAGCTATCGTTCCAGATGCAACAGTCGAACGCCATCGAAGCCGTCGGCGTGCTCACCACCAAGTATTCCTTCCCCCGTCATCCGGAACCCACCTGGGATGACCAGGAGTCCACTCCAGAGGCTATTACCATCTACCGCCTGTCGGGATTCCCCCGGCGGTCTCTCCCGTTCTACTCGGTCCCATTGGTCTGGTTCTCTCCGCGGCGCATGAAGAAGTATCTGGACGAGTTCAAGCCCGACGTGATCCATTTCGTGGGCGACGGCTGGTTTTGGGGCCACCTGTGGGCGTGGTTCTGGTACCGCGGCAAGGCCCGGTTCGTGTTCACGCCGTCTTTCCACAAATTGCCGATCAGCAGATGGTGGCTGAAACCCATCAACGCTTTTCTAAGCCACATCGCCGATCGGGTGGTAGCGTTGACCGAACTTGAGGCTGAAGGCGTCCACAAGGCCTACCGCACAGGCAAGGATAAATTGGGCGTGATCGGTTGGGGAGCTTCGGTTGATGCCAAGACCGGCGAGGAGAAGGGCAGTCCTGTACGAGACTATGACCGCGGGCGGTCGGGCCCGTTGACCATTCTCTGCGTCGGACGTTTGGGGAGCCATAAGGGCCAGCGGTGGTTGCTCAATACCTATCGGATGGCCCGCGCCCAGTTCGAGCGTCCGGTGCGGTTGGTGTTGGTCGGCCGGGATGAAGGCGCCTCCGCCGGAATCGAGAAGTTCATTGTCCAACACGACCTACGGGGAGAGGTGATTGTCACTGGAGAGGTCTCCGACAGCGAATTGGCCGAATGGTACGCCGAAGCCGACCTGTTCACTCTCTTCTCCCAGTACGAGGCGTTTGGCCTGGTTTTTTTAGAGGCCATGACCCACGGGGCCCCGGTGCTGACGCACGATGTAGGCGCCAACCGGGAGGTGTTGTCTCAAGGCGCGGTGGTTGTTCCCAGGTTCAATCACGCGGCCGCGGCCCATGAATTGGTCCGGCTGGTGAATGACGACGAAGCCCGCCGGGAGCTGGGGCGTCAAGCCCAGCAGTACGCCCTCGCCGAGTTTGCTTGGCCGGTAGTGGCCAAGAAGTATCTGGAAGTCTACCAAGACACCCGCACCGCGGCCTGATCTGAGAGGATATCACTTGGACCGGGCGGCGCTGGAAGAGGGCGCAAAAAAGATACTCTTGACCAACCTGCGCCAGGGCGTGGCCGATTGGAACGGTCAAGTGTACAGCTTCGTCTGCCCTTCCCTCACCGGCTACCCCTTCCAGTGGTTCTGGGACTCGTGCTTCCACGCCATCGCCCTGTTGCACCTAGACCCGAACCAAGCTAAGGCCGAGCTCCGGACGTTGATGAGCGGCGCCCTCTCCAACGGCTTCATGCCCCACATCATCTTCTGGGAGATGGAGAAACAGCCCGATTTCTTGAGCCGGAATATCGTCGGACAGGCCGGCGACCCCCACTATAGTTCCACTATGCAGCCGCCGATCATCGCCTACGCCGTAGAACGGGTGTACCGGGCCACCGGTGATGAGGAATTCCGGAAGGCGGCGCTGCCGGTGCTGGTAAATTTCTACCGCTGGCTTCGGAACACCAGAGACCCGGACGACGACGGCCTGATCGCCGTCATCCAGCCCGAGGAAGCAGGCACCGACTGCTCCCCTAAGTACGACGAAGCCCTGGGCTTGACCGAGCTTTCCAATCAGGGGTTCATCGCCGCTCTGCGGGAGATCTACAAGGCTTACGAGCCGCTGCGCGGCGACGACCGGAAGATACTGGCTGCTGACCTTTTTCATTTCGAGGACGTGTTGGTGAACTCGATCTACGCGTTGGGGATGCGATCTCTGGCTCGGCTGCTGGGTGATTCTCCTGAAGGCGACGAGTTCAACCGCGAGGCCGACCGGACTCGGGACGCTCTACTGGAGAAGTGCTGGGACGAAGAAGCAGGCGTGTTCTTCGATCTCTCGGGCGTCGCTGAGAAGCCGGTGCGGGTCGTGACTATCAGCTCACTGATGCCGCTGATATTGCACGACTTACCTAGGCCCATCGTGGAGCGGTTGGTGAACGACTGGGTGTCTTCTTCGGACCATTTTTGGACACCGTATCCGCTGCCGTCTGTTCCGGTCTCGGACCCGAAGTTCATGCCCGGAAACCCGAGAGGGTTCATCTGGAGGGGCCCCTCTTGGATCAACACAAATTGGTTCTTGTCCCATGCGCTGCGGGGCCACGGCTACGGGGAACTGGCTGATATTATCGTCGCCAAGAGTCATGAGTGCATCGAGAAGTCTGGGTTCAGGGAGTACTACAACCCCTTTACCGCCGAGGGGCTGGGTGCCCGGGACTTTGGCTGGTCTACGCTGATTTTGGATATGTAGGGGGACCAGCGTCGAGTAGGAACAAGAAAAGCGCCCCGACGAATCGGGGCGCTTTTGGTTTGCAGAGCCTTTTGGTTTCCAGCCTAGTTTCTGCGGGGTCTGAAGAGTCGGGACATGAACCCGGTCTCGACGCGGGATTCGGCGGCCGATTTGCCCGACTCGTAGTCTTCGTCCTCGTCTTCGTAGTTGGCGTATTCGGATTGTTCCGGCGATTTAGCGATGTCGTCTGTGGCGCCGTTTTCTGTGCCCTCACCAGTGTCCGGAGATTCGAGTGGTTCGTCGTGGTCGACGGAAGGATAGCTTTCCTTGGTCACGGTTGCAGATGAGTCCGCGGCGCCGGCGCCCAAACGGGCGGCGATGGCCTGCTGTACCAGTGGGTGATCTTGGTTCAGGTTGAAGGTGCGGCGGCGGCGGTTCTGGCCGGAGTTTTCGTCGCGCCAGCTATGGTTGCCCTTAATGAAGAACTCACCATCGCTCAGGCTGCGAAGAATCTTGCTCACATAGGTGCGGGAACTCGATTGACCCCAGCGCTGGGTGATATCGGCGTTGCCGGCTTCCAGCCCCTGGCTGAGGGCGCCGCAGATCTCTCCCACTAGGAAGTTGAACGCTACGTGGCTTATCCCTTCCTGGTGTTCCAGGGTATTAGCCATGAGAATCAGGTCGGATACGCGGTCGGCCAACAACCCGTCGTTTGGTTCAGTCGGCATGCCGAGCCCGCTGATGGCATCTTGCAGGGCTTGAGCTAATTCGGTATTTTCGCCAAAAGGAGAACTGGAAGAGGCTGGTTCGCCGTCGTCTGATTCGGACGAATATTCCGGCTGGTCGTCACGGTCATCGTGCTGCCCGTTGGCAGTAAACGCGGGGACCGGATCATGGTCGGTCTCGGTGTCTTCGACAAGTGAAGTATCTTCATCTTCAGAGTGGACCGGCTCCGGATGCTCAATCTCTTCTTGCTGCCGGGAATGGGGAAGCCGTCCGCGGCGCCGCCCCAGCCGGGCGTTGGGCGTGGAGAAGGTGGCTTCGGTTGCGCCCTCGGGAATGTCTTCTTCGGCCATGATTGCCCAGTCGACCAATCCGGCCGTNATCAGCCGGANATTGCCNTTCTGCGCAACGCGGGCCATCAGGCGTTTGAAGCCGGAGAANCCCAGTTTTTTCTCGTCAAATTCGGGATAACGGCGTACCAGGCGCTGCTTGATCGAAGTCAACAGNGGGTTGCCACCGGCCTTCCGCTCGTCCCGGATAATCTCTTCGATGGCCCGGATCATNTCATTCAGATTATCTGCCGATGTGCGGTCTGGAGCAGGTTCGGCTGTGGGAGCGGCNCTGGGAGCCTCGGCCTCTGCCGAGACCGGAGGGTCGACATCNACGTCGTAGAGCACCAGTGTGTCCACCTGGTCTGCCAGGCGGCGGGAAGTGCTCCAAGAGATGCCGATCACGATNACGTGCTTGCCCATTGTCCGGAGGGCGTTCACCACGTGGATGAAATCGGAGTCCCCGGATACCAGCACGTAGGTGCCGATGTTGGGGTAGGAGTGGGCGATCTCGATACAGTCGGCGGTCATCTTGACGTCGACGCTGTTCTTGATGCGTCCCGTGCGCATTCCGTTGGCGTTGGTGGCGTTGGGAGATGGGGCCCTGGTGGGCACAAACACCGGCTCGATTCCGGCGGCATAGAGGGANGGAGGGTCGTTTAGAAACTGGCTGGCGCCCCTAAGTTCTGGAGCCCTGGTAACCCAGTCCGCGTAGGCCTTGGCGATCACTACGCGTCCGTGGTTGGAGACTTCTTCTTTCAGTGCGGAAACGTTGGGGGTGCGGTGGCCTACGGCCAGACTGATCTTAAAGTTTTCCCAGTCGATGAAAAGGGCGACATCCGTCCCGTGGTTCAGGTTGCTCTGCATGCAGTATTACGTCCCGGTGGCCNATTTCAGGCTCACCTANTTGTGTCNCTATCAGTTTAGAGTGCCGCCCAAGTAGAGTCAAGAAACCGTGCGCGGGATTTGGGNTGGCCGACGAATTTCGCCGGAGGCNCCGAATATCTTGACAATGGGAATGCTTTCCTAGATTGTACCCCAGTGTAAATCGGGCCTAAGCAAATAGCTATCAACGACGTTTTAGGCGAAATCTCAGAGGTGCAACCAATGGCGGAAAGACCACCCAGGCTTGAAGGGAAAGTGGCAATCGTCACCGGCGCCGGGTCCAGCGGCGAAGGAGTGGGCAACGGCAAAGCCGCGTCCATCCTGTTCGCCCGTGAAGGCGCGAAAGTGCTTCTGGTCGACTTCCAAGANGACCGGGCNCGGGAGACCCTCCAGGTCATCCAGGATGAGGGCGGCGTCGCCTCTACCCTGCAGGGCGACATGACTAAGCTCGAAGACTGCGAGCGCATGGCCCGGACGGCCATGGAGCGCTACGGCCAGGTNGACATNCTGGACAACAACGTGGGCATCTCCCAGCGGGGAACGGTGGTCGAGGTCAGCGAAGAGGACTGGGACAAGGTCATGACGGTCAACCTGAAGACCATCGTCTTGGCCAGCAAGGCCACTATCCCCCACATCATCGCCAGCGGCGGTGGCGGGGCAATCATCAACATCTCGTCCATCGCCGGACTCAGGGCCCACAGCAGCACGCCTTACACCGCGTCCAAGGCGGGNGTCATNGGTCTGACCTTCTCCATGGCCGCCGACCACGCCGCCGACAACATCCGGGTGAATGTTATCGCCCCCGGATTGGTCTACACCCCCATGGTTGCCCCGAGGATGAATGACGACCTGCGGCAGTTCCGCACCGAGGCCGCCCCGTTGAAGACCGAAGGGACCGGCTGGGACGTCGGTTACGCCGCTCTGTTCCTGGCCAGCGANGAGGCCCGCTGGATCACCGGCATCTGCCTTCCGGTGGACGCNGGCCTGACCGCCGTACACCCCGGTACCTTCACTCCCATGAGTCAACAGACGAGGTATTAGGGATTTGCTCCCCCTCCCGCTGGGAGAGGGTTGGGGTGAGGGCGAACCCTCCGTCATCAGCTAATCTTCAACCAAAGGAGCCCAACCATGCGCCTAGCAGGAAAAGTAGCCATCATTAGCGGTGGGAGCCGGGGTATGGGGGCTTTTGAAGCGGANCTGTTCGTCAGGGAAGGGGCCAAGGTGGTGGTTGGGGATGTGCTGGAATATGAGGGACGCAATCTGGNCGAGAAGATCGGCAACGATTCCGTCTTCGTGCATCTGGATGTGACCAGTGAATCGGACTGGNCGGCTGCGGTGAAAGAGGCGGTGGTCCGCTACGGCAAGTTGGACGTCCTGGTGAACAACGCGGGAGTCAGCGCNAGAGGCACTATCGAGGAGACATCGGTTGCGGACTGGGACCGGGTGATGGACATCAATGCCAAGGGCGTGTTTCTAGGCACCCGCGCCGCCATCCCGGAAATGCGGAAAGCGGGAGGTGGTTCCATNATCAACATTTCGTCCCAACTGGGTCTGGTGGGCATGGGCGAAAGCAGCCCCCAATACCAGGCATCCAAGGGAGCGGTCCGAATCTTCACCAAGTCGGCGGCCGTTCAATACGCGGCCGAGGGCATCAGAGTCAATTCGGTCCATCCCGGCCCCGTAGTCACTCCCATGACCGAAGCACGGCGCTCCGATGCGGCGGTGCAAGAAATGATGGTCTCCCGGATTCCCCTGGGCCGGTATGGCGAGTCGGAGGACGTTGCCTACGGAGTCCTGTATCTGGCTTCGGACGAATCGTCCTTCGTTACTGGCAGTGAGTTGGTGATAGACGGCGGCTGGACGGCGCAGTAGGTTGCCGCCGCCGG